>NZ_JRPL02000057.1 GCF_000765905.2 Helicobacter trogontum | reverse complement strand
TTCTTGCAAATCGTCTTGGTTATGTCTATTGGATAATATCAAATTCTTTATAAGTCCTCTTTGGTTTTTGAGATTTATTAGAATCTAGCCCACCAAATAAATATTAAAGTCTTTGGGTTCTCCATAGGAAACGCACTTTACAACTTCATATCCCCAAAAATCGCAAATGTCTTGAAATATAAATAAAAGAAATTCTATTTCTTTTTCTCTTTGCGGCTCTCTATCTAATGTCTTACTCCAATTCTCTACAATTAAAGCAAAGGAATTAAATCCTGCATCTAAGAGCCACTCAAGTTCTGTTATCCAACCAACAAAAGGATTTCCTGGTTCATCTAGCCAAAACATACTCTCATCAGTGGGTGTTTGAAAGGCTTTTCTAGCTGTTTTTTCAAACTCATCAAAGGTGTGAAGCTCTAAGCCGTCTAGTTTAACGATAAATAAGTCTTTATCGTCTTTCAAAGTTACTTCGTCCATGTTTTTTACAATATAGACTTTATTATCTTTTTTAGCATAATTCATACTATTCTCCTTATTCTATGATTTTCACAAATGTTTGATAATGATCTGTTGTATAGTATATATCGCCACTTTTTGTATCTCTTACAAATCTTCTTGGATCATGTCTATTAATAATATCAAATTCTTTATATGTTCCTTTTGGCTTTATGGGGAGTATAGAATCATTATTGTAAAAAGTCTTATTCGCCCTCACTTCATTCCTTTCAGTTACCCCATGATTCTGTTTAGGATATGTCCCTTGCCATTTATGTGCTTTATAGCTATGATAGGCTTCTTGTGTCTCTTTGGGTAGAGTATCTAGTTTAACTTCTTTTATAGGTGGGGGAGTCTTGCTCTTTTTATCTTGCTCTTTTTTGTTATCTTTTATAACAATTTTTTTACTTTTATATTCTTTTGCTTTCTTTGGTATGCTAGTTTTGCTTCTTAGTAGTTTTAATCCCCATTTACCTATATTAAGAGTTATCCTTACTCCTCTTACAAGAGGGATAAAAGAGATGGCTTCTATAGCGATATCTATCCAATCAATACTTGAATCTTTTTGTGGAAAGAGTTTATTTTCTTTATCCTCATCATACAAAATTGTGTAATGCGTTTCTTGTATTTCCACATCCGCACTTACATCACTCTTAGCACCCTCTATATACGCAAAGAATCTAATTTGTTTGTCTTTCCATTGCTCTTTGAAATATATCTCTATTTCTTCACCTAAGAGGTAGTCTTTGGATTCTATGGCACTAGAATCTTTGTTTGTGTTATTTTTTGTTTTTAGAATCTATGTTTGTTTGATTGTTGTGTAAGTGTGAGGTTTTGCTTTAGATTCTGCAGGGTTGGCTTTAAAATATCATTTGTGTTGTTTTTAGAGTTTAATAATGCTTTGGTTGCCAATCCTCTGAAGTATCATCAGTAGATTCTAATTCACCATTTTCTACAAGCATATTAAGAATATCGCATAAGTCTTGCATAATTTTTTCTAGGGTTTTATTTTCCACATTGTCTGGTGTTTCTGTGAACTTGGCTCGTATAGTATTCTCTCCTGTTTCTACATCCCACATCCATATATAAGGTAAATCATTGATAGTAAAATCCCAAATACTCACATCAGGACCCAAAAGATAATCTTCATTTAATACAACATTGTAATGCTTGTATTGTGCCAATGCTTTAATACAAAAAGGACAAACTTCTTCTTCACAATAGAAATTCTCTATTGTGAAATCTAAATGATTAACTCTTTTCCAAAGATACTTTGAATAGGAAATCCTTTTCGTTTCTTTAGTTTTATCCATTATCTTTCTCCTTATCCAATTAAACATAACAATTCATTATTGTGGTTTGATACCAAACTTGCTATTAACATCAGGATTAGTGCGTTGTGAAGCCTCAATGGTATAATTATAAATATCCTCCATTTTTGTCAATCCTTTTCTTTTTTTCACATATTCTATCCATTCCTCCCAAGTTTTGTTTTTTCTGTCATTTTCAAGTTCTTCTGCTTTTTTCCTATCTTTCATAGCGTCTCTTGTGTCCTTTCTAGCTTGATTGCGAAAATTAAAATGAAATTTGGCTCTTTCCTCGAGTGTCAAAATTCTATTGCCAAGCTCTTTCATTTTTGGTAGTTGTGTATTGACATACCATTCTCTCGCATCCTTATTACTTAGAGATTCTCTAGCTATGCCTTGCATTTCTCTACTTTCTTTTTTCACATACCTATTACCTTGTATTTCTGATATAAATTTTGTGCCTTTTATTACCAGACCTCTGCCAATCGCTGCTCCAAACCCCACAATATACCCACTCACATCAATAAGCCCCTCCTCTGTGTAAAGTGAGGGGGAATAAATATATAATGTAACGCCTACTTCATATTTGGGATTTTCTACATAAGCAAAAAATCTAATTTGTTTGTCTAGCCATTCCTCTCTTAGATTTATTATTATTTCTTCACCCCTTATTTCATTGCCATCTAAATCTGTAAGAATTCTAAATGTTTCATGTTCTTTTATGGGAGAGCTTATATTTTCTTTTGTTGTGTGTTGGTATGGACTTGAAGTGATATAACCCCATTTTGTTTGTTTCTTTTGTTCTTGGTAATATTGTTTCTGTTCTTCTTTATTGGGGATAGAGTCTTGATTATAGTAGGCTTTAAGATAGATAGAGATATTTTGCAATCTTGCTTGTGCTTGTATGTTTTCAAGTATTTTTGTATCAAGGTTATATGTGCGTGTTGGTAGGCAAAGAGTATTTGCCCTATTATTAGGACAATGTTTTTGTTGTAGTGTTGTATTGTCTTTAGATTCTATCTCTCTTAATTTGGCATAGACATTGCTAACTAAGAGTTTAGTTTGATAGGGGAATTCTAGGGTGTGAGGTTTATGGAGGTTTGCTAGTCTTATACAAGAGGCATGAGTTTTGGGTTTGCTTTGATAATGTGGGTGCTCTATCTCTACTTTAAATCTATGGATATTTTTAAGTTTTTGTATATCATCAAGGATTATCTCTCCACTTTGACTTTTTTCATTAAAAAGGATATCCCCATTAGGTGCAATGACTTTTACTTTGGCATTCTCTATAAGATTACAATGGACATCTCTTACTTGTATGTATATAGGCTTTGTGTTAAAACTTGACATATTATACTTATATCCTTTGTGCTCTATCCCAATCTATCTTATGTAGTATTACACTTTTTCTTAGTTTTCTTGATCAATCTTTCCTATTTATCCCTATTCCGCTTTAATCTCTCCACCTTTTACTACAAGCCCATTAGAATCTATAACTACTTCAACTCCACCTGCTTTTATTATAACAGAGTCTCCCTTAGTTGTGATAGTGGATTCTCCTACTTGTATAGAGGCTTCACTATTGGCATTTAATATGTAATTGGAATCTGCTATCATAGAGATATTATCAGAAACCATTACTGTATTTGTATCAGATTCTAGGTTAAGAGATTGTGGGGAACTCATATATATATTATCATTAGAACGAATGGTTATTTCATCTTGTGTTTGGATATTAAGTTTCTTATTAACGAACATATCTTTATCCCCTTCCACCACCTCCACACTATTCCCCTTTACATTCTCTACCCTATCCCCACCAACACTACTACAAAGATTATTACCTATCTCTATATCTTTATCTCCCCCTACATATTCACTACTATTTCGTGCTACTCTTAATTTATTACTAGCTCCTACATTTAGAGTATTACTTAATCCTACTATGGTATCTTTACTTAGTGCTACATTAGTAAGATATTCTCCTCCAACTCTTACATCTTTTAAACCTAATATTTCTTGCTTATGATATTTAGTAATAGATTCTGTGTAACTTCCTTTTACTTTAGAATCTTTATTGTTGTGTATGGTTTGAGAGAAATTATGTTTTATATATTCATTATAGTCTTTTTGTGCTCTTACATAGATTTCTTCATTATCTTTTATATTTGATAGGGTAAGTTCATTATAACCTTGTTCAATGGTGTTTGCTGTGTTTGAATGCTCTGTTTGT
>NZ_JRPL02000056.1 GCF_000765905.2 Helicobacter trogontum | reverse complement strand
ACTCCAATGCTTTTAAGACATCTTTTTGCTGCAATATTGTATGATTGTAATTTTGCATATTAGCTCTTTGTAATATCTGCTTAGGTTTAAAAGGCAAGAAATTTTCAAAAAACTTATTCTTTTCTTTTTCCATATCCTTCTAAACCCTTAGTAAAATCTATTTTTAAATCAAGCACTTCTTTAGGAAAGATATAAGGACGAGCTGATGGCAGTCCATAGGTGAGGTTGGAGTAGATTTGATCGCTAAGTAAATTGTATGGTGTTATACCTTTGTATGTATATGTTTTACTTCTATTGACTACAATCTGCCACATCATGAGATAATACTGCTTTATACTCTCTGGTGTAGAATCTTTATCTCTTGGATCTTTGATCAATCCTTGTTCCCTTGCTAAGACTAAACCCATCATATCAATACTTCCACCATATACACAACCATCCACATATGCACTTAAATCAATTATTAAATCAGGGGGAAATTTCTCATCAAAATAGGGATCTAAACCATTGATTAAGCCTTTTTGTTGTGAAGATTTTTGGGCATATTTGCCTAGTGTGTTGAATTTTAGTAAGGATTTTTGGACATCAAGACCTTCTCCATAATAGGGAATAAGCATATCTATCGCG
The DNA here is from genome assembly GCF_000765905.2 of Helicobacter trogontum. Taxonomy (GTDB): domain Bacteria; phylum Campylobacterota; class Campylobacteria; order Campylobacterales; family Helicobacteraceae; genus Helicobacter_A; species Helicobacter_A trogontum. The sequence goes on along the minus strand of NZ_JRPL02000056.1, from coordinate 3,780 downwards.
CTTTGAGATCCTAGTGCAATAGCACAACGAAGACAGGCATGATGAGGAATAAGAGCATAAGCGGTAGTCCAAACACCTTGAGCAGCATAATTACTTGCTGCTAGATAAAAAGCTAATGGGCTTTGGTATTTAATGGCTGCTGCAAGATAGAGTTCGGCTGCAAAGATAGTTCCCCTCATACCTTTTCTCTGCGCTTCCTCATCTATAGCCTCCCATACAACACACTCTAGTGCATGATTATAACACTCTCTTGCTTCTTCTCTTACTAGTCCTAAGCTATAAGATGTTAGCTCTGTGTGAAATAATCTCTCATTATCACTACTCCATTTATAGAGTTGATAATACATATAGCTCATCTCTGGAATCTTTTCATTCAGCAAATCTTTTGTAATTTTTACACATTCAAGTATTTCTTTTTTACTTTCATCTCCTCCCTTTAGAGAAGCTTTTTTAAAAAGTAATGCAGAGAGTTTTACTCCTGCTTTTAAATACTGCTCTTTATAGGCTACTCGTAGATTATGAAGTATTTCTTGTTGAATTTGTGGATTTAGATTATTAAAATCTATTTTAGAATGAGATTCTAAAAGCTTATTGGCTTTAGCATAAGTCTTTTTAGCCATATCACTTATTCTCTCACTATATGTATAGGGTTTATAATCTACATTAACATAAGGAAAGAGAGTTGATTTCAATTCAGATTTTCTTACTATCATTTTTCTTTGTTCTTTATAGCTTAGCTTTATAAAAGCTTCTTTTTCTTCTTTACTCCATTTAATACCATTACCATTTGGAGAAGGGCGATAGGATTTGAGGGTGTGGAGGATTGAATTTAATTCATGCAATCTCATACGCTCCTGTGATGTAAAATCATGCTTCTCTGTTATGTGTTCTGCTTCTTTTGTTATTTTGTTCCATATGTTTACTTCATGATGTGTAAATATTGCATCCTGCATACTCACTCCTAATCTCTCACATCTATAGTTGTGGGGATAAAGCCCTTATCATAGATAAGACTGCCTAGCATTTCTACTTCTCTTTTCGTTGGGCTTTTACGATTCAAGCTGTCATCAATTGATCCACTATATACTAAGTAGTTATACTCTGCCACTCTTTTAAGCTGAATTAAAAAATCTCTGCTATAAGACATTGCTCTTGAAGTTATAAAGTTTTTATCATCATTGCTTTGACTTGGATCTATCTTGATTTTTGTTTTGATGAGATTTGTAGTATCCATAAGTGTTTGAGAATTGAAGAGTTTTGTTATGCTCTCTTTTGTAGCATTTGGTATCCTTGTGCAAAGATAGGTTACATGTTCATCGGTTGCTAAATCTAAATAACACAGAACCTTACAATATGCTTCCTTGAAGATAGAATCTGTTCGTGTATGAAAGGCATTTAAAGGAAGAACACGGCTATATTTGTTGCCACAAACATACTTTTTTAACATCTTTAAAGTATGCTCTCGTGCTAAATCTTTATCTTGCACAAAACCTGCTATGCTTGGGTTGTGAATATAAAATAGCGTATTGTGATTGTGCAATGTCTGTATAATAGAATCTAGTTTAGATTCTATATCCTTGTATATATATCGTTCATTGATATATTCTAAATTATCTTTTATATCTTGTAGTGTTTCTAGTAATGGAGTATGCAAAGAATCTAACAATATGATAAAAGGTGTGTTTAGCTTAAGTAATGTAAAAAGATGTGATAAGTTATATATCAAAGATGAACTAAGTAGTAATGTAGTACGTGGATATAACATAAAATATGGCTTAGATTCTGTATGTATAGAATGCTTTATTACTTCATGATTTGCAATATTAGATTCTATTACACTAGAATCTTTATGATTATTCCATACATATGATAAACCTAAACTTCCTGCTATACTTACTAAACCTAAATCTGTAAATGTCTTTAGAGCTTCTCTTCGTTCTATATTATTTATATGTAAGTTATATGTTGTTTGTTTCATTCTTTATCCTCTGCTATAAGTTTATTAAGTGATTCTTCATCCATTTCTTTTCCATATCCTTCTAAACCCTTAGTAAAATCAATCTCTAAGCTAAGCACTTCTTTAGGAAAGATGTAAGGACGAGCTGATGGTAGTCCATAGGTGAGGTTGGAGTAGATTTTTTGGGCTAACCAAAACACTGGATCAAAACCACTTTTTATCACATTGTGACATGACACCAACATTTCCCACATTCTTAGATAATACTCTTTTATACTTTGTGGTGTAGAATCCCTATCTCTTGGATCTTTAATAGTAATTCTATAATAATTCCATCCTTTCACAAGGCGAGAAAGACCAGGTTCCATAATCGATCCTCCATAAGCTGCTGCAAACATATAACCCAAATCAATAATGAGTTCAGGGCTAAATTTCTCATCAAAGTAAGGATCTAAACCATTGATTAAGTCTTTAGATCTTTTTGTTACATATGTTTCTAGGAGTTTTAGTGTGAGTGGAGATTTTCTCATCATTCTTGTGCCATACTTATAATTATCCATTAGTGTCATAAGAGCATCAAGATTTCCTAAAGCAATTGAGCAGCGCAGACACGCATTATAGGGAATAAGAGTGTATTTTAATAATTCACTAGTAAGCCCACTAGGTGCATAATTACTTGCTGCTAGATAAAAAGCTAATGGACTTTGGTATTTAATAGCTGCTGCAAGATAGAGTTCGGCTGCATACACGCTCTTTGCATTAGCATTTCTCTGCGCTTCCTCATCTATGGCTTCCCATACAACACACTCTAGTGCATGATTATAACACTCTCTTGCTTCTTCTCTTGCTAGTCCTAAGCTAAAAGGTGTTAGCTCTGTGTGAAATAATCTCTCATTATCACTACTCCATTTATAGAGTTGATAATACATATAGCTCATCTCTGGAATCTTTTCATTCAGCAAATCTTTTACAATTTTTACACATTCAAGTATTTCTTTTTTACTTTCATCTCCTCCTTTTAGAGAAGCTTTTTTAAAAAGTAATTCAGAGAGTTTTGCTCCTGCTTTTAAATACTGCTCTTTATAGGCTACTCGTAGATTATGAAGTATTTCTTGTTGAATCTTAGAATCTAGCAAATTAAAATCTGTATTATTATGCTTCTCTAAAAGAGCTTGGGCTTTAGTATAAGTCTTTTTAGCCATATCACTTATTCTCTCACTATATGTATAGGGTTCATAATCCACATTAACATAAGGAAAGAGAGTTGATTTCAATTCAGATTTTCTTACTATCATTTTTCTTTGTTCTTTAAGGCTTAGCTTTATAAAAGCTTCTTTTTCTTCTTTACTCCATTTAATACCATTACCATTTGGAGAAGGGCGATAGGATTTGAGGGTTTTTAGGATTGAATCAAATTTTATTTGATTAAATTGTATATCAGTTGGTTGCATAGATTTTGCTTTGTCATATTCTTGAAGAAGCTGTGTCCAAAAAGCTATATCATCACGAAATATTGCACCTTGCATTATAACTCCTTATGTATATCTATTTTTGTAGGGATAAAAGATTCATTGTAGATAAAGTTACTGAGTATGGATTCATTAATAGAATCTTTAGCATCTGTTTCCCTTTTAGGATTATTATTTAACACTTTCTCCCCCTTATATACTCTATAACTATATTCTGCTACTCTTTTAAGTTGGATTAGAAAATCTCTTTGGCTATTAGTTTCTTCTCCCACCCGTTGATATACTGCATTGTTTTGGGGATTTTGGTATTTAATCTTTGTTTGCGTAGGTTGCTTATTGATAAGGTTTTGAAAA
>NZ_JRPL02000055.1 GCF_000765905.2 Helicobacter trogontum | reverse complement strand
AAACAAGAACTTTTAAAACTTATAAGAGATAACAATGTATATCTAGGTGATATTAATACAAGTAAGATTACTGATATGAGTGGATTATTTTGGGTGGTACCAAAGAATGAGTGTAAAGAAATTGCAGAACGGACAGAAAAGGTTAATGGTGAGCAAGTAAGAGCAAGGCTTGAGCGCAGTTATCAACTCTGTTTAGAAGTAAGTGTAGAAAAGAATGAATTAGAAGAGATTAGGAGAAAAGATTTTAGCGGTATTGAAAAATGGAATGTGAGTAATGTTACTGATATGGCTTGGATGTTTAGCGGAGCAGTATCTTTCAACCAACCATTAAATTCTTGGAATGTGAGCAAGGTTATTAGTATGGATTTTATGTTTGCTAATGCAACATCTTTCAGTCAACCCCTAGATTCTTGGAATGTAAGCAAGGTTACTGATATGATGGGGATGTTTGCTAGTGCAATATCTTTCAACCAATCCTTAAATAGCTGGAATGTTGGTAGTGTCAAGGACATGAGTTATATGTTTTCTGATGCACAATCTTTCAATCAACCTTTAGCTTCTTGGGATGTAAGCAATGTTACTCATATGGACTTTATGTTTTATGGTGCAGAATCTTTCAATCAACCATTAAATAGCTGGAATGTTGGTAGTGTCAAGGACATGCGTTCCATGTTTTCATTTGCATTATCCTTTAATCAGAATCTAGATTCTTGGAATGTAAGTAATGTTACTGATATGGCTTATATGTTTGCTGGTGCAATGTCTTTCAACCAATCTTTAGATTCTTGGAATGTAAGTAATGTTGAAGATATGAGTTTTATATTTAATTTTTCCCGAATGCAAAAAAATCCACCAAAATGGTATAAAGGAAATTAATACTTCACATGCACTATAGAATCTAACAACACAATAAAAAGGAGCAACATGCAAAAAGTGTTAAAAACAAATGTAAAAAACATGTAGTTTAAGTAAGATAAGTGCATTTGGAACCTTTTGGTAAAGGATTGTCTAAAAAATCACTATATTGCTCAAAATTTTCAAAAACAAAAAGTTTTGGGCGTGAATTCTTTGCATTTACAGGAGGTGCATATCCATCGCTAAAGATAATAAGCCCATCATATTCTTTATGTGCTTCATAATATTGTATCACAGGCTCAAAGTCAGTCCCACCACGCCCTTGCACTTTTACAATTTTTTGTGCCTTTTTTAAAGTTGTCATCTCGCCTTTTATCTCTGTATCAAACTGCAAGACATCAAGCCTTTCTATGCCGTATTTAAAAAATCTATTGATGATATAAAAGAATTTTTGCAAAGCTTCATCGCTAATAGATCCACTCACATCTACTGCAACTAATAGCTTTGTGCTAAACTCATAAGTGCTACCAAAATATGCAAAGCCATAGCGACGACTTGGCTTATTTCTCACAAGGCGGCGTTTGCTTGAGAGGATAGAATGCCTAAAGGCTCGTAAATACCTCCGATAATCCATCTTAGCCTTTAAAGAAAGCTCTAATAATCCTATAAAATCGCCCGGAATCGTGCCAAATGATTTTGCATTACGCAAAGCATTTTCTATAATAGATTTTATAAGTTCTGCTTGTGCTTCATCATCTTGCCAATTTTGCGTGCAAGATTTGGCAATTGCAGAGAGATTTAAATCCATAAGGCTCATAGATTCAAAGTCTTGAATATCTTGATTTTCAATATCTTGATTCTCATTTGTGCCATCGCTAGGACTTGCAGATTCAAAGCCTTGTAAATCTTGTTTTTCATCTGTATCCTCATCACCACTAATGCTTTCGCTCTCTTCTTTTGGTAAAATCTCTAAAAGCTTTCTATAATGCACTTCAAACGCACAATTCTTTTCTAGTTTAAAATGCTCTGGTTTTGGCAAATTAAGATAAAACTTGCAATTATCAGTGATTGTAATCGTGCTTGCAAGATAGAGTGCCACTCTATTTGCATTAATAGGCTGTCTTTGATAGGGGTGATTTAATGCTATGCGAAACACTTCTAGCTTTAAAAACTCTTCTAGTGCGTTTTGGCTTAAATCTTGGCATAATTCTTTATCATATTCTATTAAGCCCTTACCGCTTCGCATAGGGACTTCAAGACTAGATTCCTTAAATGTATGCGTGCAATAAATTTCAAACAAAAAGGGCTCATTTAAAAACCACGAATCGATAATTTTTTGAAATTTTTGTTTTAAATCCATTATTTTGCTTTCATTTATAGTGAGCTTACAAAGCCAATGATTTTTTGCTGTAAACTTGGAGTATGTATCATCACAAAACTCGCTACTTTAGGATAAGTTTGGCTTACAAAAAGATTGGTAAAATGCCCTAGCACTTCATTTGCCTTTTTCTTTTGTAAATAATCAAAATAAAGTTCAAAATTTTTAGCTATCTCTTGAGCCTCGCTCTCTTGGTAGTTTTTGTTTTCAATATAGCGGAAGAGCGAGTCATTGATTTTTGCAAAATCTGGCGTTTTGTATTTATCTAGCTTTTTTTGCACTTTAGCAAAATGCAATAAAATCTCACTTGCACTTATAAACTTATTGCCCTTATAAGTTTCTACAAACTTCACACCCGCCCTTATGCCTACAATACCACAAATTGCCTTTTTATAAATATCGCTACTTATATCCTCTACATCTTTAATAATGCTAGAAACTCTCACCCACGCCCTACGATCTGGGAATTTATCAAGCCCAAAATCTTCTATTTCTTCTTGTGTGTCAAGCAACTCTGGATTTTCTGTAATAAAAGCGATGATTCTAGAATCAATCTTGGCACTATCAGCCCATAAAAGCCACTCTTCTATGCTTGGAGCAAATTCATAAATATTAAAGCGACTTGTGAGTGCTGGATCAAGATCGCTTAGCTGGTATTCATCACCAAAATTCACCGCACTTATCACACGCGAACCTTTTGGGAGTGATCTACCCGCTAGGCGTTTATTAAGTGTTAAGTCCATAACGCTTTGTAAAATCTCTGGCCTTGCGCGATTAAGCTCATCTAAAAAAAGCACGATTGGCGTATCATCAAGCGGAAACCAAAAGGGTGGGATAAACTCTGTATGGGTGCTTTTTTCATTTTTATGCGGTAAGCCGATAAGATCGCCTGGATCACTCATCTGCCCCAAGAATAATATAACAACCTTTAATCCCTCTTTAGTAAAATAATCTTGAATGATTTGGGATTTACCAATGCCATGTTTGCCTACTAGCATGATATTTTGCTCACTTGGTGTGATTTCTAAAATCTTTTTTAACTCGGTTGTATTGATTTTTACTCCCATTGCTATCCTTTATTCTTGTATTTCTATATATTGTGTATTTAATTCTTCAGCCACTTGCTTTGCAACAGAATCTTTTGTGCCATAGATGACTTTCAAAGGGCATTCATAAAAAGACTTACTAGCCTTTTTTAGAGTTTCTACACTTGCAGGGATTGTGATACTCTCTAAACCAGCGTATTTAAACACTCCTTCTTCTATCTCTTTTAGCTTATTTGGCAATACCACACTCTTAAGCGATCTGCAAAATTCAAACGCAGCTTTACCTATGTGTGTAACGCTATTTGGCAATACCACATTCTTAAGCGAGTTGCAACAATAAAACGCTTCTTCACCTATGTGTGTAACGCTATTTGGAATATTGATTTGCTCTAAATCATAACAGCAGGAAAAAGCAGAGTTGCCTATGTAAGCAAGAGTGCTTGGAAGCTCAACTTCTCTAAGTCTGTTACAAAACTCAAAGGCGCTCTTTTCAATCCTTACTACGCCCTCGCTAATCTTAACATAGACTAAAGGTTTAATATTTCCAAGCGCCTCTTCTGGGATAGATTCTACATCTTGTGGGATTTGCACTCTAAGATCTTTTAGGTTTGATGATAAAAATGCTTTCTCTAGTTTTGAAAATTTCACATAAGGGATACAATGATTTAGTGCAAAAGCCCTACTATGGCGTATATTTTTATTCTTTTTAGTGAAATTTTGCAAACTTTCAAAAGTGCTTTCTTTATCTACTATAAGCTTTACAAAGCTTTCAAACTCTTCTTTAAAGGTAGGATTTTTGATTTTTATCGTGGCTAGAAACTTTGTGCGTTGTTGAAATTGCAAAATACAAACGATTTTTTCCTGATCGCATTTTTTAGTTTCTATATTGCATTCTACCCCATAATTTTTAGCAATCTCTTGTAAAATGGATTCAAAGCTCACACTCATAATTTCAGCTACTTTTTCTTTTTTAGCCTTGTTGAACATATAGCCTTTTAAATGTGCGCTTATAGATTCATTAACCCCTTTTGAATAGCATTCTCTCTCACTAATTCTATAATTTTTATTTTCAAAAGCTACTTTTGAAAGATTTGGATTTTTAAAAATATCTTCTGGGATTGCGGTGATATACTCTGGGAATGTAATGCCCTCACTTGCGTTTGTAATAGCAATAACAGACTTCCTTTTTTTCTTATTATAAAGCACATTATTTTCATAGCCAAAATACTCGTGGTTT
>NZ_JRPL02000054.1 GCF_000765905.2 Helicobacter trogontum | reverse complement strand
ACCTAAAGAAAATACTTTTAAGATTAATGCTCCAGCTCCTAGTAATGCTAATACACAAAGCAAAGAAGCTTTAAGCTCTCAAATAGATATAACTATTCCCTCTTTAACTCTTATTACGCCTTATAGAGATTTAGAGGAATATTATTTCACACCAAGCACTTATGAAAATAGAGAATCTAAAGAACAATACATTTCTTCACAAAGTGGCTTTTATACGCCAAATGATACACTAGAGATAATACTACCTCCATTATCTAAAAACACAGATTATGCTAGATTAGATTCTAATCCTACTCTTACACCAATACTACAAGATATAAGCAAGATATATAATCCTATAATTTTTAGTTATAGAATCCTTACTCTAAGAATTGCCTACACAATTTATGAATACTTGCTTATTGTGCCAAAAACTATACCTAAATTCATAACTAAACTTTTAAAAGAACAAAGAGAGAAAGAAGAATTAGGTTATGGTTATGGGAGATTTATAGATTTAGGCAGGGATTACATGAGGGAGTGTAACATAGGGGAAGGAAAAAATGGGGACAATACAAAAATATCTTTACTCAATATACAAGGCAAAGTATTGCTAGCACCTAATGGGTGCGAAAGAGTAAGGGTTGGAGTGAGGTAGGGAAATAATCCAATGAATTGAAACATATGAACTTATGTTATAATATACAATTATAATCAGGGACAACAAGGAATACACGATGGCTTTTAAGATTAAATGTGAGAGTTGCGGAAGTACAATTCACAAGGTTTGGGATACACTCTCATTCTATCAAACTATCACAGATGGTGGAATAGTTGAGTGTAAGCAGTGTAAGGCACGATATAAGTCTAAATATCAGACTTCATTTTTTGATGGGCGTGTGAAATTAGCTTCATCTATAATGATTATTTTATTGATTGCTTTTGCATGGAATGACTTTTCACTGCCTTTTTCATTTAAGCAAGAACCCACACCTGATTTGAGAACTATGTATGCGAAACTTACAGGGACAGAACTTCCACAATCTAACTTTTTTTTGCCCATGGAACAAGATGAATGGAATACAATTGGTTTAGAGTTGCTTGCAGATAATGCAAACCCTTATGGAAACATCCTAATAACAATTTTAAGCATAATAGCTTTTGTTGCTGCGCTTAATATTCTTAATTTTATTGTGATATTTTTCATGCCATTGCGTAGGATTGATGTAAACGATGAATCATTTTGGGATATTAAACAAAAAGATTAAACATGAGTGAGAATAATATACTACTATCTACAAGTATCACTACTCCAAATACAAGTGATACTATGAGTGCAAATATAACTGTTATGCCCTTTACACAAGTAGGGGATAGTCTGCCAAATACCTTTACAACAGCGAAAGGTTTAATAAGCAGTAAAGTCATAGAAGAACATATTAAGCAAAGTCAACACAACAACTCAAAATTAGTAATGCTAAATGGCGATGAAGTGTCTGGTATCAATTTATGGCAATATGCAAATAAACTCTATGATATCTCACAAAAACATACAAACAATGATCTTAAAACAAAAGATGCAATTCAGGCGATACAAGATTCTATCGCAAAGATTACAAAAACACTGCAACAATCCAAAACTCAATACGAAAATGTATTTCAAGTCAATACATTAGATGGCATAGATATAAGTATCACCCAACACGTATTTAGCAATGGTAAAAAACAAATAAAGGAATTGCTTAAGGTTATAGACAAAGCCAAAGCAGATGCTACAATACTTGCTAACAATGAAGTAAATAAAATGCTTACTATGCTGATAGGAGCCAATGTGTATCTCTCTCATGCTAGCATAGTATTATATTTTGCTAATAAGTATTTGAGCAGAGGGGTTCTTCTATGGGTTATACGAATTTGTTTTAGCATCTCTCCACAAGGTGCAGTTTTATTCCTTATATTTATTACTCTGTCTAGTATATACAAGCTTATTACTAAAGATGATACATTAAAAATAAAGATTTATGAATTTTATTGCGTATTAAATGCTATTTTGCGTCAAGTTCATTATCACGATGGAACAATCAGTGCGCTTGTGAATTTTAATCAAAATATATCTGGCAATGTAATTATATTTGATGAAAGAGCGTTAAAATATCTTACTTCGCCTTTATCAAACCGTATAGATTCGCTTATAGACCCATCTATGTTAGACAAGGCTATAGTCTATAACCTTGATTTAGTAAGCATACAACCACAAACGCGCAACAATATAAATATCAGCATTACTTCACTACTTAAACAAAGTAATCTTATTGCTCGGTCTTCCCAAAACAATAAAAAACGATTGTTTGCATTCTCAACCTTTCCGAATATACAAGCAAAAGGTAGTTTAGGAGATAATGATATTATTAACACTTCAGCTTTTAAGCATCTCAAAAATATTGCTACGCAATTTAGCAATTTTTTATTTATTCAATCGCCCAATCTTACCTCTACTCTTACACTTGATATGGTCTTACAAAGCTTTAAAGTAAGTTCACAAAACAATAAGCCAATCAATAATAAATCTATACTCATAATAACTAATCCATTAGAAGTGATTTCTCCACATTACAAAATTTATGAATACATAAAATCACAATGCAATAGCACTATACAACATAATGTCGTATTTCTCAACGCAATCAATCCTATAGAGAAAAAAACTTTATTTGATAGGTTTAAAACAATAATTTTGACAAATTACAAGCATGTTGAAACAGCTTATAATAAGCAATATTATATTAAAGAAAAAATATATCCAGACAAGGCAGACAAAGTTAATACTTCGCTTACGAAATTTTGTAACAATCTTGATACTAAAGACATTCTTACTATTGCCGGTGAATTTAGTGCTATATCCGAGCTTATATTAGAGCAAAAACACCTATTTGATGAAGAGTTTTATAAAGAAGTTGCGTACGTAGAACAATACTGCAAAATAATATTAGATACTTTATTTGCTTTTGAGCAAATATTCTCTTGTTTTATTGATTTTCGTATCAAACAGGATAAAAATAATCAACTTGATGAGGAGAGTTTAGAAATCTTGAAAAATAAAGTAAGAGAGCAGATTAATAAACAAAATACTGCACTTTCAAAAACAGCTATTTATATTTCTCACATTATCAACAATGCTTATTTTTCAAATACACCAAATAATGAAATTCAATACCTTAATAATTTATTAACAAACCTCACACGTAATGACAGCTATCAAAAGTATAAAAAAATTATAGAGCAATACCAGTCTTATCCAAAAGAACAAAGATTTTCAAATACAATAAATATTTTTATACCCTTCCATAAAGATATATTCTTAGATTTTTTTAGCAAAGATGATTTTGAAGAGTTATGCAAATTTATGTTCTATTTGATAGATTTGGAAACAGGGGGAGTATTTTTATATTACACACATACCTGCTCACTTCTATCTAAACAAGTGGTCAATATATCAAAACAAGATTTGCAAAAGATAGTCACTAAAGATCTGTGGGAGAAATTCCAAAATTTTAACGAGGATAAAATAATAGAGTATCTCACAGATCATATACAAAATAAATTTGCAGCGTATCTTGCAGAACTCTCCATCAAGGATATACGAGATAAGCTAAAAGAGAATGTGCAAGACAATCACTGTAGCTCAGATACAATGTGTGACAGGATTACAAAAAATATCATCACTACAAATAATATCAATAGATTGGAAAAATTAATAAAAGTTATGGAGGATTATAATAAGAAAAATACAGAAGAAAAACTAAATATCGTCATACAAAGTTTTCAAGAAATCCAAAATTTACAAGACATGCAAATACCCACCTCATTAAATGATATCAAAAATACGCTACAACACTCCCTAAAATCAAACACCACACGAGCTTCAAGTATTGTTTTTGGTCTTTCAAAAAGCTTTACTAAAAAGGCACTTCCTCCTCTTGTGATATTTGAAATTTATACTTGGATACTTGACCAAATATTTCCCACTATCTCAAAAGAAGACTTAACGCGACAAATTACATTATTTATGCTAGGCATGAGAGGCAAAAAAGATAGTGAATATGCAAAATGGGAAAAAGGGAAGCCCTATTTTTATATCCCTAAAGATTTACATAAATCTCTTATCATAGGGGATTTTATGCACTCTCTCTTACTTGATAGCTCACTTGATATAGGATATTGCATTCATAACCCAAGCATAGGAGCATATACAAAGAATGAGGATGTAGCGCAAAAGCATTTTAAGGATGTGATAAGAAATAATCTCTATACCTATAACTCATCTTATTTTGATAATGCACAAGAAAATGAGTCTACAAAAATTTATAAAGAAGCTCATATCAAAGTCCATTCATATATAGACAATATACAATCTCAAAACACACATACAACGCAACAAACACAAACAAATTTTCAAAACCTTATCAATAAGCAACCTACGCAAACAAAGATTAAATACCAAAATCCCCAAAACAATGCAGTATATCAACGGGTGGGAGAAGAAACTAA
>NZ_JRPL02000053.1 GCF_000765905.2 Helicobacter trogontum | reverse complement strand
ACAGCACAAGCAGTTACTAGAGTTTATTTCGCAAACAAGAAGCTATATCGAAACTAGCTTTAGTATCAATCCTTTAAAAGAATTTGGAACAAATTACGCTGAATTTTACAGAGATGGAAAAGGAGCAATAGAGAAGCTACTAATAGAATCTAAAGACTTTTTAGAACGAAAAGAAGCAGGAAGTCTCACAGAAAATGAAGCAAAGCAAGGTGTATATAAAGGACAAGTTGCAGGAGCATTTTATAAAGAAGGCTTAGGGGATATTGATCTTGTTTGGGGTGAGGTAACAGACAAAGCAAACCATAAAGGCTATGGATTAGCACATATAATTGATAAGCACCCAGATTTAGATCCAAGACTTATAGCAGAGATAATAGAAAAAGGCGAAGTTAAAGAAACATTTAGTGGTGCAAATATCTATTATAATGATTATATTTTAGGAATTAATAAAGGGTGGAATGATAATGGTGTAAAAAGGGGCGATAACAAATGGGTAGTAACTGCATTTGATAAGCGAGAAAATCAACGCTTTAACAACCCCGCTGATTTTAAAAAGGAGAAGGACTTTACCCCTAAACTCACAGAAGATTCTAGCACAAAAACTACAAAATACACAATAAGAGAGCTAAAAACACCAAGCGATGAGGAATTAGAGCAAATAAAAGAGGCATATAAGCAAGATAATGAGCTTTTTAAGCAGCAAGAAGAAATCACACGAAGTTATAGAAATAAAATTGAAAAAACTAAAAGCAAAAAGATAAAACAAAGGCTTGAAGATGAATGGAGAAAGAAAATAAAGCCAATAACTGAAAAGATAAATAATGAATTTGAGCCTTTTTTACACCAAAGGGGCTATGAGCTAAACGATATTCATATAAAGGATATGCTAGAGAGAAGTGAGAGAGTGAGTAAGCCATATTTTGATATGCTAGAGCCTTTTAGCAAAGAAGAGCTAACAAACCATGAAAGATATTATCGCAATATCGGAGGGAACTATGAAAATAAGCTTAGCATAGGCAATAAGACATTTTTCCCAAGCCAAGAGCTAGATATAAATAAACTACATAACGCACTGCTTACAAGACTTCATATGAGTGAGTATCCCAAGCAAATACAATATACTTATATTGATTCGCCTCTTTTTGATCATGCAAGGTGGAGTGAAATAGGAACAAAGCCAGATTCTGAACTTATCTATTTGGGAGGTTGGAGATTTGATAAAATAGCTATGAATAGACAAAGAAAAGATTTGGAGTATCTTTTTGATATTAGACCCTTAAAAGAATTTGGAACAAATTACGCAGAGTTTTACAAAGATGGCAAGAGAGCAATACAAAAGCTTTTAACTGAAGCTAAAGATTATGAGACTAGAAAAGAGGCAGGAAGATTAGCCAAAGAGGAGCTAGAGCAAGGATACAAAGGACAAGTTGCAGGAGCATTTTATAAAGAAGGCTTAGGGGATATTGATCTTGTTTGGGGGGAAGTAACAGATCCTAAAAATCATAAAGGCTATGGATTAGCACATATACTAGATAAGCACCCAGATTTAGATATAAGATTAATCCCTGAAATTATAGAAAAAGGTAATTTAACCAACCAAAACAATATAAGGTATCGTATTGAAAAAGATAATTATGTAATAGGATTGAGTGCAGAATATAAAGGAGATAAAAGAAACTTTATCATTACAGCTTTCCAAAAAAACAAGGACAAGAGAGACACTTTCACCGAACACCCTTTTACTTCTACTTCGGACAATGCAGTAAAAAACCTTGATAAAAAAGAGAATGCGGAAAGTTTATATACATCTTCCGCAATCACAAAAGGCGAGACTCTGCCTTTAAACTCTAAAGAAGATTCTAGCACAAAAGACCAATCAAAACAACATAAGGGACAAGAGGAGCTAAAAAATATCTTTGATGAGTTTGAGCAACAAGACAAGACACTACAAGATAAAGCAAAGCTTTTAAGAGAACACAAAGAGGATTTAAAAAGCAAAGATTTGGTAGGTAGTGAAAAATGGGAGAGCCTAATGGAACAACAAAGCTTACTCATAGATGAGGAAAGCCAAATACTTGAGAGAGCCTATAAAAAAGCCAAAAGACTTATGCCACATTTTTCAAGCTATGAGGAAATATTGCAATACGAACCCATTAACAAAGTTAGCTTAAGGCTATTAAAAGAAAATGTTAATGAGATTATGGATAAAGAAATAAGAGCTTTGCAAGACACCAGCATAACTAAAGCAGATTTCAAACAAGCCTTAGATGAGTTTAATACATTCTATAAAGAATACAGAGATTATCATAAACCTTTGTATTATGAATTTGAGACTAAATTTGGATTCTATACAAGAGAATTTAATAAACAAAAGCTATCAAACGCTAAAGATGTAGAAATGTTTAAAAAATATTTTTTAGACAAAAAACCCTCAGCATTTAATGACAAGCTAAAACAAGTATATGAAACAATACAACAATACAATCAATTAGAATTGCAAAATCGACAAAGAATACACGATAGCAAAGAAAGTGAGCTAATCACAAGCAAAGCTATTGAGATTAAAGAACAATTAAATAATAAATATAAAAGCTCGATTCAAAAGCAGGAAATAAGCAAACAAAGTGAGAATCCACACGCACAGAATTTCGACCAAGTTACGAACTCAAAAGAGTTAGAGAGTGGAAACAATCTCTCTCTAATGGATTCTGCCCCTAATCCTACCACAAAAGACTTAATCAAAGAAGCAAAAGAGCAAGACTTAAGTGTGAAAGAAACAAAAGAAGCAACGCAAGATTCAACACAAGCTACACAAGATTTAACACATCTAAAGCAAAAATTAGAAAATGCAAGTGATGAAGAGAAAGGAGAGATTATCAAAGAAGCAATCACAGAACAAAACAATAAGCTTTTAGAAGAGATAACAAAACTACAAAATGTTTTAGAGAAAAAGACTTTCTACCTTTTGAGATAGATGAAAAGATAAAATCGCTTTCTACTAAATCACAATTTATAGGTGAAGATGAAGAGAGTTTGAAAAAGGTTGCAATCTCACAATTAGAATTTGAAACAAAGGATAAAATTAAAGAATTACAAAAAGTGCTAAAAGACAATAAAATTGGTTTAGGAACTCTAAGAGAGTTTCTAACAAAAGCCAAAGACCCAAAGATTATAGAGAATAAAACCGCTTATGAAAGTGTCAAAGCAACGCTTAAAAGACTTATAGAAAAAAATCAAAAAAGAGTATTAAAGATTTTAGATAATGCAATACAAGAAAGGAAATTAACCTATTATCTCAATACCAAAGATGGGGAAGAGAGAGGAAGAAAGCTTTTTTATAGTTTTAAACCAGATACAGAACAAATAGAGTTGTTTGAGAAAATCTTCCCCATAGCACAAAAGCTAGGTGTAGAGGTAAAACAAGCTATTAACAATGAGTTTTTGTCTAAAGAAGCTGATGGAGTGTATTATACACAGGGTAACTCTGTAAGAGTAAAAAACAATAGAATCTCACAATCAAAAACAGAGGTATTTTTGCATGAGCTTATTCATAGCGTTACAAGTAGAGCAATGATAGCTTATGATAGTGGTAAAAAAGAGCTTTTAAGTGCCAATCAAATTAAAGCCATAGAAAACATAAAAGCACTTTATGAAGAAGTGCATAAAAATCATAAAGAGCTAGGATTTGAAATGTATGAAAAATCAAAAGTAGGATATAAAGGAGATTATGGACTTAAAAACAGCCACGAGTTTGTAGCAGAGCTAAGCAATCCTAACTTTAGAGAAAAGCTTAAAAAAGTAGGAGTGTTTGAAAAGCTAGTAGATAATATCTTAAGGTTTTTTGTAAGTGCTAAAGATGCCTTTATGCTAAAGAAAAATAATGCTTATGAGAGCTTAAAAAAGAATTTGTATGAGATCATAGATAATTATAAAGAAGATTTTACAAACTCTTATGAGAAAGAGAACATTAAGGGTGTTAATTTGGAGCAAAGCAAGGAGCTGGAATCTAGGTTTTTGAACTCTACTGGAGATCTAAATATAGAAGCTTTGAAAAATGAAGCTACAAAGTTACCAAAGGTGCTAAGTTTTAGGGAGTTTAAAGAGCAGTTTAGGACAGATGGTAAGGGTAATGCTAAAGTTAATACACTCATAGGAGAAATTAAAATCAATGTGCCAAAGGCTTATAATCATTTTGTGAAAAATACTTACAATGTAGATAGGAAAGAATTTAGCGGAGCATTTTTAGATACTTTAGTCAATCCGCTTTTTATAGTGAGGCAAAAGTATCGTCCTAAAGTGTCTCTACAAGGCAAAAGCCTACAAAGGAGCAATAACTCGCTAGATTCCAAAATGCAAAACAAATCTAGGATTCAGATAGGTGACAAAGAAATTATACAAGATTCCTATGTGTTTTACAAACCTTTTGTAAATGAAAATGGTCTTGTGTCTTTAGCTAGTTTTGCAATTTCTCAAAATGGAGAGCTTTTACATAAAACCTTTTATGATATTAAAACTCTCTCTAAATTAAAGAAACTCATAAAGGGAAATGATGAGGATTTATTGTATTTCAAAGCTAAAATATAACAGGAACACTTAAAGTTTAGATTACAACAAAATATATAAAGGACAAGCCATGTTAGAAACAAAAAATCTCACACTAAAGAAATTTCAAGAAAACTTTGATTTTATAGAAGCTAAGATGAAAGATAGTCAAATTTATAAAGATGCACTAGAAAGCTTTATCAAACATATGCCAGATTATGCCTTTACAGATGATCAAAAAGCTTTAGCATACAGCGATTTTATGGCT
>NZ_JRPL02000052.1 GCF_000765905.2 Helicobacter trogontum | reverse complement strand
TTCCCTTTATTACTCTTTAGTTTTACTACTCCATTATGAGGACATTTAAGTTCATTATCTTCTAGTATTGGATGAAGCATTGCAGTGCTTGTTAGAGAAACTATAGAGGTGGTTTCTTTTTGTGTCTGCTCTCTTTGTGTTTGCTCTCTCTCTAGTATTTCTTTAGATTCTTTGGAGTTACATTCTAACTTGATGTTAAGGCTAGAATCTAGGAGGGAGTAGTTTAAGAGTGTTAGGGTATTGCTACCTAGAAATACTTGGAGGGTGCTTAGGGAATTGTTAGAAGCTCTATTATTGCTTGTAGATTCTATAGAGTTAGAATCTATCTCACCGATTAAGTGATAGATGGGTTTAAGAGTATCTAAGCCTAGATTGCTATCTTTAGAATCTAGCTCACCAAAAAATAAAGGATTATTAGGGGATTCTTTAGAGCCTGTGAGTAAAAGACCAAACCAAGATATATAAATATGTTCTATGTTGGCGATTTTTGCTATCTCTACACAATCAATACAATCGTTTTCTTTTGCAAAATAGATTGCTTTATTTTCTAACACTAAAAAATCATTGCTAGAATATTGTGCGCTTACACGTTGTTTCATTATAATTCCCTTAACTTATGAATATAGCTCTTCTTTAAATATTATCCTATGAGTTTCGCCTTGCTCTATACAGAGATTAAACCTATCTGCGTAGGCATTAAGACTAAAATCATCTAGTCCGTTTTGATATATGTTATAGGTGCTTGTATTGTAGCCTAAGAAATAAGAAATGTTTTTGAAGTTTAATAGGCTAATAGTATCGTGTGCGATAAGTCTGTAAGCCTGTGATTTTACCAATGAACGCAAGTAGCCCAAATCAAGCTTATTGAGAGAATCTAGTGGGATATTTGTGAAATCACTAGCAGTAAGTGGCATGATATATATTTGCCTATTTTCCACAAAAGCCTCCAAACCCATATCTTGCAAAAAATCAATGCTTTTCGTTTCTATGAGATTTTGATAATACGCTATATCACTCAATACACAATCTATCGCCTCACTTAGAGTTTCACCCCTCCTATGCAACAAAGCATAATGATACAGATTGCGTAAAAAGACATTCATATCTTGCAGATCCATTTGCTTTTTTGCACTATCGTGGATTTCATCTAGCAATCTACTTAGCTTTTCTAATGCATACACACAACGAGCTGGGTGATGAAAGTCATTGTTTTTGTCATTGATATAATATAAATAGCCTGGTGTTTTTGTGCCTAGCTCTTGGACAAAATTTGCTAGTATCCACTGGTTATTATTGAGATTAGAATCATTATCAGTATGCATATGAAAGGTTTTGTCTTTTAAAATATTCATCGCTTCTTGTCTGTGTGATTTTGAGAGATTCTTATAGGCTTGTTTTCTATGCTTTCGCATATTTGTTTGTGTCTCTTTAGGCTGTATATTAAGGCTTTGCAAAAAGCTAAACATTCCTCTCCATAGTCTCTTCGCACCCGGTGCTTGATAGGTATAAAGTCCTTGTATGATATGCGGATATGTGAGAGCAAAAAGCTGAGCGAGATACCCGCCTAGTGAGTGTCCTACTACCACTATTGGCGTGTTATGTGCTATCTTTCCGCTTTGCTTTAGCCTAAAGTAAAAATTTATCATAGAATCATATTGCTTTTTAGGGAGCTTTCTTAATGTCAAGGAAGCGTCAGTTCCTATATCTCTCCAATCAATTGTAAGAGGATTGGGGCTTGGGGCATCAGTCCCTGCTATACCTAAAACATATTCATTATTGCTTATATCTCTAAAGAGCGTAGCTCTAAAACCCATTTTAGATTCTCTATCATTTTCATTGATATGGTCTATCACTTCGTAATGTTTAGCAAAGTTTAGGGCGATAGTCATTGTCTTTTCGTCCACATCTATTTTTTGTGTTTTGGTATCTTGTTTAAATATTTTAAGACCACCAACGGGGATTTTGCCACCAAAATACCCGACTGTTACAATAGCAAAGAGGGATTGTTGTCTAGGCTCTAAGTTTTTTAATGCATTGATTGCAATTTTATTGTTGTGAAATAAGCTGCTAGAGTTTTCCAAATCTATATCATCGTTTTTTAAAAAACTTCCTAGCTTCACATTCCCAGCCAAAGCTAAAACAGCATATCTATACATAAGCCTTATGTGTGTTTCGTATAGCAAGAGATTCGCATTTGAATCTAGCATTATCTCTTGATTGTTTGGTATTTGATTATGTGGCATTTATACTCCTTTCTATCATATACAGCTGCCTCTTGCTGGATATTGTGTATCGTATGTTTGCCATGTTTTATCTTCTGGAAGCGATTTATATCTATCAGCATACAGATAATAGTCTATTTCTCGCATAGCAATATCGTGTGTTTTTTTATTCTTAAGCACACGCTCTACTTTCGTGATTAATGTTTTTTGATCAATTCTTTGCTCGGTATATTCTAAGTAATAATTTTCTAATACAAAAATCTGTTTTTGTAATTTATCAATCTTATTCTTATTAGATTCTAAGAGTAGCTCTGCTTTGAGACTTTCAATCGTTTCTTTATCTGCATTAATCGTTACTTTGTAGATATTGTTTTCTTTTCTATCTTTGCCAAAGATGTAATCTGCCTTGCTTACTTTAGGTATCTCAAAATAACCCAGATAACTTGTATCTCTTGGGCTATGATAAGTGATACTCATATCTTTTAATGTATCCTCATAAAAATATCTGCCAAGTGTGTCTTCTTTATAAGCCTTTTTGCATACCTTATGAAACTTGTTGTCATCTGGATACACAAAGCCATAATAACACCCACTATAAATTACCAAGATAAGATTAAGGATTAAGAGATTTGTAATTTTCATTGTTACTCCTATCTAATACATTGATTATCACATTCCCAGCCAAAGCTAAAACAGCATATCTACACATAAGCCTTATATGGGTTTCATATTGCAGTAAGCTATTTTGATTACCAGGATTTTTAGAATCTAGCATTATAGGAGTGTTTGTATTTTGATTATTTTGTTTCATTTGATTGTCCTAATACTGAGAATTTATTGCAACCCCTCACTACTCTCTGTTCATATTCAATAGAAGAATCATAGCCAGGTTTTGGTTTATATTCTACCTTTGCTGGATCTTTACGGCTTGAAATGGACATTCTTCTATCTGCATAGAGACTATAGGATATGTTTTTAAAGGCTATTGCCTTTGTTTTTTTATTTCTTATGAGAAATTCATTTTTTGTTATTAATGATGTTTTATTAATTCTTTGCTCTATTATTTCTCCATAGTAGTTTTCTAAAAGAAATAGTTCTGTCTCTAAATCCTTAATCAATGTTTTTCTATTTATTTTTTCAGTATATTCAGGAGAGTAGGTTTTAGTAATTATTTCTTCTTTTTTACCTTTTAGTTCTTTTACATATTCTTTCATCTTATTGATTTTTTCTTTATCTGCATGAATGATTGCTCTATATACATTTGATTCTGTTCTATCTTCACCAAAAATATAGTCTTTTTTATCTCGATTCTTATCGTATAAGCGATATAAATAAAAAAAGTCGCCGTCGCTATCAGGTTGAAGTTTTTTATCATATAGCCATTCCCCAATCCAACCTTTTTCTCTTGCTTCATGACATATTCTTGCAAATTCCTTTGAATCTGGATAGATGAATTGCCTCATCTGACAACCTGTCAATAAACACACAATAAGCATAAACATAAGAGTTGCAATAGCATATCTATACATAAGCCTTATATGGGTTTCATATTGCAGTAAGCTATTTTGATTACTAGGATTTTTAGAATCTAACATTATCTCTTGATTGTTTGATATTTGATTATGTGGCATTTATACTCCTTTCTATCATATACAGCTGCCTCTTGCTGGATATTGTGTATCGTATGTTTGCCATGTTTTATCTTCTGGAAGCGATTTATATCTATCAGCATACAGATAATAGTCTATTTCTCGCATAGCAATATCGTGTGTTTTTTTATTCTTAAGCACACGCTCTACTTTCGTGATTAATGTTTTTTGATCAATTCTTTGCTCGGTATATTCTAAGTAATAATTTTCTAATACAAAAATTTGTCTTTGTAATCTATCAATACTATTCTTATTAGATTCTAAGAGTAGTTCTGCTTTGAGACTTTCAATCGTTTCTTTATCTGCATTAATCGTTACTTTGTAGATATTGTTTTCTTTTCTATCTTTGCCAAAGATGTAATCTTGCCTATTTATATTGGGTAACACAAATAAATGTAGGTAATATGTATCCCTTATGTTTGTATCATAGCGGGTTATATTATCTGGGGATATATCTTTTAATACATCATCGTAAAAATGTGGATAGAGCAGACCTTTTTTATGGGCTTTTACACACATATTAAAAAGCCTATCATCATCTGGATACACAATCGCATATCTATCGTAACACCCACTATAAATTACCAAGATAAGACTAAGGATTAAGAGATTTGTAATTTTCATTTGTTGCTCCTAGCTAATACATTATTATATCACATTCCCAGCTAAAGCTAAATAGCATATCTATACATAAGCCTTATATGTGTTTCGTATAGCAAGAGATTCGCATTTGAATCTAGCATTATGTTTTGATTGCTTGATATTTGATTATTTTGCTGGTGTGGATACCTGCAGATTTTACCATATTTTAATCTTGCATATTCTGTTTTGATTATCAAATCATACTTTTTCAATATCCTAGCAGTTGGAAGTATTATAGATATAGAAGTGCAAGGAGTAGGCACACCTGCTATATTATTCGTGTAGCCTATGATAGAGCTATTTAATAAATCAGATTCTAAAATCATAGGAATACCTTTAGATTTAAAAAGCTTCCCTTTATTACTCTTTAGTTTTACTACTCCATTATGAGGACATTTAAGTTCATTATCTTCTAGTATTGGATGAAGCATTGCAGTGCTTGTTAGAGAATCTATGGAGGTGGATTCTTTTTGTTCTTTAGTAGCTAGAGTAAGTCTATGTTGTTGTTCTGTTTGTCTTGAAGGTTTTGTTTGTGTAGAGAGATTGATACCAAATCTTTTATCTATTGGTTGTATCTCTTTAATACCGCTTATATCATCATTATGGCTAGATTCTCTGCTATTATCCCTTTTTGTTGTGTTAGATTTCATTATTTGTAACCTCTTTATTATCTCCATAGATATTATGTCTTTCCTTTATGCTTTATATAATTAGCTATAGGCATGATAATAGTAATTTATCATACATAATTTTGCATTGTTATAAAAGATTTCTATATTATCACGTTCATCACTAATATACACTTCTCCATTTTCTCCATAGAAACATCTAGGATTATTCATATCTTCTTTACCACCCCTAAGCAGTAAGGAGTAAAAATACACATCACAAGGCA
>NZ_JRPL02000051.1 GCF_000765905.2 Helicobacter trogontum | reverse complement strand
AAATGTAGTCATTGCAAATCAATCACAAGAAATAAGCAATGCAATAGATTCTGTTGCAGTTAAGATTCTAGAAGATGTTAATAGAAAGAAGTTTTAAATCATCTGATTTTGCGTGAGCACTATCACGCAGACACACTCCCATTTTTTTGTTAGCTTAAAAGGTATTGGTATAACTCCAATATCTGTAAGAATTCTGCTATATCCTCGTGCATACTTCACAAATTAGCATAACATAAACACTTAGTAAGATAAGCAAAATCACATCATTTATCTTGTGATCATGGACTAAAAAAATAATAAATTTGCTATAATTACGTGCAAATGGTGTAAGCTAGATGTAAAGTGATGTATAAATAGGGACAACAATAACTACATCAGCACGGGCAAATCCTAATTGTGATTTGCGTTTGGTCTGTCTATTGCAGTATTGTTTGACATGACACTTGACTTACACGTAGATATAAAAACTGCACATCTAAAAAACAGGGGCATCAAATCAAAGATAATCAGAATTCACAAGTGAGGTTGCAATGATTATTAATATAATTTTTACGCTACTAATGCTAGCACTAGCCATATGGGATCTAAAAAGTTTTGGTAGCAATAATCACAAAGATTTTAAATCACTGATAATGAGCATAGGAATACTTGGGACATTCGCGGGTATTTTTGTGGGACTTATAGGATTTGATACACGCGATTTATTGAGCTCTGTGCCCATGCTATTAGATGGATTAAAAATAGCTTTTTATACTTCTATTGTAGGTATGGGTTTAGCTATAGCACTTAGTATATATCAGAAAGGAAAGAGTAAAGCGGCTGAAAATAGTGAAATAGACTTCATCGCTACACAAGCACACAAGCTCGATGAGCTCATGCACTTAAGAGAACTCATACATATCAACACTGCATTGAGGGATATTAAAGGCGAATTTGTAAAAAAAGAAAATTTTGAAAAAGATTTAAAGCAAATGCTAAAAGATATTGATGTTTCCCTACATAAAGCATTAGAAACATTAGCAAGTGGGGCAAGTAAAGAGCTTATCAAGGCTCTTGAGATTGTAATTAGTGATTTTAATAATAATCTAAAAGAACAATTTGGCGAAAACTTCAAGCAATTAAATGAAGCAACCTATAATATGCTGTCATGGCAGCAACAATATAAAGAGCAGATTCTAGACAATACAAACTCTATGCAGATAATGCAAAAAACACTAAAAGACACACAAGACTCCATGCAACAAGCAACAGAATCTATCCTTGCAAATAAAGAAAACCTCATTCAAATACAAGAGTATAACAAACAAAACAATCATATTCAAGAAAACCTCTTACAAGCATTAAAAACGCTAAATACCCTTGAACAAAGTTTTGAAGAAAAACTACAGGTAATAGCAACGCTAAAGGATTCTAGTCTTGAGGCATTGAAGGACTCTAAAGACTTTATTAAATCCTTACAGCAAGCAAAAGAAACTCTGCAGGGGTATCTACGAAATTATGAGGAAAAATTACTTTCAGTTCTTGAGGCAAGTTGCATGCGACTTGATAACACCAATGCGACATTGCAGACACAAAATAGTGAAATTTTAGAATCTATTAAAGTTTCCTACAATGATTTCAAAGATTCATTACAACATGCAAATATTGAAGTTCTAGAATCTTTTAAAGAAGCCAGCAAAACTTCAAATAATTTGGCAAAAGTCATTAATGATGATATAGTGACAAAATCAAATTCGATAATACATTTAAACGAGTCATTTAAAAATAATGCAGATTCTATGCTAGAAAAGCTTAATATGGTAAGTCATGAGAGTATATCCAAAGTTACACAAATGCAAGAAAAAATGCATACACTTTATGATGATCAATTTGCATCTTTGCACACAAAAATGACGCATACAACAGAAATTTTGCAAGAAACTCTCGCAAATAATGCTAATAATTTAGAAAATTTCACAAAAGATTCTATAGAGACACTTACAAATGCTTTTGAGAAACGCGATCAAATATTACAAAATATGTTGCAAAATAACTATGAACACATTATGAATAATATCGATGCCTTACATCAAAGCTTTCAAGATAAAATTAGCAAAGATTATCAATACATGCAAGATAAGATTCTAGAAACCTCACAAACTGCATACGATTTCTTAAAAGATTGTGCTAAAGAATTAGAAGATTCTGGAAAAATAAATCTACATACAAGCATTGAAATGACAGGCAAACTTGCAAAAGAACATATAAATACATTGCAAAATATGCAAGAAGACAATTTCATTCAGATAAATGAACATGCCTTAAAGGCAAGAGATTTTATCATGCAAACACAAGAAACAAGCATACAAGCCTTAACCCATCTACACACAACCTCACTAGAAAAAATAAAAGAAAGTAACGAAGAGATAGCACAAAATGCAGTAGAAAATCTCTCCACACTACACTCTGCATATCAAGATAATATAGTATCTAGTTTGCAAACTACGCATGATCATTTAGAAAAAGAATTAAGTATGCTACATGATGCTACAAGGGATACATTGCAAAATATGCAAGATGGCCTTCAAACCCAACATACAAAGACAACAGATTCCATTGCCGCAGTACTTAAAAACTCAAGTCAGCATTTTATACAAACCTCAGATGACTTTGTAGAGTTGCTAAAAGGACAATATAAGCGTATGAATACGACATTTGATAAGCAGGCACAAGAAATGCAAGAGTTTTTACAAACGCAAACAAATGCCCTAAATGAAAACTTATTAGCACAAAATGAGAATCTAAAGAATACCTTTGGCACACAAACTGAGCAGTTACAACAAGATTTGACGCAAAAAGGTGATATATTGCACGAGTTTTTACAAACGCAAACTACTTGCCTTGATACAAATTTGCAACAAATGTTAAATAAATTTAACAAAATGCTAGAACATAACTATATGAACTTAAGTGATATGCTTGAGAAAGACAATAATCTTATTGTAAAAAGTCTTGATTCGCAAGCAATAAATCTATCAAATAGTCTCATAAACTCACATCAAAAACTTGATGACTTCTTGCATTCCACCTATGAAAAGCTCACTCATAATGTAGATTCTTTGCTGACTAAAGTTACAAATAATAGCACGACATTGTCGCGAAATCTTGAGCTAACAGGTGATGCTTTGAAAGATAACTTACAAGGAGTTATTGACAAACTACAGCAAACAAATGCAGAGAGTCAAAAAAGCTATGATGAAAAACTTGCCCACACATTAAACACACAACAAACAATCATCACAGATATACAAGCAAAATCACAGACATTCTATGATACTATAGGCAAAAATTTAGAAAACTTTACACAAAGCCTACAAACAACAAGCAGTGATATACATACGAATTGCCAAAGTATTCTAAATGATATGCAAAGCTTAAAACAAAATAACCAAAACCTAAGTCAAGAGACATTACAGGTGGTAAAAGATTCCTACACACAATTGTATGGTAATTTAGATAAGAATTTAAACACCCTGACGCAAGGACTTGTAGAGCAGTTTAGCAACGTTATGCAAAAAAATGAATCCTTGCTGCAAAGCTTTGATAAACAATTGTCAAGTTTTGATACAACACTTCAGAATTTTGAAAGCAACACAAAAACAAGTTTTGAGAATCTAAATACACATTTTAAAAACTTATGTGTGCAATATATTAAACTTATGCAAGCAAGTATGCAAGCAAACCTTAAAAATCAAGCACAAGCAACAGAAGAACTACATAAGGCTGTAAATGCAGTTGAGCAAAATGTAAAAACTCTTGCAACTTCAAGTGATACCCTGCTTACAAAACAAAAAGAAACGCTTCAAGCAGTAGTGCAACATTTTAAAAATAGCACAGATGAGTTAGTGAAGCAGGGGGAATTAATACACAAAAATCTTGGGACAAACCTTGAAACCTTAGATTCTAAAATGGAGCAAATGACACAAAGTTTTGCAAATAATTATGAATGGTTTTTAAAGAAAGTTAAAGAAATCATGGGCGTTGCATAAAGTTTATTGAGGAATCTATCTAAGGGAATTATATGGAAGAGAAATCAAGTCATTGGATTACTATATCAGATATGATGTCTGGCATTATGATGATTTTTATGATGATTGCTATAGCCTTTATGGTAACTTTAGAAAATGAGAAAAAACAACTAGAATTACAAAATGAAAAAATGCGCGATTTAGCACAAAATTACTCAAACTTACAACAAGAGCTCTATAAAGATCTGATACAAGAGTTTGGTAAAGATTTAAAAAAATGGGATGCTTTTATAGAAGAAGATACAACGATAAGATTTCAGAAACAAGATATTTTATTTGATGTTGGGCAAAAGAGAGTAAAAGAGAGATTTCAAAAAATATTAGATGACTTTTTTCCACGTTATGTGCGTATTTTATATGGTGAAAAATATCGAGATTTTATAGAAGATATTAGAATCGAAGGGCATACTTCTAAGGATTGGGAAGGTGCACAATCGCTAGAGAGAAGATATTTAGGCAATGCAGAACTAAGTCAAGAGAGAGCCTTCCAGGTATTAAAGTATTGCTTCTCACTCCCTAGCATTACTGACAAACAAGAGTGGCTTATTAAACTTTTACGTGCTAATGGTGTAAGTTTTGCAAAACCCTTAGCAAGTGATGAACTATCAAGACGAGTTGAATTTCAAGCAAGTTTTAAGGCAAATGAGCAGATTCAAAAAATACTACAAGCAGGGCAAAATAAACAAAAAGCCACACAAAGCAAAGATAAAGTAAAATAAATTAAACTTTTATTAATTGCATACTTTTGCTATTTAATTTTTCTTACAACTAGTTCTTAAAAACCCTGTTGCAACCTTTTTGTAAAAATCTACAGCCCTTTTAATTATGATACCAACATTATATTATTTCAACATAAGCCTACAAGAGAAAATATTATTGATGTACGAAAAATACTACATTTTCAAAGTTATTTATTAGAGGGTAATATCATTTGGAATATAAGCACTGATGGAAACTTTCATATACCAGTAAAAACAGAATATTGTGTAATTGGCAAATACTAGAGAGATGAGACAATGAATAGTAAATGACAAATACAAAAACTAAGAGATTATGCTGAATTAGCTCAAGCTGCCTATGGGTATTTTCATTTGGTAGATAAAACCTATAAACATAATGATAAAGATGAAAAGAGACTAAATGAATTTAAAGATAATTTTAAAAAATATAAGCCAAATGAAAGCCAAAGAGATATCACCTACGCTGATATACTCGACATTACTTATAAATACTACCTTGATGATAATGACAAACCCAAAGATGGCTTCTTTGATGATAGGTTATTTGATGGCGACTTCTCCCCACTCCAAGCTAAACAATTCTTTTCTCGCTATGATTTACTCATCCATCAACCAAATACTGAATCAGGTTTTTCTGCTACTTTATTTGGTGAAAAAAGAAAACAAAAGAATACAGAATCTAAAGAGATTAGCTATACAAGTGAATATGGCTATATTAATTATATCTTAGCCATTCGTGGTATAGAGCCAAGTGATACAAGGGATTTAAAAACAGATGCAAGAATGACTCTAGGATACATTCCACAAGGACAATATAATGATATGCTAAGATTCTATAATCAATGCAAATCAATGCAAAGCAAAATATCCTGCTATCATAGAATCTAAAAGCTTAAATATAGTAGGACATTCACTAGGTAGTGCTCTAGCTCAAATGCTTACTTTA
>NZ_JRPL02000050.1 GCF_000765905.2 Helicobacter trogontum | reverse complement strand
GCGATACCCAAATCATTGCTAAGGGAGACTCTGTTATAATAAAAGCTGGTGGAGTTGAAGTCATTATAGATTCCAATGGACTTGTAGTTAAAGGTGGAGGGGTTAAGGCGGAGTGGAAGAAAGTATCACAATTCAGGCATAGAGGATATTACCCTTTTATCTATACCTCATTTGGAAATTTATCTAACACAAAAACGAGGCGAGAGAAAATTAAGAGTGAATAAGAATATACCTTATACAATAGGCAATATAGGCTAATATATTGCTATTAAAATTCTAGTAAGTTGAATAATAAAAATACAATGAGATTCCAAATAACAAAAATAGTATTTATCATTCTAAGCATAGCATTACTCACTCAAAAATTGAGTGCAAAATCTAGTCAAAAAACACATGTAAAATTGTTAGAATCTAAGCAAGATTAACTGCTAGGGTTGTTTTACCGCTCCCGCCTTTTTCATTTACAATCGAAATAATCATGCACTAATCCTATTTATATTATTTACTTAATATAATAATATTAAATAGTTAATAACAATATATTATACATATAATATATTGTTATTTAGTGAATCTAAATATAAAAAATAAATATAACACTATAATACACATATATAATATAGTTATAAATAGTCTATATACAATATTATATATGTATAATAAAAGTATATTTTATGTATTATATATGTAGTTTTATTTACTAGAAATTAATGCTAAACTCTGTGCTTGGCATTCTTGCAAAAATAGTGTAAAGGCGGTAATATCATTTTGCATTTGACATTGTTCTAAAAGTTCCAAATATGCTTTTCGTTGTTCGTTTGTAATAAGCGGAGGAATAAAATCATTTTGAATGGCTTGATATGCCATAATAAGTCTACCTGTTCTCCCATTACCATCAGAGAATGGATGGATTTTTTCAAAACTTATATGAAAATAGGCAATTTGCTCTAAACTTAAAGCATTACTAGGATATAAAAAAAGCAAATTCTCTAATTCTTGGGCAATAAGGTGAGGCAGCGTTAATTTTACTTGCGAACCTATAATCTTTGCCTGATTTGTCCTAAATGCACCAATAGGTTTAGCAACTAAATGCGGCATAACCTTAAAAGCATTTTCAAAAATAAGATAATGAATATCCTTAATAAATGAAGATTCTAGAATCCTACTCTTATCACTTGCCTCTCTTATAATTACATCATAAGCATTTGCAAACCCTAAAACAACAAGTTGCTCATCAAGAGGCTTATTATTTGCCGTCTTACCACTTTCAAGTAATGTTTTTGTTTCTCCAAAGCTTAGTGTCAGTCCTTCAATGGCATTACTATGATGAGTAATGTTTATACGCAGTGTTTTAAAAAGCCTCTCTCGCTCTAATACAGATAGTTGACTTAATGCAAACATTTCATTCCTTTATATTTTCGGTATTTATCTCATTAATCTCTATTAATCCCAATATCTGCCCATCGCACATTTGTATTGGGTTTTTCTGATCTTTCTTTGAATATGTTAGGCAATGCATTTTGTTGCAAAAGCATTGCAACTCGTGGTTGGTTATAAACCATAGGGAGCTTGGGCAATACTCGCACAAACTTTCTATTGGTGGTAGCATGGATGTTGTATCGTGCTCGTTTTGCTTTTTTTCTATTTCTATTAATATTGGACTCCGATAAGATTCTCTGTCTATATCCCTTGTAATAATTTCTCTTGTCATAATTTTGCTCCTTATAGTCATGGGTTTGTTGTATTGTCTGTTGCTTTATATCATTTATGGTTTGATGGTTTCCATAATCTTCCTTTATCATGCGTATATGTTTCTTTGGAATTGATTGGAGAATTTTATAGTGCTGTCTTATTGGTTCATTCTTTAAATAAACAATTTCTTTTTCTCTGCCGATTACAGAACAATCCCAAACAACTTGTTTTATCATTTTTTCTAAAACAAGATGATGTGTTTTTGTCTCTTTTTGAATCTGCAATGGAATATTCTTAGCACCTATAGTTCTAAACTTAACAAATTCACCTTTCACCACTTGATTTTGTCGTATTACTCTTTCTAAATCCTTACCCCATATTGTCGTGATACCTTTTTTTGTTTTATATTTTACGAAAAAACTTTCTTTTGCATTTTTATCTGTTGCAAACTTGTATGGTGCTTTGCCATAATCTAATACTTCATAATAATGTAATTTTGAAATACTATTAGATTTATCTTGCTCTTGTTCTTTTGCTATATATTGTCTAAATTTTTCATTAAATGTAGCTTTTGCGTCAATCCCTAATTTATTTAATTCTTTAGCAAATTGCAATCTCATATTTGCAAGATCAGCCTTTTTTATGTGTATGCGTTTTCCATGCTTATTTGCAACTTTCAAACACACATGGCAATGTGGATTATCTGTATCACCATGAAATGCCACAACGAATAAGTTGTCAGGATAAATTTTCTTCAAAGATTCTATAACAGCAACTTTCAATTTATCTTGTGGAACATCTTCATGTTCTTTCATCGAAAAAACCATATTTATTGTATGTTTTCTTTCTCTTTTTTCTTGATTATATTGTGGTATTGGAGCACCTTCATTTCTAAAAATATTTTTTAATTCTAGCTTCTCTTGATTGCCTAAAAATGCCTCATATTCATTAGTAATAAGTTCGACATTTCCATCTCGTGAAATATAATCAATATGTTTTGAAAAAGCTTGGTAATGTTTTGATCCTGAAGTAATCTTTACTACAACTTCAGTATTACGAAATTTTTGTTTGTTATTAATGTATTTATTGTGTCCAATTTTTGTATATAGATTCTTATGTTTATAAATATAATTTAATGGTTTTTTGCTGTTTTGCTCTACGACATTAAATATTCTTTTTGCTTTAATAACTTCTTCATCAAATAATAGATTTTTAGACATTATATTCTTCCATTTGTTCTAAGAATAATCTCTTCTAATTCTTTTGCAAGATCATCAATTTTTTTATAAATAGTATTCATAGTCTTTGAGATATTTTGTGTATCAATTCGTAGAATATTTTTTGATTGAATATATCTTAATAACTGGTTTATATTGCGTCCTAATATATTTATTTCTGTTCTCAATTCTATGAATAATTGTGTTTCTTTAGCAGTGTAAAACTTTTCATTATGTAAAGTATTAAGTAATCTAAATTTTGCTTCTTTTGTAACAGAGTTATGCCCATTCATATCAGCACTTCTTTTTAAGAACTCATATTCATCTATTGAAAGCTTTAATCGAATTTCTTTTACTTCCTTTGTATTATTTTTATTATATATACTTGCTATAGAATTAGTATGTGTATGTTGCCTCATATAATTTGAAATTATGGTATTAATTATTATATTGATTGAAGAATTTGTTTCATGTTTTAATGAGCTAATAAAGTTATTATTTTCATTTTCTAGTCTTATATGATATTCTGATTTTTTTGACATACATATCCTTAGTAACAATTCCACATACTTAACATAATGAACTTCGTAGAAAATTCGCCTATTATGCTAAAAATGTATCCCACTTTTTGGCGTAATAGGCTATCCTGCCATATAATATTAGCATGCCGAATAATAACATATATTTTTTAAGCCAATTAAACAATATTAAATTAACTAGTATATAATTGATATTAATTTATAAAAGGTGTATCTATGATAGATTTCAAAAAGAGTGAATTGATAAGAGATATTAAAAGAAAACATAGAGAAGAAATAAAAAGTGCTTTAAAAAAAGAAAAACAAAGAATTGATAAGATATATAATAGTATTGGGAAAGAAATTGTGGATATATTTCAAAGCAATGATGAATTTAAAAAAGATTTTATATTACTGGTTGATACATATAATTTACAAAAAAATAAATCTATATTTATCAATGATAATAAAAATGATAAAGAAATAGATATTATTGTAGAAAATAAGAATATCTAAATATTAAATATGAGGAAATTCAAATGAGCTATGAAATAAAAGTTACAGACACATCAAAACTTAATGATGTTTACCAAAAACTTATCGCCTCAAATGAAATTTATGATAACACAGATTCCACAAGATTACTTAATACATTAAAAATTGTAGACAAGCTTATAGAAAAAGAAGATAAAGACAATCTTTCAATAAGTAATCAAACGATAGATTTATCTATATTTTATAATAATAAAAATATAGATCTTTGTATAAAAATGGGAGAAGGTAATTTCGAAAAAGGGTTACAACATTTAATTAATGTTGGTTCAAAAAAATTAGAAACAAAGGTTAATGAAAATTTAATAAAAGAAGCTGATAAAACACTTAATAAAAACTATGATAAAAATATATTTAAAAATTCTTTAGATGGTACAATTGAATTACTCTCTCATGTGTCATCTGGTGCTGGTAAAGAAGTTGATGAGTTTCTACAAAGTTTTAAGAGAGCTTATAATATAGCAAACTATGATAAGCAAAAAACTCCAACAGAAAAAGATAAACAAACTAATATTGATTTTATACAAAAATTTGCAGAATTTAAAAAAAAGCACAAAATAAAGGAAATTGATCAAGCAACCAATAAAAATAAAGATAGGGTTTCTCATCGTGAAAGCAGATAGAAAAATTTATCTTGATAATACCAATTTTCAACAAAAAGATGAATTAAAAAAACTTGGTGCTTTATGGGATTATAAAAACAAAAAATGGTTTATTCCTGTAGGATCAGAAATCAATAAGTTTGAGAAATTTTTAAATCAAAATAGCCACAATATGTCTCAAAAATTTGATGAATATCAAATATTAAAAGAATTCAAACTTGCTCTAGAGAAAGAGGGGTTTTTAATAGATGATTTACCAATTATGGACGGCAAGATTCATAGGGTAAAAGTAAAAGGCGATAAAGGAAGAGAAACATCTGGAGCTTATAAAGGATTTTTAGATGGATACCCTGCTGGTTTTATACAAAACTTTAAAACAGGCATAAGCTTTAATTGGAAAACTAATGCAGCATACCACAATATAAATCCACATGAAACACAAACATTGCCAAACAATAAAAATTATACTAATGAAAATTTAGAAAAACAATATCATCTTGGAGCATTAAATGCGAGAGAAATATTTCAATATGCACAACAAGCACATGTAAATCATCCATATTTACAAAGAAAACAAATTAATAACTTAAATCATATTGTTATAAAGCAAGATAACTATGGCAATCTATTGATACCACTAACAGATATTAAAGGTGATATGCAATCCTTACAAACCATATTTAAAAATGGTGATAAAATCATAGGTACAATAAAGAGTAAAGAAAGTAAAGATAAAGCAATGTTGTCACGCAAAAAAGGCTGCTTTCATATTGTGGGAGCAACAAACATCAATACATTGCAAAATATTCAAATAGCAGAAGGCTTTGCAACAGCATGGACAATATATAAAGCTACTAATAATCCTACAATAATGGCAATAGATTCTGGAAATTTAAGTGAGGTGGTAAAGGTAATAAAAGATGCACTTGGACATCATACGCAAATAACTATATTTGCAGATAATGATAAAAAGAGTGAAGAGGTGAGAGGTATTAATATTGGATTAGAAAAAGCATTTGAGGTGAAACAGAATTTCAAAAATATAACTATAAAAATACCAAAATTTACACAAAAGCAAATAGAATGTGGAATGAGTGATTTCAATGATTTATATGTAAGTTGTGGATTAATGGCTGTAAAAGAGCAACTGAAAGTATTTAATTTCAGTGTTAATAACAACAATCAACTAAATTTTAAAGATCAAATGATAGCAAACTATGATTTAGAACGATAGGATTAATTAATACTAATCTTACCTCATAGAGGCTTGTTTCATTACATCAAGCACAGATTGAATGGATTCTCCTAAGTTTTGAAAGACTACTGATTCTGACATAACTAGAATCCTGCTTTTGTGTT
>NZ_JRPL02000004.1 GCF_000765905.2 Helicobacter trogontum | reverse complement strand
ATAGAATCTTCAATCAACTTTCAAGCTTTTGTTACTTTATTAAACGAGGTATTGCAGACAAGACACAACACACAAGCAGTGCATTCAGCTGAGGAATTAGAATTGTTACATTCAAGATTTAAGGATAATATTGCTCTTTATGTTGCAAAACAAAATAATGAAATTTTAGCAGCAACCCTGCTTTTTATTTATCCTAATTTAGTGCATACACAATATCTCGCGGTAAATGATAGAGGAAGAGAAATAGGAGCATTAGATTTACTTATAAAAACACTCATAGATAAATACTCTACAACGAAACAATACTTTGACTTTGGAATCTCTACAGAAAACAATGGTTTATTTCTAAATGAGGGGCTTATTGCACAAAAGGAAGGGTTTGGTGCCAGGACAATAGTCCACAATTTTTATGAGATCAACATACCAACAACTATGATTGCAATGGGGGGGGGGGGTAATCTACCTTTATTTTTATCGCTTTTTTACTATCGAGTATTTTTATCGTTTTGCATTTTATTTACTTATGTATTGGTGCTTACTTATTCCAATGGTAAAAAGGGGATTCTATGATTAGAGTTCTTCCTTATACACATAAATACGCAGATGATTGGAATGCTTTTAACAAAGATTCTAAAAATGGAATATTTATGTTTGATAGGAATTACATGGACTATCACGCGGATAGGTTTATAGATCATTCGTTAATGTTTTACGAGGATTCAAAACTCATTGCCCTTTTGCCGCTCAATATTAAGGATTCTATATTATATTCTCATCAGGGATTAACTTTTGGTGGCTTTATTGCTAATGAAAAAATGAAGCAATATAAAATGATTGAATGCTTTAAGGTTTTGTTAGCATATATGCAAGAGATTAGAGTGCAAAAGCTTGTTTATAAAGCAATACCTTATATTTATCATAAGTACCCTGCACAGGAGGACATATATGCATTATTTACTCTTGGGGCGAAGTCTTGTCGCACAGATTGTTCATCAAGTATTGACCTGACGCGTTTGATTGCGATGCCAAAGGGTAGAAAAGCACAAATTTCTAGGGCAAAGCGTGAAGGCGTAGTGATAGAATCTTCAATCAACTTTCAAGCTTTTGTTACTTTATTAAACGAGGTATTGCAGACAAGACACAACACACAAGCAGTGCATTCAGCTGAGGAATTAGAATTGTTACATTCAAGATTTAAGGATAATATTGCTCTTTATGTTGCAAAACAAAATAATGAAATTTTAGCAGCAACCCTGCTTTTTATTTATCCTAATTTAGTGCATACACAATATCTCGCGGTAAATGATAGAGGAAGAGAAATAGGAGCATTAGATTTACTTATAAAAACACTCATAGATAAATACTCTACAACGAAACAATACTTTGACTTTGGAATCTCTACAGAAAACAATGGTTTATTTCTAAATGAGGGGCTTATTGCACAAAAGGAAGGGTTTGGTGCCAGGACAATAGTCCACAATTTTTATGAGATCAACATACCAACAACTATGATTGCAATGGGGGGGGGGGGGGGTAACCTTTACATTCGGTAACTCTTGGTATATTCACAATGCAAAACGAAATTTTAATTATTATATAGGTTCTTCCATAAAGGAGGTGGCATGATACATCCACTTTCTGATGTGCAAAGTCAAAATGTTGGCAAGGGTACAAAGATTTGGCAGTTTTGTGTAGTGTTGCCCAATGCAGTTATAGGAGAGAATTGCAATATTTGTTCACATTGTTTTATAGAAAATGATGTCAGAATTGGTAATAATGTGACAATAAAAAGCGGTGTGCAAATATGGGATGGCATATGTATTGAGGATAATGTGTTTATTGGTCCCAATGTTAGTTTTACAAATGATAAATATCCAAAATCAAAACAATATCCGAGCAAATTTTTGAAAACAATGATTAAAAGAGGAGCATCCATTGGTGCTGGTGCGGTAATTTTACCTGGAATTACTATTGGAGAAAACGCACTCATTGGTGCAGGTACTGTTGTAACAAAGGATGTTGGCAACAATTGCAAAGTGATAGGAAACAGGGTTTGTGTTATGGGGGGGGGGGGGTAGGGTAGGCATTCTATAGTTATTAGGAGTTTATTCAAAAAATTTACTTTTATCTTGTTATACCATTTTCTGGTGAAGCGATTATTCTTATGGACTGAACGATGAAGGCGGTGATAAGAGGTCGCAGGGTTACTTTGCGTTTAGTGGAGATTTCTGATGTGGATTTTATCTTGTTGCTACGTTCTAACGAACGTAAAACAAAATTTTTGCATTCCATTGATACTGAGATTGAAAAATAGAAAGAATGGATTTTGAATTATAAAATCCGTGAATCTTTAGGTCAAGAATATTATTTCGTGATTGAAGGAAGTGTGCCATTTGGATTGGTGCGTCTCTACGATTTTGTGGGAGAATCTTTTTGTTGGGGAAGTTTTATCACAACAGAAAATGCACCTTTTTATGTTGCAATAGAAGCGGTATGTTGTGTTTATGAGTTTGCGTTTTATGGGCTTGGATTTTTTGCAAAGCCACTTTGATGTAAGAAAAGAAAATTTGCGTGTAGTCGCATTTTATCAGAGATTTGGTGCGAGCATTGTTGCAGAGGATGCACACAATTATTATTTTCAACTTACACGGCAAGGATATGAGAAAGTTAAACAAAGATATATATGATATATGCCATTAGATATAGATTGTTTTGTAGATTCATTAAAAAAAATGTAAAAATAAGTTATATAAAAGAAATAAGATAAGTTTTTTAAGTTAACTTATTATTAAGATAATAATCTCAAAAACTCTCGTATGGATATGGGGTTTTAATCATGATTTTTTTGAATTTTTATAAAGCAAAGTTGGGAATACCAAGTTTATTATTATCAATGATTACTCTAAGAATATTCAAAAATAAAGATTCAAGAATTAAGTTTATATAACATACATACAATCAAGAAAAGTGGCTTTAACATAGCCTTTAAACGTTTGAGCGTGAACATTTTATGTTCTTATATAAATTAATAATAATTAGGATTTAATTTACTAGTAATGATTTATAAAATGTTTGATAAAGATTCTAGTTTTAAGCAAAATGGGCCACTCTTGTTAGAATTGATAACAAGAAAATTGAAATAAGGAAGATTACAAGAGTGGTATTCTAAATAAAGTGGGGATAGGATATAATAGGAGTTTGGTATTGCTTATTCACCATTTTCATATTGCTATGAGATATCAAAGCATACTTGAGTAATTTAATACGTTATTAAAAATGAAATATACACAAAAGGGATAAAATAAGGTTAAAACTTAAAATGTGTTACATTGGGAATTTTTGATACATATGTTTCTAAGATACCATAAACTTTAATCTTTTTCATTCATGTTAAGCCCTATGAGTATGGCTATGTGTTTTTTACTGAATCTATCTTTCAAGGTTGAAAAATGCTACTTCCAATGCGTAGGCAATTACTTCCACATGCAATAGCGATCTCATAATCACTGCTCATACCCATTGACAATATGCTCACATTATAAGGTTTTAAACGCTCATAAAGTCTTTGTGTTTGCAAAAAACTTTTTTCAATTAATGTTGTGTCGTTACTATGTGCACCCATACACATGAGTC
The DNA here is from genome assembly GCF_000765905.2 of Helicobacter trogontum. Classification (GTDB taxonomy): domain Bacteria; phylum Campylobacterota; class Campylobacteria; order Campylobacterales; family Helicobacteraceae; genus Helicobacter_A; species Helicobacter_A trogontum. The sequence continues at coordinate 133,049 of NZ_JRPL02000004.1, read as the reverse complement.
CAGTAAGCTCTATATTTGGGCATTTTTCTAGAATTTCAAGATAGCTAGAAAAAGCAGATTCTGTAGAAAAACCACTCTTAGAATCTTCGTTTGCACTATTTACTTGTAGTAAAGCCTTGAGTTTGCAGTTTTCACGCATAAGTCGCTTTTGTAAAGCATAAGCAAGTTTTAAGGAGTGGAGGGAATGCAGCAGTGCCGGTTTTATTTGTAATAGCATATTAATCTTATTTTCTTGTAGGGTGCCAATGAAATGCCACTCTATGTCGTATGGGGCTAAGATTTGCTTCTTTTTTGCTAAATCTTGCACTTTGTTCTCTCCAAAGGCAATTTGCCCACATGAAAAAGCCTGCTGTATTTCATCTGCATTGCTATATTTACTAACCGCAATAAGCTTGATAAAATCCCTTCTACCATAACGTAGCTTTGTATTCTCAATAGATTCTAAAACTCTTGTTAGATTTTTGCAAATCATATCACCCCTTTAAAAGTTTTTTACACTTACTTTTATGGAATCTTCAACTCGCTTAAGTTAAATATAAACCAACGATTACAAATATAAATTACAATACACACTCTAATGTTTTCATATGTTGTAAAACCTCTGAATTTGCGTTTGCATTTTACAACACAATTTGGCTAGTCTCATGCTTCCTTATCACGTTATGCAGCAAAATTATGTCTCTGCCGCTCTTTCTGCTGCTAGTATCTCTACCTCTTCTACAAATCGATCTACAATGCTATCTTCACTCATTTTAACTAGTACTTTACCACCCTTTATAATATGTCCAATTTTATTGCCAAATGCTATGGCAATATCTGCATGCTTTGCTTCACCAAGCGCATTTACTGCACAACCCATAACACTTACTTGTAGCGGTGTTTTGATGTGTGCCAACCTAGCTTCTACTTTCTTGATAGCACTTACCAAATCAGCTTGTATTCGCCCACATGTAGGACATGAAACAATAGTAATACCTTCTTTCTGTCTGCCTGAATAGCGTAAAATACTTTTTGCAAGTTTAATCTCTTCTTCTAACTCACCTGTGATAGAACAACGCATAGTATCACCAATACCTTGCATGAGAAGATTGCCTAGTGCAATAGAACTTTTAATCATGGAATGATAAAGTGTACCTGCTTCTGTAACGCCCAAGTGGAATGGGTATGGCACTAATGGACGCAGGAGTTCGTAAGCTTGCATTGTGCGTGGTGCATCACTTGCCTTTAAGGAAACTTTAATGTTTGTAAAGCCAAAATCTTCTAGAAGTTTAATATTGTATAATGCAGACTCTACCATACCTTGTGGTGTTGCACCATATTTTTGTTCAAATTCTTTTTCTAAACTACCACCATTTACACCTATTCGTATAGGGATATTCCTAGCATTACACGCCTTTACTACTTCTTTTATCTTTTCTTTTGAGCCTATATTACCTGGATTAATGCGTATGCAATCAACAGATTCAGCAGCAATTAATGCAAGTTTATACTTAAAATGTATGTCTGCGATTAAGGGTAAACTTGTCATGCTTTTTAGAGTTTTTAGTGCATGCGCATCTTCTTCTGTCAGCACCGCTAAACGTACGATGTCTGCACCTGCTAACTGCAATCTATCAAGTTGTGCCTTTGTTTCTTCGATATTATGAGTTTTGCTAAAAGTCATACTTTGCACACTAATTGGTGCATCGCCACCTATGGCTACGTTGCCAACATGGATTTGTTTTGTGGGATAACGAGGCTTGATTTTATTATCTTGCATTATATTCCTTGATTCTAGAATGAGAATTTGCTAGTCGAGATTCTAACATATTTTCATTGATTTTTTCGTTATGACATAATGATAAATAGTTTTTCATGGAATCTTTTTTGCTTTAAATTTTAGTATGAGATTAAGGCTTATTATGGTTATTTCTAATTCATGTCGTGCAGATGTACAAGAGGTTATAAACATAAGGGATGAAAGATGGACTTGAATACATTAGAGAAAATGGGGGATGAAGAGATGGCAGGGAAGATTGCAAGTATATCAGCAGTTCTGAAGATATTTGGCGGTCATCTATTGGGTAAAATTGCATCATCACCACTCAAGTTTGCAAGGCTTCTCAAGTTTAGCTTCAAGATTAAAAAAGAAGTAGATAAAACAAAAGATGAACAGGATATGGGAAAAAAGATTGATAATACCCTTGCGATACTTAAAATAGTGCTAGATTACAGAAAAACAAACCCAAATGAGATGGAAGTATTATTCGAAATGCTAGAAGAAATAGTGCAAAAATATCAAGAAAACCCAAATATGAAACAGGAGATATTAAATCTTATAGATACGCGCGGTAAGTAGGGTTTGTAAGAATTTTTTATAACTTTTTGTTTTTGAATTGATTTCTAGTCGTAATAAAAGCTAAGCAAATAGTAATATGTTTAAGCGTTAGTAAGTATATTCGTGTAATTTATGAAAATATGGTGTAGCTATAAGCCGAGTTCTGTATTTAGTAATTATTTATCTAGATAATATTTCGCAATATTATTCAAGCGAATAGCTAAAAACAGAGATATTAACCTGCTATTCTTGCTACGGATTGGGTTTACATGGCATTTCTTGTTACCAAGAAATCGGTAGGCTCTTACCCTGCCTTTTCACCCTTACCATGAAAACATGGCGGTATATTTCTGTTGCACTTTCCCTTAGGTTACCCTAGCCATTTGTTAAATGGAATCCTATCTCTTGTAGCTCGGACTTTCCTCTTTTTCAAGCAATTACTTGCTACACCAAATGAAATGATACCAAAAAAAATTAAAAAACATGTTATTATGTTGCATGAAAAATACACTTTATAGAAGGTGATGACATTATGACATATAGTATTGATGATAAAATGGAGGACGAGTTGTATGCAGAAGTTCTCGAGAAAATCGAACTTTTTCAAAAAGAGCACATTGTTCCACATCTTATGTTAGCAGCACGTAAGATGAAGAAATTTGCTATAGGTCATCTCAAAAGGTTTCATATTGGATTTGAGCAAATGGCTGTTCTACATGCCCTATCACTCGCAAAAGAACTTAATATTAATCAACTTGCAAAAATTTTGCAAAAAGATAGGGGTACAGTAAGTCGCTGTGTAGAATCTTTATGTGCAAAAGAATATGTAATCAAAACGAAGCCTATTAATGATCAACGCATACATGTAGTTCGCCTTACTCAAAGCGGAGAGCAATTTTTTATAGACGTTTGTCATTATTTTGAAACCATTGCTCAAAAACCAGAGAGTGCCATGAGTATCTGTGAGATTAAACAATTCCATGAGAGTTTAGAAAAGATTATTGATTATTGCAAAAATACACAAAAAGTAACACATACAGATTGTGTGGAAGATACGGATTAATTCTTTAATATTAAGGGATTTATTGATAGGATTAACTCATAGTTTAGATGTAAAAAAGCTTGTAAAACATAAATAATTATGTATAAGAGTTTGCGTGTTATTATGGCAAGTTGTTTTTTGTCTAGAAAAAAGAGTTTTTTGGGTGGAGGTTGTGTCTCACCTATACTCATATAAAAGTGTAGAGATTTGAGTTTAAAATACTCAATCATGAAAGATAAATACATGGGTAATCAAAAATTGCTTGATAAAAATTTTAGCATAAAGCTAACCACTAAGGTTGTGATATTAAATATATATAACCATACACAATATTAAGCCATATTTGTAGAGCTTTAGCTTATGAATGTGTTCTAAAGTTTTTGAATATTCTTCACAAACTATACATAAAAGTATTCAATAAGGCATATTTTAGGCTTTTTTATTTATGGAATCCTTTAGATGTTTTTGTGCAGAGAATGCCTAAAAGTTTCTTATTATGTGATCGCGGCTTTACTTATTTGTCAAAATCACACTAGCTGCATTATAGATATGTTGGTAGCAACTGAAATGAGAGCTTATTTGGTTATTCCTTACTTATTGGTAGTGGTTTAATTTATTAACTGAAAAATAAGTATTTTGATAGATTTTGTCGTATTTGTAAGAAATGTGTTAAATATATTTTAGGTAAAAAAAGACAAATCTTCTTTAGGTTATGGACTAGTTGCTTCGAAATGATTATAACTAAAAAGGTATTATTTGGGTATAGATTCTATAGTTTATAAAGTATTGACGGTGGTGAAACTCAATAAGGAAAATAGAACAATAGGGCAAATTTAGGCATGTGATTTTTAAGATTTTAAATAATTAAGATTCAACTTGCCCCCAGCCAAGTTTTTCTCTGAGACGTATAAAATAGAAGTTTGGCGTAAGTTCGACAAGGTATGCATTGTGTGCTGCAGCTCTAATACATATAACGCTTCCTTCAGGCACGGAAATCCTTTGTTGCCCATCACATGTAAGTGTTCCAGCAGTTTTAAATTTAAATTCAATGGTAAAGGAATCATCAAGGATTAGTGGTCTTTGTGTTAGAGAATGTGCACATATGGGTGTTAATAATACATTGCGGCAGTTTGGATATACAAGGCTACCACCAGCAGATACATTGTATGCACTTGATCCAGTCGGTGTTGCCACAAGAAGTCCATCTAGTCTATAGTGATTGAAAAGGACACCATTGATTGATGCCTCAATCTCTAACATACCGCTGAAACCTGCCCTTGATAGTAAAAATTCATTTAATGCAACAAGCGGTCGCATAATCTCTAGTCGCATACTTTCTTGCACATAGCCTTCTAGCATAAGATGCTGTCTAATTGCATAGTCTCCACTCTTTATACGAGGAATAATTTTATCCATTTCATGAGGTAGTGCAATAGTTAAGTATCCAAGTCTCCCAGAATTTATACCAAGTATAGGCACATTGCTACCATAACTTTGACGTGCAACGGAAAGTAACGTGCCATCTCCACCGATACTAAGCAACATATCGGCATTCGCACATATATGTCCTATTTCATAACTTTCAATGCTATCTCTTAGCTCTAGCATCCTAGCACTAGAATACTCCAGCATAACTTGCATACCCACTGCTTCTAGTTGTCTTTGTATATCCATGAAAATAGGTTTTATATGGGTGCTTTGTGGACGCAGGATAATACCCACTTTTCTTACACTGCGTTTTTTTTGCTCCATGCGATGTCCTTGCTTATAGAATGATTAGTTTGTGTGTAAATGTTCTGTGCGTTTGATTGTCTTGTATGCTTCTGTGATCTTATGGAATTTTGTGGTATAATCTAGAATCTCTTTTTCATTCTCGCCATAAAAATTATCGGGATGATACTCTCTTGCCAATTTAAGGTAGCGTTTTTTTACGAGCTCAAAATCGTCTCCAAATTGAGAATCCAAAGTTGCATAACATTGTCTTAATTCTTTTTCCTGTGTAGTGAGAAATGAAATTTCATCCGCGTTAAAATCACTATATTCAAAGGAGAGCACAATATTATGTATAACACGATTGCCAATAAAACGCATAACACTTTCCCAAAAAAATTCATTGCTTGATTGCAAGTAGATTTCATTCTGACTCATTCCAATATAATGAGAGCCAAACATTGCTTTAATATAGCGTTCTGCCACTCTGTTGCGTTTACTTAATGTAAGAATAATACGTGAAGTACCGATCAATTGAATTTTTACACGAATTTTTTCTAATAAATCAGTAGATTTTACCATTTTTATACGTATGGGCAAATGACTATTTGCCAAAGCGAATTCTAGCTCTGTATTATCATCTACATCACAATGATTTGCCGCATGGTAGCACCAATTAATAAGGTAGTTTTTCTTAATTATTTCACCATCATCTAGAATTAATACCGAGCTTGATAGTCTATAGTTGCGACTAAAATGCTTTTTTGCATAGGAGAGCACTTTTGGTAGAATCTTGCTATCTTCAGCAAGCTTTATCTGCACATATTTGTCGCAACAAGAAATCATCATCTCACCCTAAAAACCCTTAAGCATATTAGTCATTGATAACAAAATAGTAACTACATAGAATCTGAAAAATTATAGCAAAATTATGCAAAGATAGCCATTACAACCTTGTGTTTTACAGGTAAATTCAATCTTAATCTCATGCTAATAGAACTATTGTATAAGCTAAACTAGCATTTTTCATTCCATACGCTAGTTATTCAGAAGAAATAAGAAGTCTAGATTATTAATTATTGATATGTTGTGCTTATTAGAAAGTTATCGTGTTATTTTCAGAATCTTATATCTTATTGTCTAGCAATTTATATCCCAGATCCAACACTTCTTCTGGTGTGATTAGTCTCATGCAATCATGATGTTTTAATGGACAAGTTTTTTGTTTGCAGGGTACACATGTAAGATTTTTTTGTATAGAAATTGTATTTTCTGTAATATAGTATTCCCCTCTTTTGTCTGTCCCTAAAACACTCCATGGACTGCACCACGAAAAGGGCATAGGTCCAAAAATAATGATACTAGGAATATTGAGTGCTCGGGCAATATGTGTCGTTCCGCTATCATTGCCAATATACAATTTACACTCATTAAGCGAATTTGCAAGTTCTTGTAGGCTAGTTTTTCCGCTTAGATTTTCTAATTTATCATGATTATTTTCTTCCAATGCTTTATATACGCTTGTTTCTATCTGTATATTTCTTTCTATATCACTTTTAGCTCCATAGATTCTCACCATATAACCTTTTTGTATAAAATCTATGATGATAGCAACAAAATGCGATATAAGCCACATTTTAGAATCCCCATAACTCGCACTTGTACTGATAGCAATAATCTTTTTTTTAGATTTTTTTGCTGCAACAGGGAGATACAGCTGCAGATCTTTTGCTTCATTGTAAAGTATATTTTGCACACGACTTGCGAGCTGATTGTAGTGTGGATTTTTAGAATCTAGTGCATAATTTTTAAAAAAATCATGTGGTAGAATAGGTAGTAGTAAATGTATATAGCTTAATACCTGATGAGTGCAAAAAGGTGGGCGACCGCTTTCATATTTAATTACATGGGTCAATAAAAACTTACGCATACCAAAGATATTTTTATCACCATAGCCAACACGTTTTTTAACCGCTATTTTTGAAAGTAAAAAAGCTGAGAAAAAATTATTTTGCGATGTTATTGCCCAATCAAGCGTTATATTATTTTCATGCAAATAGTCATTAATTTCTCCTGCAAGTTTAGTTGTTTCACGTATCCGACTTGTAATACCTTTCTTTTGTTTACTATTATCAATAAAGATTTTTATAAATGTTTTATTTATGTTAAACAAACCCACACTAAGAGCGTTACCAACAAGAATGATTTTTGTTTGAGGAAATATTCTTCTTATACAAGAAATGGTTGGTGTAAACATCATTGTATCACCAAGCCAATTTGGAAGTTTGATTAATATGTATCTCATTTTTTGATATCCTTCTATCTAGAATCTAGATTAAATCAGCTTTATTAAAAATCACAAAAAGCTAAAATTACAAAGACTTTATTATGACTTCTTTAGATTCTGTGAATAATGATTAAAAAGTTGCTCTAGGCAAAATTGGTATTGTTATGGGTTTTATTTCACCATTTAAAGATTCTAAAAATTCTATAATTTTTGTTATTTCCTTATTTGAAAGATTGATACCTATTTGTATTCTCCCCATTTCTTTGATTGCATCATCGAGGTTTTTAAATCCACCATTGTGAAAATATGGTGCGGTTGCAACAACGTTACGCAGTGTTGGGACTTTTAGCATTTTATTGGAATCTGTGCCAAATTTTCCCAGATTGCTTAATTTGTAATTTCCGATAACCTCAAATGGCTGCATTGTTCCACCAAGATTTACACCATTATGACATGTTACACAACCTCTCTCAATAAATACATCAAGCCCTTCAACTTCGCTGATACTAAGGGCTTTTAAGTTGCCGTTTAAAAAATCATCAAAGCGAGTAATTACATTTAAACTCATAATAAAGCCAGCTAAAGTTTGTGCAATAAGATTCTCATCAATCTTTACTTTTGTGCCATAAGCCCTTATAAAATAACTCATATACTCTTTTGAATTTGTGATGCCTTGAATGATTTTTTGCATATCACCATTCATTTCGTTTTTTGCTTTTAATGCATATAAAGTTGCCCTAGCGGTAACATTTCTTGATAAAAACTTATTTGCACCCATATCTATTTTGTCATGTCTTTTTATTATGCCTTTGTAATAAGCAACATCATTAAATAGCATGTTATAGATTGTTGGGACATCGAGGTGATAAGGGTTATTTTGACTTTCATCAAGTGTGCTTGTGCCTTGCATAGCAATATTATGACAAGTATTACATGAGCGCATACCATCATTGCTTAAACGTGGATCAAAGTATAGAATCTTGCCAAGCTCAAGTTGTGCATCTGAAAAGGTAAAATTTGATTTTTTATCAAACATACCTTTTTGTAGTGCGGCTAATTCTGCTCCTTCGCTTACAGGTTTTAATCCAGCAGAATGTGCTTTCTTTGCAATACTTTGTATTTTTGCCCCTATGTCTTCAAAACCATAAACAAGTTGAGTAAATACAAAAGAACTACTACATGCTGCAATACCAAAAAATATAATTTTTGATTTCATTTGACATAATTTCTGCTTAATTTTATTCATAATCACCCTTTTATAATCCCATGCAATTATTTTTTATGTGAGTTGAGATTATTTATTGCTACAAAATATAAATCACTATTATATTATACATTATGTTAGTATAGAATCTTGGTTTCAATTCTTCATCAAACCCTGACACATTTTCGCATTAAACATATATGCTTAATACTATCAAATCTAAATAAGATAAAATTAGCTACACATATTAAAAAGAAGCACTATAACCAATTTGGGATATAAATCTATCAAGACTTTGTCTTGCTGCCTCAATGATTGCATTTGATCGGTTTTCATAGGTGATTGTTGGACTATTAAGCGAGGCAGCATAGTCGTAATAGCCTTGATTTACAAAATTGAATTTTTTGTCATTACGCTTAAAGCTAAAGGAAATATTGAGAAAAACGCGGTAAAAAGTTGCAATACCCTGTGTATTTGTGCCAATAATTGTATCTTGTATATTTTGCACATCAACAGTCAGAATAGAATCTGCCTCACTTCTATTTACCACTCTTGAATGAAAACGTGAGACAATAGCCTCATTTACCATATCTTTAATTTTTACAGATTCTTCTGGGTTCTCTAAATTTACAATGAGCTCTACATGAACTTTTTCACCTAATGCTTGATTTGCATAATATGACATGGGTTTATAACCGCAGCCACTCATGCATATAATAAAAAATATAAAAAAGATTCTATAAAATGATATAAGAGATTTTACTTGCATATAATCACCCATTGAATTTTTAGTAAAAAATAAACAAAGATATATTATAACTAAATTTCAATGTGCTAAGTTCTTTAAGAGAGAATCAAACTGCAATATTACACAATGAAAATTTAATAAATTAAATAATTACAACATCTTAAGAGTAAAATATGCAACTATTTTTTTTATTTGTGTTGCGATACAATTACGTTTCAAGCACAATGATATTTTTTTATTGCAAGGAAAATTATGCTAGAGGATTTAAGTCTTAATTTGTATATTATTTTATTTTGTGTGGCTTTTTGTGCTGGGTTTATAGATTCTATTGCAGGTGGTGGCGGTATGATTACAATCCCTGCCTTATTACTTGCAGGTTGTCCCCCACATCAAGCAATGGGTGTCAATAAGCTTCAAAGTTGTTTTGGTAGTTTTTCAGCGACTTTGCATTTTTATAAGAAAGGACATATAGATATTAAGAATAATATTGTCCCTATTTTTTGCGTATTTGTGTGTGCAGTTGGAGGAGCATTGCTTGTGCATTTTCTAGATACACGTTTTTTGTCAAAATGCATTCCATTTCTACTTATTATTTTTGCTTTCTATTTTCTATTTTCTCCAAAGATTACAGAGGAGCAAAGTCATGTTCGCTACACTCATGCCTTGCTTTATTTTGTACTTGGCGTTATTGGTTTTTATGATGGTTTTTTTGGACCAGGGACGGGTTCTTTTTTAATGCTTGCATTAATTATGTTGGGTGGATATGGGTTGAAAAATGCACTTGCTCATGCAAAGCTCTTTAATTTTATTTCAAACATTGCCGCTATGCTTGTATTTGCTGTGGGTGGGCAAATTCTATGGTTGCTTGGCTTTTTTATGGGTGTTGGGCAGTTTATTGGTGCAAATATTGGCTCAAGACTTGCACTTCGTTATGGTATAAAAATTATCAAACCTCTTGTTGTGTGTGTCTCCCTTGCTGTTTGTGCGAAGCTGCTGTATAATGAATACTTTTAGAATCTTAGATAATGGAAATTGAGCAAGATTATGTTTAATGAGATTCCAAAACTAAAACACATTTTTCCTCGTAGCGTAAATATAAATAGCAATAAAACTTTCATATATGGACCACCACAAAGTGGTAAAACTACCCTTGCATTATGGTATGCACAAAAATTTCAGTATGTTTTCTATGTAGATTTTGCCATGTTGTTTTCAAAAAATCTCATAGAGAGCACACAAAAAGCCTTGCATAATATAGGTCAAAAGTTAGAGTTGCTTATAGTTGATAATATTACTCTTGACACAATAAGATATTGCAATGATATGATTGTATCATGTCCTTGTATCTACATAGGTGATATAGGGGCATGTCCTAGTGATTTTACCCCATTATCTCTATTGCCCTTAAGCTTTGAAGAATATTTAAGCATAGATTCTAAAAACCTTAGCATTGAGGCTTTATTGTCAAATTTTATTAAAGATGGTAATGCGATAGAAATGCTATTGCTCCCTGAATACAAAAAGCGAGAATATAAGTGGCGATCAATGCAGTTTAGCTTAAAAGAGGAAGCCAATGTATTAAGCCATATGCTTTCATTGCAATCCCTAAAAACAAGCACCTATGGAATCTATACTCATTTGAAACAACATATAAAAATTTCAAAGGATAGAATCTATCCTTTAATACAATCGTTACAAGCAAATAATATTGTGCACGTTTGCAAACATGCTGATACATATGGAATTGATGCAGGAAAGAAATACAAACTTTACTTTTATGATTTTACACTTGCAAGTGAATTTGCAGATTCCAAGCATTTTATGCGAGTGTATGAAAATATGGTATTTTTAGAGTTAGTGTCTATGGGATTTAGCTTACAATACAGTAATTATTGTGATTTCATCGATAAGTCACAACAGATGATATTTTTATGTATGCCATTTGCAGGTGTTGAATCTATTGCAAAACGCATACAGCTCATACGGAAAAAAGAGAGGGAATATAGCAATTATATGATATATGTTATTACCATGGGGAGTAATCATGTTTTTGATACAAAGGCAATAGGGCTTGACTTTGCAAGTCTTTCGCCGCTTTTGCGTCTTGTTTAATATTGTAAATAAGATTAAGTTTAACTTTTTGTATAATTTAGTGCAAAAACTATAGGCTTATATCTATGTAAGGAGAGAATTGTGATACTACTTAGTGGACCATGTGTTATAGAAAATGAAGCAAATATTTATCGCATTGCAAAAGAGCTTGAGTTTGCACATAATGATGTGGATATTGATTTTTATTTTAAAGCAAGTTTTGATAAGGCAAATCGGACAAGCCTTGATGGCTTTAGAGGTCCTGGACTAGAACAGGGATTATTATTGCTAGAGAAAGTCAAAAAGGACTTTGGCTATAAAATTATCACAGATATACATGAAAGCACTCAAGCAGGACCTATTGCTGATGTGGTGGATATTATCCAAATTCCAGCATTTTTATGCAGACAAACAGATTTAATTGTCGCAGTGGCAAAAACTAAGGCTATTATTAATATCAAAAAAGGGCAGTTTATGAATCCTAATGACATGCGTTACAGTGTCCTTAAGGCATTAAGGACAAGGGATTCTAATATTAATGATTCTTCTTTTATGGAAGATGCTTATAACTTAAGTAGTAAGTATAAGATATGGCTTACAGAGAGAGGTAGCACATTTGGCTATGGGAATCTTGTAGTTGATATGCGATCACTTGTTATTATGCGACAATTTGCTCCTGTAATCTTTGATGCGACGCATAGTGTGCAAATGCCAGGTGGATTAGGGGGTAAAAGCGGTGGTGATAGTAGCTATGTGCCTTATCTTGCACGTGCTGCAAGTAGTATTGGAGTTGATGGTTATTTTATGGAAACACACTTTAACCCAAAGGAAGCTCTAAGTGATGGTCCAAACATGATCGAGCTTACAAAGCTGAAATCACTTATACCAATATTAAAACAACTTGATGTGATAGCAAAGCAGAGAGTATAAGATTTTTTAGAATGCATGAAATGCTTAATGTCTTTATAAGGTATCTTTGTGCATTTTCTTGCGTTTTATAGTATTGTCTTTATTGTTTCTTGTGTGAAATGACTTTGATATATCATGTGATTTCTTATCTGCTTTTTAGAGGTTCTTGTAGATATGTCAATTTCATTGGCATTATAGATCTAATTTAATCTTGCTATTCTTTTGTAAGCTTTTGACTATAACTTTTTGATTCTATACCTAAGTTATGAGTTTTAATATTTGTAATAATCACACAACTAGATAGCATGTTAGTTTTACACCTTTTTTGTTGTTTGTATTGATTAATTAGTGTATTTCTATATATAACGTCATAACACAGGCAGTAATTTTTATAAAATTTTGTGCCAAGATTCTCAATTTTCCATACATCACAAGTTTATATACTCATTGGTATAGTAATGAGTAATCCTTTGATACACCTTTGTTAATAGGGTTTTCAAATATTGTTTTATTTGCATTGCATTGGGTGATTGAAACTCAAATTGCAATATCTTTTTGAAATATTATGTAAGGATTTTGACTTATATGATCAAGCAAGTCTGTAATTTATTCTATAGTGATTTCTCAATATGTGTAATTTTATTTACCCGTATTATCTTGTAATTCTTTAGCCTTTTTATTTTAATTAGATATGACATCGTTTTATATGAGGTGTAAAATGTGCTTGTGAAACATTAAGTAATGCACAAGGGAGGAGAGTCCTGTATTCATTGTATTGATTAAATCTTGCATCAGACTGATTGGGGCGTTTATTTGTTACAATGTCGTTTTATCTTATGTTGTGCTATTGCTGACCTTACCCCACATAAGTTTATACTTTCGTTTCACAAACTCTACTTCTTCTTGTGTTTTTTGTAGTTGTTGCCTTAGAATCTCTATTGTTTTTTTATCATCATCATAAATTTCTTGCATAGATACAAGTGCTTCTTTTAGAAAACTATTTTCACTTTTAAAAGCTGCTATTGTTTCATCTTTTGAGCTTAGCACCTTTTCATGTAAACCTAAAATCGTAGCAATTGTCTTTTCTACAAACACAGGATCTAGTGCATTGCCATTCATATCTAATGAAACTAGGCGGTTTTCTACTTTTTTTATAAGTGCTGATGTACCTGTACTTGCTTCGACATAGATTCTACCATTTTCTTGCTTACTTTTTATTGTCTTATCTTTTATTAATTCTGCTACTTTTTCTTTTTCTAAACCCGATAGCTTCAAAAATTCATCTAAAAGCAGCCAAGTTTCCTGTTTTGTGTTTGCATTTGCTTTGACTATTTGTTGATATTTTTCTTGTTTTGATTCTATTTCATCTGGCACATTTGAAACTTGTGTTTTTGTTGCCTGTGGAGAAGGAGTTTGGATTTGATTATTTCTTGTTGTTGATACAGCTTCTTTGGGTGTATTTTGTGGAGATTGCTGCATTGTTTGTGTAGCGTTTTGTATTGTTTGAGGTTGTTTTAAGGTGTTCTTTGTTGTGTTTGTTTTGTCTTCATCTATCCAATCTTTCATACTTTCCTTAATTGTCTTTGCATGAGATAGATTTTGTGTATTTTGTGCCATGTCTTTTTTATCTGCGGCATTATTCATATCTATATTACCATCAAGTATTTTTTGTGTTTCTTCCACATATGCACGTAGGGAATCTCGCTCACTTTCTTTTATTAAAGTATTACTTGCTTTATTGTCATCTTGCATATCTTCTTTTTGCATACTTTCTTGCATCTCTCGTATTGTCTTTAAGCCTTGTGGCTGCAACTTCTCCTGCTCTACCATAACTCTCCCTTTTATTGTAAGCTTTTAGATTTCATTTCGTATGCTTTGTGTATCTTTTTCTAACTGATGTGCACGCTCTTGCCTTTCTTTTGTAAGAAGTTGTGATAAATTTGGATATTGTGGTAAGAGAGATAATATCTGCATTGCAAAAAAAGCAGCATTGATTGCCCCAGCTTTGCCTACGCTCATAGTAGCAACAGGAACTGCTTGTGGCATTTGCACACTCGAGAGAAGTGCATCTAAACCATCAAGCATACCACCTGCAAGTGGTATAGCTATGACAGGTTTTAGCGTGTGTGCTGCGATAGCTCCTGCTAAATGTGCTGCCATACCCGCTGCTCCAATAAACACTGCTGCTCCGCGTTTTTCTGAGGTTAATACAATCTCTTTTGTCCTCTCTGGTGTCCTATGTGCTGAAGATATATGCACTTCAAAGGGGATTTCAAACTTCTTTAAAATAGCGATACATTCTTGCATGACTTTCCAATCACTTTTGCTTCCCATAATAATTACAACAAATGGCATATAACACCTCATCTATAGAATAATTCGTCTATATTTTACTATAAAAAGTGTGTATATGTTATTGTAAATACTAACTTTGAATATGAAATATAGTGTAAAATAAATCCGCATAATTAAAGTTTTACTTCGCAGTTTTTAGTAATTGATACTTGGTTGCGTATTCATATTTATTTGGTTAAGGAAAAATTAAGTTTGTTAGGAGATAATTGCAAGAACAATCTACATTACTTAAGCCAATAAGATAAAATGAAATTTTTATTATCGCAATGTTATCGTGATAATACGCGGATAAATCACTCAATCATAGTGTTGCAACCATAAGATACCACAAATATTGCATTACATGAATGCTACAGAAATTCGTCTTATGCTAATTATGAATTCCATGCAGCCACACTACAAAGTCATTCAACCTTGCAATATGACATATATGTAGTTCTACACAGATATTTGCAGAGTTGGGACGAAGTTATGCTTTATAATTTGCAATTGCTTGTTGCAAAATCTTTGTAGCTTCTTCTGCGTCCTGAAAGTCTTTTACTTTTACCCATTTGTTAGGTTCAAGCATTTTATATGTTTCAAAGAAATTTTTAATCCTATCAAGTGTTAGTTTAGGTAAATCTTTATAGCTTTTTACATCGCTGTATGTAGGATCGATCTTATCGAGTGCAACAGCAAGTAATTTTTCATCCATTCCACCCTCATCTTCCATAATTAAAACACCTATAAGTCGGCATTTAATGACAGAACCAGCCTGTAACGGATATTCATTGAGTACTAAAATATCCATTGGATCATCATCATCAGCCAATGTATTTGGCACAAACCCATAATTTGCTGGATAATATACTGCTGAACGCATGATTCTATCTACCACAACAGCACCAGAATCCTTATCTATTTCATACTTAATATCTGAACCAAAAGGTATTTCAATAACTGCATTAATCTCGTTTGGTACTTTGCCATACCCTATTTTTGTAATATCCATAAATGCTCCTTAAATTTAAAGTTATCAAAATTATAACGCTACATTATTAACCAACCTATTATTTATTAATTTAGGAATATTGATTTCAAAAATTTGTATTTTCTATATTTATTTCTTATGTGTTAAGTTACATTTATGGTAGAATCCAAGCTTTTTATGGAAAGGATAATATGCGTTTTTATTTTCATAATTTTCTTATACTTTTTGGTATGATAATTTTTATGGCATGTAGTGATACAGCAGCAGATTCAAAAACTACTACATTAGATGGAGAGACATGGTTGTTTAATACGCAATATATTCGGACTATCAATGAAACAAGTTGGGAAAAATTATCGATAAATGCATTAAATGACTATACAGATTTTAAACTTGAATTCACCTACATATCTACAGGGAAACCCCAAACTTGTGGATTATATGCAAAAGGTGTTGTTGCAAATGAGGCATTTGGAGACAAGGAAACAACACCAACAAAGATTCTCATGCGGCCAAATCTTATACCAAATGCAGCGATTTGGATCATCCGTACGAATAATACAAAAGGTAGCATAAAGGTTGAGGTTGATGATATTGCAGCGTTTATAAAGGCTTGTGGGGATGCACACCAATATGTCGTTGGGGTATATGATTCTATTCAATAAGATTATAAAAAGCTTTAAAATATAAATTTTTAGACTAAAATATTGCAAAATTTTCAAAAGGATATTTATGGCATTAGATAATATACATATAGATTATTTTAAACAATTATTGGGTGAAGAAAATGCAAAAATAGACTCTTTACATAAAGTTGCATATAGCTATGATGCAACGCGTGAATCTAGAGAACCAGATATGGTGCTTTTTCCAAGGGATGAAAAAGATATTAGTGATATTTTAAAGTATTGCAATGAAAACCTCATCCCCATTGTGCCAAGAGGTGCGGGTAGTGGCTTTACAGGTGGTAGTATTGCAGCACAAGGGGGCATTGTATTAGCCTTAGAAAAACATATGAATAAGATTTTAGAGCTTGACACAAAGAATCTTATTGTAAGAGTGCAGCCAGGTGTCATTAATAAGGATCTGCAAAACTTTGCAGAATCGCATGGGCTTTTCTATCCACCAGATCCAGCAAGTGAAAATCAAAGCACAATTGGGGGTAATGTGAGTGAAAATGCGGGTGGTATGCGTGCAGCAAAGTATGGTATTACAAAAGATTATGTTGTAGCCATTCGTGCTGTTTTGCCAAATGGTAATATTATCCGTGCAGGTAAAAAAACGATTAAAGATGTAGCAGGTTATAACATTGCAGGAATCCTAATAGCAAGTGAGGGGACATTGGCGGTTATTAGTGAAATTACACTAAAACTTATAGCAAAGCCAAAGATTATGCGTTCTGCAATGGGTATTTTTGACACAATAGAAGATGCAATGAATGCAGTATATAAGACAATGGCAAGCGGAGTTACACCAGTTGCTATGGAGTTTTTAGATAATTTGACAATTCGTGCAGTGGAGAGTAAATTCAATAAAGGTTTACCTACTGAAGCTGGAGCAATACTTATTACAGAAGTTGATGGTAATTTAGAAGAAGAAATACAATATCAATTAGAACTCATAGAATCAAGATTTAAAGAAAATGGTTGTATTGAATTTAAGGTTGCAAAAGATTCTAAAGAGGGGCAGGATTTATGGTTTGCAAGAAAGAATGCAAGTCAAAGCATTAGTATTTATGGTAAGAAAAAGCTGAATGAAGATATCACTGTCCCACGTGCAAAACTCCCAGAACTACTAGAGAGAATAGGTGAGGTAAGTAAGCGATATGGCTTTAAAATACCATGTTTTGGACACACAGGTGATGGTAATGTGCATACAAATGTAATGGTTGAAGATTTAAAAGATTTAGATAAAGGGCATGAAGCTATCGTAGAGATATTTAAAATTGCAGTCGAATTAGAGGGTACTTTAAGTGGTGAGCATGGTATTGGACTTGCAAAAGCCCCATTTATGAAGCTTGCTTTCAATGAAGATGAGATGAACTTATTTAGAAGCATTAAAAACGCATTTGATCCAAACAATATATTAAATCCAAATAAGATGGGGCTATGACGTCTTAAAGTTTCAATCAATATGATAAATATTGTCTTTTGTTTTTTGCATATTTTTATATCATAAAGCAAGGCTTATTGATTGAATTTACATAGCACAAAGGCAATGTAAAGAATAATGACAAAGTAATACAGATTCTATTGTATAATTTCGCAAAAATATAGCTTCTCAAAGGATATATATGCCAAACTCTACACAACAAATACTAAAAATTACACCAAAACGCACAGATATACATACAATCTTACTGATAGGTTCTGGACCCATTGTGATAGGGCAGGCTTGTGAGTTTGATTATTCAGGTACACAGGCAGTAAAAACATTAAAAGCTCTAGGATATCGCGTTGTTCTTATTAATTCAAATCCAGCAACTATTATGACAGATCCAGACTTTGCAGACCGCACTTATATTGAGCCAATCACTGAAGAAATTATTGCAGATATTATTAAAAGAGAAAATGTTGATGCGATTTTGCCTACTATGGGCGGACAGACAGCTCTTAATGTCGCGATGAGTATGTATGAAAAAGGGATGCTTGAAGGTATAGAATTTTTAGGTGCAAAGCCTAGTGCTATTAAGAAAGGTGAAGATAGACAGGCATTCAAAGAGGCTATGCTAAAAATCGGCATGGATTTGCCAAAATCACGTTATGCTTATACAGAGGAGGAAGCACTAGAGGCAGCAAAAGAAATTGGCTTTCCTCTTATTATCCGTGCAAGTTTCACTCTTGCAGGTGGGGGTAGTGGTGTAGCATACAACATCGATGAGTTTAAAGAAATTGCAAAAAATGGTTTAGAGACAAGTCCGATTAATGAGATCTTGATTGAAGAGTCTTTGCTTGGTTGGAAAGAGTATGAGATGGAGGTTATTCGCGATAAATACGATAATTGTATTATCGTGTGCAGCATTGAGAATCTTGATCCCATGGGTGTGCATACAGGAGATTCCATTACTATTGCACCAGCTCTAACGCTCACAGACAAAGAGTATCAGAGAATGCGAGATGCGAGTTTTCAGATCTTAAGAGAGATTGGTGTAGATACAGGTGGGAGCAATGTGCAGTTTGCAATAAATCCAAAAAATGGTAGAATGACTGTTATTGAGATGAATCCGCGTGTGTCTCGCAGTTCTGCATTAGCTTCAAAAGCCACAGGATACCCAATAGCTAAGGTTGCTACAATGCTTGCAGTTGGCTTTTCTCTTGATGAGATAAAAAACGATATTACAGGTACACCCGCAAGCTTTGAGCCAAGTATTGATTATATTGTTACAAAGATACCTAGATTCACATTTGAAAAGTTTCCAAAAGCAGATTCTACACTTACGACCAGTATGAAATCCATTGGAGAAGTAATGGCAATTGGTGGGACTTTTAAGGAGAGTTTGCAAAAGGCATTATGCAGCCTTGAGACAGGAATCTTTGGGTTAAATCAAATTTGTAATGAATTAGAGACTGTTAAAAAAGAGATTAGGCGACCAAATGCAAACAGACTGCTTTATATCGCAGAGGGTTTTGGGCTTGGAATGAGCATTGAAGAGATGCACGAACTATGTAAGATTGATAAGTGGTTTTTACATGAGGTTAAAGAGATCGTAGATGCTGAATCTTGCATCACTTCACAGATTCTAAGTGATAAGGAGCTCATGCGTCGGATAAAAAGCTATGGATTTAGCGATAAGATGATTTCTCATTGGTTAAAAAATAATGATGGAATAGAGATGAGTGAGAGCGAGGTGTATCAAGTCAGGGTTGGGCTTGGAGTGGTGCATGAGTATAACGAAGTGGATACTTGTGCAGCGGAATTTCCTAGTCTCACACCTTATCTTTACTCAACAATTGGCAACTTTCAAACAATAAATGATTTGTCTTTAAGTGGTCATTACCTACGAAGTAAAAGAAATTATTTAAAGCATAGTGATTCAAGTTTAAATGAACATTGTGTCGCAGCTAATGAAGATGTAATACCACAAAAAGTTATGATTATTGGTGGTGGTCCAAATAGAATTGGTCAAGGTATAGAGTTTGATTATTGCTGTGTTCATGCAAGTTTTGCTCTAGCGGATTTAGGTGTGCAAAGCATAATGTATAATTGTAACCCTGAGACTGTGAGCACGGATTATGATACAAGTGATGTGCTCTATTTTGAGCCTATTAATTTTGAGTATGTAAAAGCAGTTATTGAGAGGGAAAAGCCAGATGGCATAATTGTGCATTTTGGTGGGCAAACTCCATTAAAACTTTCTAGCTCTCTTACAAAAATTAATGCTAAAATTATTGGCACAAGTGCAAAAGTTATTGATATTGCTGAAGATAGAGAAAAGTTTGCAAAATTTGTCAATGACTTAGGATTGAAGCAACCTCAAAATGGCATAGCTTATGAGAAAGAACAAGCTTATAGTGTAGCAAATAAAATTGGCTTTCCAGTGCTTGTGAGACCTAGCTATGTGCTTGGTGGGCGAGCTATGCGAATCGTTTATGATGATGATGAGTTAAAGCAATATATGGATGAAGTAATTGCGGTGAGTGATAGCTCACCTGTGCTTATTGATAAATTTTTGGAATATGCAATTGAGCTTGATGTAGATTGCATTAGTGATGGTGAGAGTGTATATATTGGCGGTATAATGGAGCATATCGAAGAGGCAGGGATCCATAGTGGGGATAGTGCAAGCTCATTGCCGACAATAAATATCAGAGAATCTATGTTAAAAGAGATTGAGCAAAGCACTGCCAAGATTGCCTTGAAGCTTGGTGTAGTTGGACTTATGAATGTGCAGTATGCAATTTATAATAATGAGTTATATTTGATTGAGGTGAATCCTCGTGCAAGTCGCACTGTGCCTTTTGTAAGTAAGGCTACTGGGCTGCCTTTAGCAAAGGTAGCTACAAGAGTTATGTGGAAGCATAGTGTGAAAAAGACAGAATCTAGAGATTCTATACAGCAAGATTCCATACTAGAAGAAGCATTGAGATTCTATGATAAGTATGGTATGATCGAAGAAGTAGGTTACATTGATGCAGAATCTTTACATGAGAGTTTCATGCAAACACAAGGAGTGAGTTTAGATTCTAAAGCGAATGTAAATATGAGTAATATAGAATCACACCTAGATAATGATAAGACAATTACATCATCAAATTCTTATAAAGATGTCAAAAAAATAACTCCAGGCAATATAAGACACAAAATCTGGACACACAAATCATTAAAGCATTATAGTGTTAAGGAATCTGTATTTCCTTTCAACAAATTGCCAGGAGCTGATTTGTTGCTTGGACCAGAGATGAAAAGCACAGGTGAAGTCATGGGGATTGGTAAAAGTTTTGCATCTGCTTTTGATAAAAGTCAAAGTGCATGTAAAAATCCATTACCAAAAAAAGGAAAGATATTTATCTCACTACGAAATAGTGATAAAAAACATGCAGCAGGACTTGCAAAAACTTTGCATGAGTTAGGCTTTGAGATTGTAGCTACACTTGGCACACACAAGATTTTGAGTGAGGCTGGTATAGAGGCTAGGGCAGTATTAAAGGTAAGCGAGGGTAGACCACATATTAACGACATGATAGCAAATCACGAGATTGACATGGTGATTAATACAAGCAGTAATAAGGCACAACCTGATGCAAGGTTAATTAGAGAAGCAGTTTTACGTGCTAATATCCCCTATTTTACGACAATATCTGGTGCAAAGAGTGCAGCTATTGCCATGCAGGCAAATAGCAATGATACACAACAAGCAAGAAGTAATACCAAGTCATTGCAAGATTATCTTAGTAGCAGCAAGATAAAATAAGGGTATTTGATTGTAGCGCTTGCAGGCAGTCTAGTCCTTGCAAAGATTGTAGGATTAGAATCTTATTTGCGTCTTGATATAGAATCTTTAAAAAGAGCATTTTTATCTGACAAACCAAGGAAGTGTAAGATTGCTTTCCATGCTTAAGGGCAATACAAATGCAATCAACTACATCAAAAAGATTAAAAGATTTTTATATGATTACGCCTTATTATAGTGCAGTTTTAAAGATCAAAAGTGAGTAAATATGTATCCTATAAACTTACCCGAAGAGGAACTAAAAAATAAAGTCGCCACCGACTTTTTTAGCCCAAATCCACAAAATCGGAGCATAAAGCTTGATAAAGCGGCAAAAGAGATTCTAAAAAATCTAGATTCCACACAGATTTTAGGGCGTGTTGATTTTTGTGTGAGTTTTCAAGCACAAACACTCTTTCAACCTATAAACTTCTTATGGGCTGAAGCCAAAAAAGGCAATAAAGCCGATATTATCGAATCTTTTATACAATTAATCCTCACCATAGGCAAAGAAAAAACCTATGAAAACAATCTCCCGCCCATTTTCTTAGGAGCATTTGATTGCCAAAAGATAGCCTTTATCCCTTATCACGAGCTAGATCATATTTTCGCACAAAACGACTTTAATTGGAATGTTACCCCAAGCAATCACGATAGCAAAGAATTTAAACAACTCCACGCACTCACAAAACATCTCTTAGAATCCAAAAGATTGCAATTTTCTTTTACAAAGGATTGCAAAGAACTCCAAGACTTCATACAAACAAATTTTACAATCCACAACACAAACATCACCAAAATCCCCATAACCAAAAACAATTTCACCACCATTTACCAAAAATGGCTCCAAAGTGTCGCGCCTAGCATTAGCATTGATTGGGAAAATGAAAAGCCAGATATTCTAAGCAGTGATTTTTATCTAGCCGATCTCTTAAGCGAAAACAACAACACAAAAGAGATTCTCAAATCCCTTAGAATCTTATTGCAAAGCGATTCTTACAAAGTTAAGCTTGAAAAACGCGCAAATAGCACAAGTTTTAATTTCACAGAATTTGGCTTTAATGATAATCAAAAAGCACACACAGAGTTTTGGAATCTTTATGAACGCCCACCAAAAGAAGAGTATTGGGGTTATATCATAGAGCGACGCGATCTGCTTGTCCCTAGCGATATACGCGAGAGAAAAGGTGCGTTTTTCACCCCGCAAATTTGGGTCAATAAAGCCCAAAATTACTTAGAAAAAGCCTTAGGTGAAAACTATCAAAGTGAGTATTATATTTGGGATTGTGCTGCAGGCACAGGCAATCTCCTAGCAAATCTCACAGAATCCGCCTCTCTATATGCTTCCACACTTGATAGATCCGATGTAGAGATTATACAAGAGCTCTCAGCAAATGGCACATTAAACCTGCTTCCTAGACATATTTTTCAATTTGATTTTTTAAACGATGAGTTTTTTGACAAACCCTGCTCCAAACATGCAAGAAGCAAACTAGATCCCAAATGTCAAAACTGCAAAGAATCCAAACTGCCAAAATCCCTGCAAGAGATTCTAAAAAATGAGGAAAAACGCAAAAAGCTAATTATTTTTATCAATCCGCCTTATGCAGAAGCAGGGACAATATCTCAAACTTCAGGCACAGGAAAAAATAAAGATGGAGTAGCCTTAGGCAATGCTACCTATGAGCGTTACAAAGATTCTATGGGCAAGGCAAGTAATGAAATCTTTGCACAATTTTTCTTTAGAATCTACAAAGAGATTCCCCACTGCACACTTGCAAGTTTCTCCACTCTTAAATATATAAATTCTAGTAATTTTGTAAAATTCCGAGAAACTTTTAAAGCCAAATTTTTAAAAGGCTTTATCTGTCCTGCCTATACCTTTGATAATGTCAAGGGAAATTTCCCTATTGGATTTTTAATATGGGATCTAAGCCAAAGTGAATGAAAATATAAACCCTTAAGGAGCAAAGATGACATTAATAGTAGAAAATGTGAAGCAAGAATTTTTGCAAGAGTTTCAAGCCTTAGCCAAAAAAACACAAGCAAATTTAAAAATAGAGCAAACACAAATCAATGATTTTACACAACTGCGTGAATATATGCTACAAGATTTAAAAAAGCCTGAAAACAAAGCCGTGTTTGAAAGGCTAAAAGATAAATGAGATATTTAAATCTGCAGGAAGTGCAAACAATGCACGATGATATAATAGAAGAGATAGGTGGACTAAAAGGATCAAATCCTAAGCAAATTGCACTCTTAGATTCTGTTTTGACACAAATTCAAAACGATGAATACTATCCGAGCTTTATAGACAAACTCACACATTTGGTGTTTGCCTGTGTGAAATTTCATCCTTTTAGTGATGGGAATAAACGCACTGCAATATATATAGCAAAAGCTTTTATCATCATAAATTACCCAGATTCTCTTCCACTTGATTTCTATCAAAGATTAGAAGATATTATCGTAGGTGTAGCTAACGATAGTGTGAGCAAGGAAGAATTAACACAAATCCTAAGCATATTAGATTGCAAAAGTGAGTAAAATGAAACGGATAATTACACTAGATATTTTTAATGAAAATGGTGCGAGTTTGGGGAAAAAGCGATTCTATACAACGCTAGATAAACACAAATCTTTGAATCAATGGTGGGTTAATTTTAAAGATTCTGTAAATGAAATGCTAGGGTTAATTTCAAATTATC
This sequence comes from Helicobacter trogontum, assembly GCF_000765905.2. Lineage (GTDB taxonomy): Bacteria > Campylobacterota > Campylobacteria > Campylobacterales > Helicobacteraceae > Helicobacter_A > Helicobacter_A trogontum. Next base: position 108,778 of record NZ_JRPL02000004.1, on the reverse strand, counting down.
CAAGTGATTTTCAAAACCAGCAAAAAGTTTGTTTGCTATCAAAACCCCTAGCAAGATATTGTCTTAATATCACACAAAGCAATCTTATCCCATTTTCTGTCTATTTCTCTGTCCGCCATTGCATTCCGCACACTTGGATAAATCACAACGATCAGTTTCTCTACCCAAACAACAAATGGGCACAAGATTCTGTGTTTCAAAGCGATTGCCTTGTTTTTATGCTTTTTCATGGAAAAAATAGAATCACAAGCAAAGAAGGGACAAATCACTTTATACCCTTTAGCGAAAAAGAAATAGGAGCGCATGAAGCCTTTGAATCTCATTTTATGCGAGATTTTTTGCAAGGTAAGATTAAGCGCGATTGTGCTGCAAACAAAGATTCAAAGCAAAGCCTTTTTGGCGATGATGATATGGCATTTATCCCAACTAAGCCACTGAATTTTAGCCAAGAAGCACAAGAAGTCTTAGATGCTGGAAAAGAGTTTTTTAGACATTATCACATGCAATCAAAAGATGACAAAGACTACAATCCAAACGCCTCACTCTATGATATAAAAGCGTATTTTCAAGGATTTAATGACAAAGGCAGAATGAATCCCCCGCAAAAAGCTAATGATGAAGTCTATAAACAAAAGCTAGGCACACTCACCTACACACTCAAAGCATTAGCCAAAAATATAGAATCCAAAGTCTATGAATATGGGTTTTTACTCCCATAGAACCTACTAGATTCTAAGAGATTGATATATTTAAATATCTTTTATTAGAATCTAGAAAATATTAAAATTAAAGATATGATGTCATACTTGTGTAAGCATTTGAAAATTTATATATAAATGATATATTGATGCAATACGTAGTGTCTTTAAAGATTGATCTTATATTTAGTGTAGATTCTAAGTTTATCTATGCGTGATAGAATATCTGCTGTTTTTAATCTATGGATCAAGTGAATGTAAAATAAAAATCTCAACACTACAAAAAATAAGTAGAATAGCACTTACAAGAAATCACAAAGCATTATATATTTTACATACTTTTATTTTATAATTATGTTTGAAAAAAATAAAAAGGGTGTTTGCATGGATACAAAATATATCTTTGTTACAGGTGGTGTTTTAAGCTCTCTTGGAAAGGGCATATCATCATCATCTATTGGGACATTATTAAAACATGCTGGATTTTCTGTATCTATTTTAAAGATTGATCCCTACATTAATGTGGATCCAGGGACTATGAGCCCACTTGAGCATGGTGAAGTGTTTGTTACTCTTGATGGTGCAGAAACGGATTTGGATATAGGACATTATGAAAGATTTTTAAATACTAGTTTTTCCAAAAATAATAACTTCACAACGGGACAAATCTATCTATCTGTAATCGATAAAGAAAGAAAAGGAGAATATCTTGGCAAGACGATACAAATCGTGCCACATATTACAGATGAGATTAAAACTCGTATAAAACGTGCGGGAGATGGCTTTGATGTGTTGATTGTGGAGCTTGGGGGCACGGTTGGCGACATTGAAGGTATGCCTTATTTGGAAGCTATGAGACAGATAAAGCATGAAAAAGGTGCACATAATGTATTGAGCATACATGTTACACTTGTGCCTTATGTCAAAGCAGCAGATGAGCTGAAAACAAAGCCAACACAGCATAGTGTGCAAGAATTACGTAGGATAGGTATTAGCCCACAAATTATTATAGCACGTTCTGAAGTGCCATTATCAAGAGATACGAAGCAAAAAATTGCTCTAGCGTGTGATGTTGATACTGATAGTGTGATTAGTGCCGAAGATGCACAAACGATTTATAAATGTCCTATAAATTTTATGAGTGAGGGAATATTGGCACCGCTTTCACGAGTTTTACAGTTGCAAATTACGCCAGATATGAGAGAGTGGGATTTACTTGTAAAAAAGATTCTCTCTCCTACAAAGCAAATCAAGATAGGTTTTGTTGGTAAATATCTTTCTCTTAAGGAATCTTATAAATCGCTTTTAGAAGCTTTAACTCATGCAGGGGCGAACCTAGATACAAAAGTTGATGTTGTTTTTTTAGATTCTGAACATATTGAAGGATCAAATTTAGAGAATCTAGATGGTATATTAGTGCCGGGTGGATTTGGCGAGAGAGGCATAGAGGGTAAGATTTTTGCTATTAAATATGCACGAGAGAATAATATACCATTTCTTGGAATTTGTCTTGGTATGCAACTTGCATTAATTGAGTTTGCAAGAAATGTGTTGCAATTAGAAGATTCTAATTCAACAGAATTTAATAAAGATTGTAAAAACCCTATTATTTATATGATTGAAGATTTCTTAGATACAGAGGGTAAAAAGCAGGTAAGGACACATAACTCTCCGCTTGGTGGTACAATGCGACTTGGCGAATATGAGTGTTATTTGAAGCCAAATACAAGGATTTCAAACGCCTACAATAATGTGAAAGTTATACGTGAAAGACATAGGCATAGATATGAGGCAAATCCAAAGTATCGCCCTTTATTTGAAGAGAAAGGGCTAATTATTAGCGGTGAGTGTAATGGGCTGATTGAGACAATAGAGCTTACTTCACATCCATTCTTTGTTGGTGTGCAGTTCCACCCAGAATTTACTTCAAGATTGCAAAACCCGAATGCAATTATCCTTGCATTTGTGCAACAAGCCTTGCAGAATCATAAATAAGGTGTGATATGCCTGATTCTACCATGGATGTAAAGCAGTGTAGTTATGATGTTAAAGAGGGGTTGCAAACTTTTAGCCATATTGATGAAATAGAATCTATTTTGCAAGAAAGATTTCAAGATTTTTCATTCCAAACATTAAAAGATATGCCACATCCAAGAGAGCTTCATAATAATATGGAAGCAGGTTTGATAGTGTGTCAGAGTATATTACGCAATGAAAAGATTGTAATTGTCGGAGACTATGATACTGATGGTATTTGTGCGACTTCTATTATGCTTGATTTTTTTGAGCAGCTTTCATACAATAATGTAGCCTTTGCTATGCCAAATAGATTTGTGCATGGGTATGGTTTTAGCACAACATTGTTCCATGAGATTTTGCGAGAGCATGGTGATGTGAAAGTAATTATAACTGTTGATAATGGTGTGAGTAGCTTTCAAGCAGGGGAATTATGTAGAGAGCATGACATAAGATTGATTATTACCGATCATCATACACTTGAAGTAGATAGTAATAAAAACCAAAAAATTCCTTATTGTGATTTTATGATTAATCCGCAACAGATACAATGCAACTTTTCTTATAGTGATATTTGTGGGAGTTTGGTAGCATGGTATTTTTGCTGTGCCATAAAAATTAATATGCAAACTCTTTGTAGTGATTCTAGCACGCTTTTCCGTAGCTTGAAAGAAAACACTAAAGATTGCTCCTTGCATTACAGGCAAATACAAAAGCTTGCATATTTTTATCTAAGCAATCTAAAAGCTATAAGAATGGAATCTTTTTTATTGCTTGTGGGTATTGCAACAATTGCTGATGTAATGCCACTTAATGCGATAAATCACACTATTTGTAAGTATGCTTTAAAGCATATTCCAAATAGTAAAAGATATGCTTTTCAAGCTCTTATGGAGAATCTAAGATGCAGCATAGATTCTCAAGCATTGGGGTTTAGAATCATTCCACTTTTAAATGCAGCAGGAAGGATTAGTGATGGCAAGATCGCCCTATCTTTTTTACGTGCAAATTCCTTAGCAAGTGCTAGATTCTATCTTAAGCAGTTAAAAGGGCTAAACATACAAAGAAAACATTTGCAAGATGAGGTAACAAATAAAGCATTTGAATCTATTACGCAGATACCCCAAAATGAGAATATGTTGTGTGCAGTGGGGGATGATTGGCATGAGGGTGTGCTTGGGATCGTTGCAGGTAAAATGGCAGATGAGTTTCAAAAACCATGCTTTGTTTTAACAAATATCAATGGTGTGTGTAAGGGCAGTGGTAGAAGTTGTGGCAATGTAGATTTAATCTCTAGTATGCAGCAAATAGGGCATTTAATGCAGAGATATGGGGGGCATGTTGGTGCTGTTGGTTTGGAATTAAAAGATTGCAATTTGGAATCTTTTATAAAATCTTTTAAACCTATTGCTCATAATATAGAGAAAAAGGAAAATGTATTAGGTATTTTGTCATCACATTTAATTAGTTATGAACTTTTTTTATGTATTGCAAGTTTTGAGCCTTATGGAAATGGGAATCCACTGCCAAAGTTTTTATGTGAAATGGAAATACTTGAATGCAAAAAAACAGGGCAGGGTTTTAGTGAATTTCACTTTAAACACACAGAAAATAGCACTATTAAGGGTATGTTTTTTAATCAAAAGTATGCAGATTATAATTTTCTTAGTGGCACAAAATTACAATTTCGTGCTACCATAACCCTTGATTCCCAAAATAACTATTTTTATAACACACGACTAAATACACATAATCAACAAATCATGCTTATTATCGATAGAATATATGGGCTTTAAGAGAACTTATCATCATGTGATAGAGTGCATAAAAGCTACGCACTTTCTTTTACAATGTGGTTATAGTAAAAAGGAGACGCAAAAGTTACTTGATAAAAGACGAGTGAGACAAGGGTCTAAAATCATTCAAAAGAAGGATTTTTTAGAAAAGGGGATTATAGAAGTTTTAAGTTTTATCCCAGATAATATCAGCCTAACTCCATTCTTTGCTTGTGTGCCACCAAATCATGCCATTGTGCAACAAGATATTGCAAATATGCAGATAAAGATCTCACAACTGCCACCTTATTTTTGCCTATTTAATAAACCATCAAAGCTTTTAACTCATCCTAAGAATTTGCTAAATTCTGCAAGCATTCTTGATTCTTTGCGGTATTACTTTGGTGTAGATTCTAATCCATGTCATAGACTTGATTATGAAACAAGCGGTCTTTTACTATGTTCGATTGATAAAAAAAGTGAATCTATACTCAAAAATCTTTTTTCAGAAAGAGGAGTTCAAAAAAGCTATACTGCTATTTTGCATGGAGAAATTACAACACCTTTACTGATAGAATCAGAGATTATGTTTCCAAAAGATTTTGGGAATCTTTGTATTCAAGGTAAGGCAAGTAACATCAAAGTAAAGGCGATTGATTGCAATAAAATAAAAAGTATTACTGAAGAGTTTGTGCAAAATGATCAACAAGGTGCTACTAGCATTCTTGTACCACTCCGTGTATTGAGTGATTTTAATGAGGTTTTGGGTTATCTCTATAAGTCTAAAAATCCATTTTTCCCATCTCAAATCCAGGAAAATTTGGTTGATATTGTCAATGATTTTAAGCAAGGTTTTAGACAAGATATTGATTTTACCTTGCACTACAAAGACTTTTATAATGAAAAAAGATTATTGCAACAATACCAAAATTTTCTCTCATATATTAGGAACTATTCAGATTGGACTGCAAATTTTAGGATACAAAGTGAAAATAATGTAGAATCTATGAATCATTATCCCTCACATAATGAAGTGTCTAAAGATGCAATATTTAGACGTTTTGCTACTGATCAACATAAAGCTTTTTTAGAATGTAATAAGACTCTTGAGTATGAAAGAAATCATTTATTGCTTTCAAAGGCGAAATCTAATGCAAAATTTACACTTGTAAGGCTCATACCTCTAAGTGGTAAAACACATCAATTGCGAATTCATACATCAAGCTTACAGCATAAAATCTTAGGCGACACACTTTATGGCTTGTGCCCGATTGTTGCAAGTTTATTTCTTGATTTGCAAAGTAAAAAATTAAAAGCAACTATAGAATCTTATCTTTTTGAAACTATAACCAAAATGCACTCTAGTAACATCAAGGGGTATATTTATGCAACTCATGTATTACAACGAGATAAAACTATAGCTCAAAAACTGCTGTGCAGTATAGCGTCTTTTGTTGATACGCATCGAACTTTTAGTGCAACTCTTAAGACGTCAGATTCTAAGTATTGTGAGAGTGAATTGCAAACAAGAAAAAAACTAGATTTTACACATTCTATACCAACATGCCAAACATCTGCACAAATGTCAAAATCTTTAAGCTCCATACCTTTAAGCATGAGTGTGGAGTGTGAAATAGAAGGCAAAAAAGATTCTATACAAGCAGCATTTATAAGCTATCAAAGTATGGAAAATATACAAGTTATTTTTCCATCATATAAATTTTTATCTTTATCTCTTAGTCAGAATATAATCCCTTGCTTTTTCTCATCTTGCACTTGTAATAGTGGTGAATCTAAGTATCCTTATCAAACTATACATAAATCATACACATGCAAACAATCTTCTGAAGTTGTGTGTAATGATGAGTTTAAATCTAGCTTTTTTACATTTTTGATTTTTTATTATGCTTTACCTACACACCAACAAAAAATCTTTAAAGATATAAGGGCGTCTTATTGTGGGATAGATAGACTTTTATTACATGCTTCTAGTCTTAAGTTTTTAGGGGAGGAGTTTGTGTGTGATGAATGCTAAGAAATTAGACTTAAACTATTTAAAACACAGAATAATTATCTATAACACAATATTAAATCAAGCATCAACTAAAGATTAAGATTTATACTTAAAACATACAGATGTTATGCTAAGAGAGCAGATTATTTTTGCTTGTGTTTTCTGATTTTACGCAACTCACGCAACACTTGGTAGATTGAAATTTTTGTAGCACCTCGCGTCATTGTAAAGCTTTGTTCATGAAAGATAATAAAAATTGCTAGTACTCCAGCGACAAGAGAGAGTGAAACAGAAAGCATTGTTGTAATATTATTAAAAAACGTGAGTAAATAAGTGATTTGCTCTGGATCATCGGCGTGTTGCGTAAAAGTAAGGAGTGATAATATACTTCTGTATCCATAGCTACCTGGAAACATAGGCAAAAGTGCGGGAAATACAATAACTTCTGCAGGAACTTTTTTATACTTTGCGAGCAGCATTGCAGCAAAACCCATACAAAGGGCTGCACAAAAGCTCGCACCAGCTAGGCTAAAAATAGGACTCTGCAATAAAATTGAACGGATAAAGTAGCCAAGCCCCGCGACAATAATTATCCCAAAACATACCTTCTTGGGAGGATGTAGTGCATATGCAAAGCCAAATCCTGCAATCATAGCAAATAAAGTTTTATAGAATATATGTGGCAGTGAATCTGTATTAAAAAAATCAGTATATAAAAACTCTTGTAATTGTGGATATAAGTCTAGATTAAACATCAAACACGCTCACATGTGCAATACTTAGAGTCAAATAGGCACCAACTGCAATACAGGTAAGCAAGATAATCATATTGACACCGCGACTTAACGCCATTAGTGTGTATTCATGTAAAACATCTGTTAAAGCATTTATGATTTGTATCCCAGGAATGAGATATAAAATACTTAAACCAATAGCAACTCCTGGCATTTTTGTAATACCAAAATGCACACCAATATATGCAACAAACGAAGAAATAAATGACACAAGCACATAGATTCCACGTATATCAACTTGCATTTTTGCAAGTATATGCTTACTTGCAAATCCTGCAAAAGTTCCCATAAAGACACATATTAATGCACCAATATCGCCTTCAAATAGCTTACAAAATGCAGCATTAGCAAGACTTGCAAAAAAGAGTGTTTTAAAAAAGCCATTATGCTTGTTTTGCATGATATGTTCAAATCTTATGCGTGCTTCTTTGAGTGTTATTTTGTTATCATGTATTTGCCAACTTAATGCACTAAGCTCTGATATGATTCTAAAGTTTGTATTCATAGGTGGATTTGAGCTAACTTGGGTGCGACGACATTCATAATTATCTTTTTGTGCAATGCTAAGGTTAATGTATTTAAGCCAAATAATCATTGACACATCATATCCATAACTTGCTCCAATACGCTCTGTACAACGAGAAATACGCGAAGTATAAGCACCGCTTGATAGCAGAGCAGCAGCATATTTTGCAAGGAAGATGCTTAGTTCTTCTATGTCTTCGTTATTTTTGTTCATGATCTGTTTTTACTCACTTTAACTTCACAGGGATAAAATGTGAATCTTTAACACCATAAAACCTATTATTATACATTACTTGGTTGCCTTGTAGGCTTTCCATAAAAAAACGCATATTTGTTCTATTACCTTGAGTTAAAAATATATCAAGGGCTAACGCGGTTGCGTAATTAACCCAATCATATTGTAAATCAGCAGATAAAATCTCATTAAATAATAATAAACGTGTGTGTATAGGGCTTATCGCACTCACAACAAAAAGCTTTTTGGTGTCTTCTTTTGGCATTAAAGTAAGTAGTGATGGGTTATAATTAATTTGCGTAGAAAGAAAGACTGAAGGCATAGCACGTGCATTACCCATTTGAGGTATAATCAATCCGCTTTTTATAACAGAGGTATTTAGCATAACCATAGAATTCCTAATACCTTGTTTATATTTTGCAATAACGGGTGCAAAGTTTGTAGATTTCTTGGAATCTATTACTTCTTGTTTGGCAGTATTCGTGCGTGATTGCATAATTGCACCAATCATTTTTCCAATCATACTATCATCATTAAAGCTTATAATCGCACTCTTTTTTTGTTCAGCAAGTGTTACCATCATGTTTACTTGACTTTCATAGTCAATACCACCAAAAAATATATTTTTATTAGGTGCAAATTTTACAGCTTGTTTTTCATTGATAGTGGGCACAAAAAGTGGTGTTGTAATATCTGCATTTTGTAAAAGATTCTCTAAGCCTCTTGGTGTAAGAATGCTAATTATGAGATCATACTCTTCTTCACTGATTTTATTATAACTTGCAACAAGATTATTTACTTCTTCATTTTGTGTACCAAAGACTTTGAATGAAAAATTATCACCATGTGCGATAAGATAAGCAAGGATTGCATCTGAACTTGTTACAGAATATCGACCTACATTTTTTTGTGGAATCATTAAGGCGACACGTAGGCCATTGCTTGAGTCAAATAAGGGTAACAAGGCTTTAATGCCAAGCTCTTCGGCAACAGCTTGATATCTTTCATTAATAGTTTTATCTTTTGTAGGACGATAGTGTGAGGCAAAGCTAAAAAATTGCTCACTTTCATATAACTTATTGAGACATGATTTAGAGCATTTTCTTATTTCAACATCCATAACCTCTTGTTCAGGAGCTGGTAATGGGGACATAATATGCTCTTTTGCGATTGCTAAATGGATGAACACAACAAGGCATAGCGCTACTTTTTGCATGATTTTACTATGTAACATTTCTATCCTTAATGCAATGATAAAGCATATTCTAGCATGAATTTGCATAAATTGCATTTTTTAGCAATACAAAATTAATAAATGCATCTTTTTTCAGCTTTGGATTTATGAGCATTTGCATAATATCTGGCACACATACGCAAATGACTTTTTTATTCTCCATGGTATGGTAATCAAGTAGCTTACCGCTTGCCTCTTGCAATGTGATTTCAAAGAAGTCAAAACATATATGTTCGCCAAAAAATACAGCATAATCTACATTTTCTAGTTGCGTATGAAGATAATTGCTACAAATACGTCTTTGCGTGGCAAGGGCTTGTGTGCGTACCTGCCTACTTATTTGCTGATTATCACCAACTTCAGCACATTTAAAAAGTGGAAATAAAAATACACTTTCTTTATGGAGTAAAAACACTTTTTCGATAATATCAAAAAGCATCTCATTACTTCTATTTAACTCAAGATTCTCTAGTATTGCATAGCCAGCTTTTGGTGCCTCTTTGAGATGGAGTGTTTCTATGATAAAGGCAATATTTGGAAATATTTTTGATTTTGTTTGAGCTTCTTTTACATTATTGAAAGCTTGGTTTGTGGGTAAAATCGCACATAATCTTTCAGAATCTTTTACAGATTTTGAAAGAGAGCAAAGTTTGCATTGCATAACTTTTTGTGTAATTTGCTGCATATTGTTTTGTGTATTATAATCAGTTGGTTGGTTTGTTGTTTGCCTATTGTATTGTTGGTTTATCTGCATAGGATTGGGATATTTTTCTTGCTTTTGTATATCGGAATTTTGCGTCATCTTAGTGAGATCTATAAAATTGTCTCCAAGCATTGCATGTCGATATAGCATATCGAGCGATTTTAAATACTTATATAATTTTGCTTCATCATTGTGCTGCATGATACACCCAAAAGTAATATTCCATGGTCTAGGATTCTAATGAAAATATATGCTGTTTTAATAAATGTATTTTACTCTGTGTAAATATTTGTCGATATGCCTTTGTCTTATTGACTATAAATTGTAATTACACTTAGAATCATTGTCTAGCAACATTAGGAATTGATAAGGGATTAGATGTTCTGCGTTGTGGGTTTGTTTGGAATGATTTGTAGAGTTGGCATACTATTTGCTTAGTTTAAGAAAATTTTAATACAAGGACGCGTTATGGATAGGATGTTGCAAACTTTTAAAAAGTATGTGGGTGATTTGGATAATATTGAAGATATTATGATGAATGCAGTTCCACAAAGTAAAATGCAAACACATCGTTTTGGTGAGGGGATAAAGGCTGCCAATGAGCTTGTTGGCTGTCTACAAGTATTAAGTGCAAAACTTAATAAATTGCAAACAATTGTTTCAAAGGTCGAATTCAGTTTAGAAGAAGATCCAACAAATCCAGCAAATGTTAATATGAGCGAGATTCTGCTTTCACAAGCTAGAGATTTGATAATGAATACGCGTTTTATTGATAGAGATTTATTTGATACAGAGTTAAGTGCATCAATGGGAGATCACAGTGTCTCTTTTGAAATGGCAAGTCCCATGCCACTTTTAAATGCTAAAGATTTCCAATCTTTACACCAATATATAGATGCAAAGAAAGAAGAGATAAGTGCATGCATGGAAGTAATTCGTGCATTAAGTGAAGCACCTGTAGCAACAAGCGATGTTTCTATGAGTAATTTGCGTGGGAAAACCATTGGTGAAGCATTAAGAAATAGTGGATTCTAGAATCATATTTCACCTTAGATTCTAAGCTTCTTTAGATTGCTCAGAATCTCATACAGAATGCAAGGTGATTAATCTATATTTATTAGCATTGACAATTTTTTATTACTCCTGTAATTTACAATGATTTTTATGAGCTTATTATCATCTGCATGTGAGTAGTCAAGGTGAGCATGAGCTATATGTTAGCGTTTTGCAATGAAGATAAGGTAACCTTGAGTATTAATAACAAATCATATGTGTGCGATCACTTATTTGCAAGGTAAGTGAATTATACTTTATTGCTAAAAGTAAGCGATAATTTAGCACTTTCTAAACCACATATATTCCATTCTTATGTTATAATTTCGCCTTTATTCTAAAGAGAGTTCGCTCCAGCTTATTCAGTGCGATTACCTTCAACATCTCAATTACTTTCAAGAGGTAAAACATGGATACTATTATCTTGCAAAATCCAATAGATATGCACATACATTTACGACAAGATTCTATGTTGGAAGCTGTGTTGCCTTATAGTGCAAGGCATTTTAGTGCATTACTTGCTATGCCAAACCTAAATCCACCGCTAATGGACATAGAAGCTATACTTGCTTATAAAAAAGAAATTATGAGGATAACGCAAATTGATTCAGAAAAAAATGGATTAAAGGGAGATCACTTTGTCCCCCTCATTGCATTATATATTCATGATAATCTTACAATAGAGATGCTCAAACAAGCACATTTAGCTGGAGTTAAGATTTTAAAGCTTTATCCAAAAGGTGCGACTACCAACGCAGAGAATGGTGTGAGTGATGTATTGTGTCCGCATTTACTTACCCTACTTGAAGAAGCACAAAAACTAAATATGATTCTAAGCATACATGGTGAGAGTGCGGGGTTTAGTATGGATAGAGAAAAAGAGTTTTTGGAAGTATTTAGCGAATTAGCAAGAACTTTCCCAAAATTAACAATAATTATAGAGCATTTGAGCGATAGGCATTCGTTAGAATGTATCCATAAATACGAGAATCTCTATGGTACCATTACGCTTCATCATATGTTATTAACGCTTGATGATGTTATAGGAGGCAAGCTAAATCCGTTTATGTTTTGTAAGCCTGTTGTCAAAACACCTGCAGATAGAGATGCTATACTTCAGGCTGCTTTGAGCGGTGATTCTAAAATTAGTTTTGGATCTGATAGTGCACCACACACTATACAAGCAAAGTTAGAAGGTGCTGCTGGAATCTTTAGTGCCCCAATCTTGCTTGAGGCGTTATGCACACTTTTTGCAAAACATAATAGATTAGAAAATCTCCCTCAATTCTTAAGTCTTAATGCACAAAAAATATATGATATAAAATTGCCTTTTACAAAGCAAATCACCCTCAAAAAAGATTCTTTTAGTTTTGGGGAAAGTATAGAATCTAAGTTGGGTAATATCGCTGTGTTTATGGGAAAATCCTCGCTAGATTATAGAGTGCATGAAATAGAAATTTTATAAGTTAGGTTAATGTATGAAGATACTTGATTATCTGTTTTACTTAACGTTATGCGTAGTTGCAAGTATTGGATTAATGAACTTTCATTTTGATGAAGATATATACTTTTCATTACCTACTTTTGAATCTTCAAAAATATATGAGGTGTATGAGAAAGAGCAATGGCAATTGGATTCTGCAAATTTGGTCGCAATCGATATGACGCAAATAGACCCTACTAAATACCTCATCACTTATCTTAGTAAGGATAAGGGAGAGAGCACGAAATTACATGGTGTACTTTTTTATCCAAGCAAATACAGCACAATGTCTAGAAAGGGAGTATGGCAAAATATCACTACAAATACAAAAACACATAGTCAAGATATTGTGCTTTTTAACTTAGAAATGCTTAAAGCACAAACAAGACAATATGCACGCTCTCTACATAGCGTTTTAGCACAAAACTTTGATTCTAGTCTTTATCTTTTTCTTAATGCTACCTTATCACAGAATCCGCTCATTACAAGGACATACATTTTTCAATCAAGCCTAGAGGATATTGCAAAGAGTATTGAATCAGATGATATACAAAAAAATACAGATACACTCTTTAGTTTATATAAAAATCCTGCATTAAGTTTACTTGGAAGAACAAATGTATTTTTTTCTCATAAACCAAGCACATTCTTTGGTGTAGATAATACTATACAAGGTATAATCTTGCCATTTTATACTCACATAAATGACGATATGACATTTTTTGGAATCTTTAATAAGGAATTGCAACTTGAAGGGATAGTAAAACCATATAGTGATGTGCCTTATACAGATCCAATCTTAATACCTTTGCCTTCTCGTTACGATATTAACCATGTTGTAAATGATATGACTACACACCAATGTCTAGCATTATATACAAATACAGCAAGGCAAAGCGATAATAAGCCAAACTTAGCTTATCAGCTTTGTAAAATAAGTAATGGGGTATTACAATTTGAAGACATACAAGAGAGCAAAGAGTTGCGTGTGGGGGCTATGAGTGCAGCTGTTTTTGGACGTTATGTTATACTTATTTATACCAATAAGGAGAATACGGCAATTAATTTGGCAGTGTGGAATGGCAGCGACTTTATAACATTAAAAGAGCTTGATAAAAGCATAAAAGCTCAATTTATAAACCCAAGGATACTGACATATGGCACATATGCTTATATTGTTTATGCAAAAGACATGCAAGATAAGATTAATGTAATTACGTTAAATGAAACATACATTAACAATCTTATAACATCACACAATGCGATGAATCAAAATATGGCAAATTAGGAAGATTAAGGAATTTTATGCGAGATATAGATTCTAAAACATATTTCATAATTATGTGGATTGTGAGGTTTGGAGTGAGATTTTTGGATTTTAGAATCTCTAAAATTCATGCTTGTATAGTTGCTAGGTTTTGGAGTAAAAGCTTTGTGGAATCAAGATTCTATAATTATTCTATATGTATAACTCTATTTGCTCTAGTGTTTATTAGTTTAGTATTATTAAGCATACATAAAGGCATATAATGACTTATTATTCACTTGTTACATATTCACTTATGTGTTCAGCAGTAGTACTTGGCTTACTCTCTCTTGCACGTCTTTTTTTTGGCACATTTTTACGACCAATTACGCGTGGATTTATAAGTTTGCTTGTATTTATATTAAGCCTCATTCCTATAAAATACATGAGTCTCTCTATGTTGCTTTATAGCATATTTGATATACCAAGCTTTTTATTGTTTTTTATTTGTTTTTTTTCGATTATTAGGACTTTTGTTAATCAAATAGGTTTTACAATAGGCTATCGCGGTTTTTTGTTTTTAGCGATTTTATGGTTGTTATTGTTAGGTAATGCTTTTGGAGTCTTTGAGTGGGCATATGGAACGTTAGGATATAAAATCTTATGTGTTTCTTGCGTAATTGCTATTTGCTATTGTATTGATAGAGTTTGTGCAATATTCATGCTTATGTCATTTACTTTATGGTTAGTATTTGCAAATACACTAGATTTATATAGTGCAATGCTTGATAGTAATGTAGCATTATTTGGGTGGATTATGCAGAGTATGCCACTTTATCGCAATAATTTCCATGTTGCATTATTGAAACCAAAAATAAGATAAGGAATAATATGCATGAATACTCAGTTGTAGCTTCACTGCTTGATCTTTGCTTGATTCATCTGCAAGAGCATAATGCAGCAAAGGTAGAAAATATCGTTGTGAGTGTTGGTGAGCGTGCAAATATTGATAAAAGCTTATTGCAGAGTGCTTTTGAAATCTTGCAGGTAGAATATGATTCTATTAAAGATGCAACCCTGACGCTTACAACAGAAAAACTTTTATTAGAATGCAAGGATTGTGAGAATACTTTTCATAATTTAGATGATCCAACTTGTCCAAATTGTAAAAGTAAAAATACGCATATTACGCAGGGACGGGATATAAGACTTGAACAATTGAGTCTTGCAACAGATGAAACTAACTAATAGAGAGGAGTGTAACTTGAGTTTAAAAGAAGATGAAAAAGAAGTATTAGCTCATATTGTACAAAACATTGATGAGCAAGAAATTTTTCTTGAGTTTGTTGCTAAAGCTGAAACCATTAAAGAAGCATGGCAGATTGCAAAGATTTTTGAAAGTAAGAAAAAAGAATTTATAGAGAATATACAAGAATATGAGATTCTCATTAAAGCCAAAGAAAAGCAATTAAAAAATCTAAATACAGAAATTACAGATGCGAACAATTTATTAAAAGAAGCAAATATAGAGTTGGCAAATATAAAAGCTGAAATTGAAGAAATGCAAGGAAAAGCACAACTTTATAAAAATAAACTATTACAAAGTAAACAAGAAAATAGTATTGAATCTTTTGATATGCAAACAAGCTTTGCACTATCAAAAGATGATGATTCTAATTTGCTTGATTTTAGCGGGATTGTTATGGAATTCCAGCCATTAAATGTTGTAAGTGTGCATGTCAAGAATGGTGCGACCGCTATGGCAAGGGCAGCACAGATGATATATCCAAAGGAATTACATGATGTATATCTTAAGGCAGCTAAGCGGCTTTTCCGCTTAAAGGATAAAATTAGTGAACTTGAGCTTAAAAATGACAAACTACATATAGAGCTTAGAGACTTAACGGAAGAAGATAACTTTAAAGAGCAAATGCGAAGTAGCATGGACGATACAAGTGATGATTATATATCTATTGGTACACCAAAAACAGCAAACAATCAAGCCAACCATACTCTAAATGAGATGTCAAACAATATAGCTTTTAAGGAAACGACTTTTAATCAAAAAAATTATGATGAAGAGACTCAGGCTGATAGAATGGCACGAATTGATAAAAAGAAAGAAAGAGTCGAGGAAATGTTAAGCCAACTCTCTAATGTGTTAAGAGAGGAGGGGGTTAGTCAAAAAAGTGCTGATGAGTTTTTGGAGGCATTTAAAGCTAGAAACAGATAAGTATATATGATAAGTAATATTGTAACAAATCTTAGAAAATGTTTAAGGGATAAGAATGCATGAGATCGTAGCAGATGAAGATATGAGAAAAGAGATTGTAGCTACTAAAAAACAATTGAGAATTTTTGTTAGTGCACTTGAGCCAAGTTCTAACTTGCATCTTAAAAATCTCGCATCTGTTTTACCGGAATATTGCACACTTATTGGCGTGTGTGAAAGTGAGGTTGGCATTCAGATTCTAAGTCCTAGAGAGTTTGCTATTATGGGGTTTAGTGATGTTGCAAAAAAGATTAGATTCTTTAAAAAAGCAATGCAAATTCTTAGTGAATCTGCCCTTACATGCGATAAGATTCTTTTAATGGATAGTTCATCGTTTCATCTAAGGCTTGCCAAAAAGATAAGAGAGAAAAATCCAAACATTTCCATCATGTATTACATATTACCACAGGTATGGGCATGGAAGGAATGGCGTGCAAAAGAAATTGAGAAGTTATTTGACAAACTTGCATGTATTTGGCCATTTGAATTGCAATATTACGATAAGAAAGCACGTTATGTTGGGCATCCACTGCTTGACATCTATACAGAATCTAAATATTTTTACAATAAAGATTCTAATGTTTTTGTATTTATGCCTGGCAGTCGTAAAAGTGAAATAAAAAAACTCATGGATGATTATAGAAGTGTGGCCAAAAACCTTTTAAAAAAATATCGACATGTCGTTTTAAGGCTCATTGTCCCAGAAAAATTCCGTGATACAGAAATGATGAAGATATATGGCAACATAGATCTATTTCATGTTGTATATAATACTCAAGAGGGTCTAAGCAATGCTACTTTTGCTTTTGTATGTGCTGGGACTGCGACACTTGAGGCAAGTCTCATGCAGATTCCATTTGTGCTTGTCTATCGAGCAAAATGGATTGATTACTGCATTGCGCGAATGTTTGTGAAGTTGAAGTTTGTTGGTTTAGCAAATATTATCTATCAAGCTATGCTTAAGGAAAATGGTAGAGATATTAAAAAAGCTGGACTTGGTAGTGAATATTTACATGAAGAGCTTTTGCAAAACGATTGCACGGCTAAAAATATGCTTAAGGCATATGAGAATTTTAATTATGAAAAGTATTTTGAAGGCACAGCTACATTACGCAAATATCTACAACATGGTAGCAGAATGAGTGTAATGAAATGGCTACTTGAGCCATAATAAATATGGAATTATTGAAGCAAAAGGCTAATTTGCATTATTTCTTTGTATAATTAGACTTGTCAATAAAGCAACATTAAAAGGATAAAAATGATAGAGACTTGTTTATTTCCCGCAGCTGGTTATGGCACGAGATTTTTACCTGCAACAAAGGCGATGCCAAAGGAAATGTTACCAATTCTTACTAAGCCACTCATTCAGTATGGTGTGGAAGAAGCCCTCAATGCAGGTTGTAGAACGATGGCAATTGTTACTGGGCGAGGTAAAAGAAGCATTGAAGATCATTTTGACATTAGTTATGAGCTAGAACATCAAATAAAAGATACTTCAAAAGAGAATTTGCTTAGTGAAATACGAAATATTATGGAGACTGCCACCTTTAGTTATACACGACAAAAGGAAATGCGAGGATTAGGACATGCGATATTGACAGGTGAAACTCTTGTAGGCAAGAATCCATTTGCAGTGATTTTGGCTGATGATTTATGTTATAGTGAGAGTGAGGGGGTGCTTACACAGATGATGAGAATCTATGAAAGATATCGCTGTTCTGTAGTTGCCATTGAAGAAGTAGATTCTAATGAAGTTCATAAGTATGGTATTATTGAAGCTGATATGCTAGAAGATGGGATCTATAAAGTAAAGTCTATGGTTGAGAAGCCTAGTAAAGAAAATGCCCCAAGCAATCTAGCTATTATTGGTCGCTACATTCTAACACCTGATATTTTTAATATCTTACGCATGACAAAGCCTGGCATTAATGGTGAATTACAAATCACAGATGCACTTTTAGAGCAGGCAAAATTAGGACGTGTTATCGGTTATAAATTTAAGGGAATCCGCTATGATTGTGGCAGTATTGATGGTTTTGTAAAAGCAACAAATGATTTTTATAAACGATCCCGACAATAATATATTTTATTGTTGTCGCACGAGCTAGGCGATATTGAGGGAGTATTTTGTAGATTACAAAATTTATGTTAGAATCAAAGATTAGTTTTTATGTAGACAGGGTAATATTTATATTCTAAATGTCTATTATCAAAAGGAATATATTATGAATAAACTTGCACGAAATATTGTTATTTTTGGAGCAGTTATCATTGCGATATTGCTTATAGTGCTATATTTTGCTTCAAGAAAGATGTTGCAAGAGGTAGAAAGTCGTCTTAACCAAGGCATGGAGTTTGCTCGTGTTTATGTAGAAGAGGCTCAAAGCAACCAATATGGTATTCAACGTTTTGAATACAAACCTTTTGAATGCAGTGGGCTTATGGATTATAAGTGCAAATCAGAGGAAATAACACTTTACATGGATGATTTTGCAGAGCCAAATCACAATGTCCATGAAGCGATACAATTTTATAATTTCACACTTACTGGTGAAGATATAAAAAGCAGAAATCATCTTTCATTCAAGGTAAAAACAGATATAAAATATCCAACTACGAATAGATTGTTTGGAGATTCTACAAAAGATTCACTTACTGCCTTTTTTAACCATAGTGTAGATTCACTGCTGCCAAATAAACTAGAGTGTGAGCAAGAATATCTCTATACAACTGATGAAGACACACCTCACACAGTCACTGCAGATACAAAATGCACCCTTATATCACAGATTTTTAATACAAGGCTAGAATCTGTAAATGCTTTTACACCAAATGTTGAACGAGCACATATAATTGGGATTTTATATGATATAGCAATGGCAATGAATGGTGATTCTAACAAGGAGGAGTTACAAGCTCAAAATATCCCACATGAATTGCTTTCATTGAAGTTTAATATCCAACCAAAACAATCTTTTAATGATTTTATTGCATCTAATGATAAGCTAACAACAGAACAAAAAGATGCCTTATTGACACAATCTGAGGTAAATTTAAGCCTTATGAGACTTATTGGCACACCATTTCTTACACCATATATAGGTGAGAGTAGTCAGGTTTTCATGCAAGGTTTGAGCGATGTGATGCAAAATAAAATAAAAGAGTTTGATGTTCAACTTATACTTAAAAATCCTCCAAATTTCCAACCATTGATAATGTTTAAAAATATGAATGTGATGGATTGGTTAAATTATTTTAACAAGAACTATAAAATTATGATTAGCACAAAATAAATAGAGATAGGGTTACTCTATTTAAAGCCTTTTGATTTGGCTCTTTAAAGTTTGTTATGTTAGAAATTAAAAGCAATGATAGTGCAAAAAAGCTTAAACATTTAAGCTACATTAATTACATCTTTTAGACTTTGCTTTTTTATTTATTCTTACTAGTATCATGAGAAGCTTAATATGAGGCTTATTGTATCTTAACTCTTTTTTAAAAGGTGTATTTAGAAAGAGTGTAATTTGTATGTTTATTTAGAGTTTGTTTTGAGGTATGATTGATTTATATTGATTTAATGAGACTTTGTTTGTTTGAGTGGAGTAAAAATTATATCTAATTATACAAATTAGACAGAGATTGGAATACCTATTATATTCTTAATATTCATAAAATATCAGCTAGAGAGTAATCTAAGCATTTCTGTTTTTACTTTGGCTATATCAAGTAGTCCGTTTTTAGCCCTTGCATTCAGTGAATTAAAGATATTGTTTATCATATCAGAATCTAATCCGTAAATACGCGGATTACTTGAAATTTGAAGCTTTGTAAAAAGATTTTTAATTTTTTGTTTATAAGGGTTTAAGATTAAATCTGCTCTTTCATCATTTATGCAATCTAGTAAAATAGGTAAAGAAAAACTGCACGCTAAGCCATGTGGCACACCGCATTGCATTGTGATGGGATAGCTGATTGCATGGGCTAAGGCTGTTTGTGTGTTTGAAAAGCTAAGGGCAGCTTGCATACAAGCAAGAGCCAAATTTCTCCGTAAGGTTTTAAGAGATTGCTTGTTGTATTCTGAATTGCGAGAAGGTAAGTTTTTTTTATTTAACATATCATACAATGGTATTAGATTTTCTAAAATTAGCTCAATAGCTGCTTTTGCGTATTGTGTAGAAATTGGATTAGCATTTTTATTCCAAATAGATTCTATAGCATGAGATAGACTATCAAGTGTTGTATGCAGTGTAAGTGCTAAAGGCAAAGAAAGTAAAAGAGAGATATCATAAAATGCTATTTGTGGGTATAAGCATTTGTGCGATAAAGAATATTTAATGTTCGTTTTGCTATTCCAAATAGTTGTCCATTGCGTTAGTTCGCTACCTGTACCAGCTGTGCTGGGACAAGCAAAGAGAGGAAGAGCCTGTGCTTCTCCTAGTATTTCCAGTGTCTCATGATGAATTGCAATTTCATTTTTTAGAGCAAAAAACTTTGCACTATCAATTACGCTACCGCCGCCAAGTGCAATAATCGCATCGTACTGCCCCTTTAATTTTGCTTTTATGCTTTGCAGGAAGTCTAGTTCTGGATTTGGCGTTATGCAATCAAGGACAATTATATTATTGAAAATATTTGCAATACTCTGGACTAAGTTAGTTCTTTTAGTGTCTGAGTTATTGGAAGTTGCATGATTGAAGTTTTGAGATTGTGGCTTTGTGAGGTGATTTTTTGAACTATAATCATATTGAAATGCAGCATGTGAAGTAGTCAAACAAGCAGTTGGTAAAGTTTCTGTTATTATACTAATGTCTCGATTTGAACACCCCTTTCCAAATCCTTTAGAAGTTACAAGCAAATATCTCTTATTTTGGCTGTTTTGAGCTAAAGTCTGTAAAGATTCTAAAATATCTATATCAAAGCAAATTTGTACCGGATTATAGTAGTTAAAACTCATTACCATTCCCTTGTATATACTCACTAAGTCTTTGTGCTACTTCTTGTGGTGTAATCTTTGGGCGTCCTAAGTTTTCCTTGGAACCTTTTTGAATCTTAAGGTAAATAAACCATGCACCCTTTCTAGAATCTCTATTATTCGAATTGCAGTGTTGTCCTATAGATTCTTTTGGTGCTTCCACCTCTGCAATACCTTCACAGGTCGAATGTTTTTTATCGATTGACAACTGTTGATTCGTGAATACTTTAATATATGTTTCAAATTCTTTTAAACTTTTTGCCTCATATACATGCACATAACCACACGATTTTGCGATAGAGCAGAAATCCACGAATGGTGAGAGATTAAATTGACCACCTGTACTATCGTGACTTTCATTATCAAGTAGAATATGGCAAAAGTTGTTTTGATCTTTTGTGTAATATGCATTTGTGCTTAATGCTCCAAGCCGCATAAGAAGGGCAGAATCTCCATCTATAGCGATAACTTTTTGTTTGCTTTTTAGTGCAATTCCAAGTGAAAGAGAGCTCACACATCCCATAGAACCCACCATATAGAGTTGATTTGGACTATCATTTATTTCGTAGAGTTCTCTACCACATTTACCTGTTGTGGCAAGAAGTAGAGTGTTGGAAACCTTTGCGAGATTATGCAGAACTGTTAGAGCTTGAAGCCGTGTCGGAGTTTTACATGCGAATTCTGATAATTCAGAATCTTTGTTTGGATACACCTGGTTGTTTTTTTTCTTGCTAAAATCTATATGTTTAAAGAATGTAGATTGTTTATCTATAACTTTATTTACACTTTCGTTCATCCTAACACTTGAGGTTTGATTTTGTGTATAATCTGAGGCAAGAACTTCTTCTGAAGATACATGCTCTCGCACATATTTTCTTAAAGATAGGTGCTTAATGTTGGCGACTACTGAATGTTCATTAGCAAGAGAGACTTTAGAAAATGTTTTGTCTCTCACAATAAAGAAAAAGCTTTCCCCTTGTTCTAAATAGCTTAAAGCTTGATCCACTTGAGTCTTAGCTAGAGATATATCTGAATCTAAAAAGGCATACTTGATTTTACAAATTTCTAATAGCTTATCTGTGATGATGCCTAAAAGTTCATGTTGTGGTTCATCGGTATTTATGTCATTTTCGTCACGTTCACCACGCAAGGACACAAAGCCTAGAATTGGAATTTTGAAAGGATAGTTAAGGCTTGTAAGTGGGCTTAGAGCATTGCTTAAGCCGCTATTTTGCATTAATACCACACCATAGGCTTGTGATGTGATTTTTTGGGGTAAGGTAGGAAATTTATGTATTTCTTGTGTAGTAGGCATTTGATTTTTATACTCAGAATTACATAATTTTATTTTTTCATTAAAAACCTTAGTACTACTTACGTCAATACCGCTAGAGTTTATAGCCGTAAGATTTGTTGCCGTGGATTGCAAGTGGTTGTTTAAAGAAGAATTATAGGATAAATACCTTTGATGTCTACACAAACTTATCCCGCTTGCAATTGCTATTGCATCCCCTTCATTATTACTCATAATAAAAGATTTAATATTAATGGCATAATTAATGAGTGGTGCGAGATATGAGCAAGGCACACCCACAAAATCTTTTAACCCTACACTTTGTAAATAATCACCGAATTCTTGTGTGTTTAGCATTATATCGTTCCTGGAATAAGTGAAAGAATTTCTTTCACACTCATACATTTAGTTTCTATCTCTTTACTTCTGTCGTATCTTAAAATTCCTTCAGCAACTTCTTTCATTGCGATGAAACTTGCACGCAGCAAGTGATTTGCGTAAATAACGACATTTACCCCTGCTTCACCTAGCTCTTTTGCTGTAATTTCATTGAAGCTTGTGGGTACAACTATCACGGGCGTTTTAGAATCTCGGACTCGAAAGGCTTTCATAAAGGCTAACACCTCATTGGGTGTTTTTTGTCGAGAATGAATCATGATACCATCCGCTCCAGCTTCTATATAGGCAAAAGCTCTTTTTAGTGCATCCTCTTGCCCTTTTTCCAAGATTAAAGATTCAATGCGTGCAATAATCATAAATTCGCTTGTAATTTGAGCATTTTTTCCTGCTTTGATTTTTTCGCAAAACACCTCTATATCTTCTTGTGTTTGTTCCACCTCATTACCCAAAAGTGAGTTTTTCTTTAAACCAGTTTTGTCTTCGATAATAACTGCAGACACCCCAGTTCGTTCCAAGCTTCTCACAGAAAAGACAAAATGTTCTAGCTTGCCACCCGTATCAGCATCATAGATTAGGGGTTTCGAAGTTACCTCAAAAATTTCATTAATTGTATTCAGGCGACTTGTTAGCTCTACTGCCTCAATATCTGGCTTACCTCTACTTGTAGAATCTGTAAGACTGGAGCTCCAGAAACCATCAAATTCTAATTTTTTGCCATCTACTTCTATGAAGGAATTTTGAGCAATAAGGGCAGATATTGCTGAATGGGTTTCACAGATTCTAAGTGGAGTTTTTGCATTAATTAGTCGGCGTAACAATGATAATCTTGCGTTTGTACTGATACCAATAGCTCTTGCGTCAAGGTTAAGTTGTGTTGAGCTTATACCTACTGTGTAGTTTGGCTCTATTAGTTCACCACAGCCTAATTCATGTAACGTATCGATAACATTTTGGCGTGTTTTACTCTGTGCACCGCTTTTCCAATCATCACCATGAACCACATAGCGAGGCTGTAAGGTGCGAATGTTGTTCTCATAGCTTAAGCTATCTTGAGGAATAACTCGATCAACTTCTTTTAAATGACTAATCACCTCATAACGCTGGGTGTAGTTCATATAAGGTAATCTTTTGTAGGATGCAATGGCTTTATCAGTTAAAAGTCCTAGTACAACTTCGCCTTTTACACCTTCTTTAGCTTCTAAAGCATCGGCCAATTCCCTTGCAATTTTTAAGATATTAATGTGCCCAGGGTGAATTAAATCTGCTGCCATAGCAACATAGACAACTAAAGGTTTCATTGCTTGCTCCTTGGATAAATTTCACAAGAAGCATTAATGGCGCTAGGACCCGCAAGATTCTTTTTTTGCAACAATACGAATAAAATAATCATCCTCACCATTAAATGGTGCAAAACCGTTGTCTTCCATTGCATAAAGGATTTTAAAGCAGTAAGTGGTACCCCCCCCTCCACTGCCAAATTATTATGTGCATCAGTGTTGTTTGACGTATTTCCAGTATCACAAGCTAATGGACTATATATTGTATCATTTGGATTAAAACGCAAGGATTTAATCTCGCGTAGTGTTTGCTCGAAATTCAGAAATCTTCGATAGTGCTCATCATAAATGAATGCATTCGGTTCATTATCTATGGCTTTGCCCCTACCACAAAGACTATTCTTTTCACCTCTAGCTTCAATAGCTAGAATTCCACCTTTTTTGCAATACTTGAGGCAATTCGCAAGTGTTTTGTCTTGTTGTACTTTACTAATTGAGTGCAAGGTAAATCGAGAATAAATACAATCGAAATATCGCCTAAAACCAAAATTATCAAGTTGTGTAAAGTCGCCAGCTAAAAAGTGCGGAACACTTTGTTTGTGTAATCTTTGAGACATATCTTGTAACAAAAGTTGCATAGTTTTTCTTTTATTGTCTTGCAAACTTTCCTCATTTTTGATAAGAGTTTGTATATAATTGTTTAAAAATTCTATTTCTTCTTGTACTTGATCTATTGCAATTACATCAATAGCGTTGGTGGCAAAATAGAGACTATCTCGTCCGTTTCCACAACCCAACTCAAGAAGAGACAAAGCATTAGACTTTGTATCTTTAATTCCTGTAGAATCTGTGTTTGTGGATCCTAACAAATAGTTATCATATATAAATTTTGCAAAAAGCGACGGTTCGACATTGATTTTATGTTTATTGTAAAAATTACGCCAATATATCTTATCCATATTATTTTCCTTTTCTTGTATTGATTTAATGTGCTATACCATCAATCTTTAGTACATTGTTTTTGACTTCTCGCGTGATGTCTTGCCAATTATTCTCATCATAAATATTGCCTTTGACTCGGAAATAATGACTTATAAGCCATTCGTTTACCTTGTGTTGTTCTAGGCCTGCAGAAATAGGGGTTGCCTGTATCATAAACCTGTCTTTTATGTTATGCTGTAAGATATTGTTTGGCACATTGGGACAACCGTGTGGAAGATTTGAGCAAAAAATACTTGAGATGTCATAATTTGCCATGAGTCTCGAATCTAACTTTAACTCTCCGCTCGCATTAAAATCTTTAAACAAGAAGAGAACATCGGGTCTTCCCTCTTTCATCGCCACATCATTAGAGATACCTATACTATCAAATCCACCGTGATCACTTACAACAAATATTTGTGTGTTGTTATAAATATTGTTATCTTTAAGCCATTGTATAAAAGTGCCAAGATAGCTTAAAGCACATGCTTCAGAATCATAGTGTTTAAAATAAAGTCTTTTTTCTGCTTTATTCCTATAAGACATTTCTGTTTTATGTGGATAATCGTTCCATGCAGTTTTAGTGCCAAGTTTATTTTCCACGCTCTGAAATCTACAGGTTTTTCCATCATAATACATAGAGTATGGGGTGTGTGTCATCAAAGAGTGCAAATATTTAAAAGTTGGCTTTTTGGATTCCGTGTTATGTAGATGCGTAAAAGCATAGAATGATGAGGCGTAGGGTAATGATGTCTTTACGTTATAATCAACTATCTTGTGACGCAACCATTCCCCATTGTTATACACCTTGTGACGCAATATCTCTGGACTAAAACGAAATACAGCGTAACTTAGAAGGCGCTTATAGATTGCAGAATTCCCCTCGTTTGCGAGTTGTAAGGCAATTGCATCTTCTGGATGACGCATAAGATAGTAATCAATATAGGTGTGACCGTTTTGTACTATAAACATTTGCTCATTGTAAGCTTGCAGATATCTCTGTTCTTTAGCCCAATCACCCATAAAATATCCTACACTATAACCATTTTTCACAAAAGTGTCACCTATAACACCAAAAGCTTCAGTAATACTGTCAGCAAGGATATCTTTTCTTGCGTTCATGTTGTATACAGAATAGTACTCTCCCCCTATGATTGTAGCAATGCTGTGGATAGTAGAGTTTGTTGTAGATATTGCATTATCAAATAACACAAAACCATCAAGCTGTGTTTTGAATTCTGGGAACTGCGTTAAAAGTGGTCGCATATGTGAACCACTAAACATATCGAGCACAAAAATAACAATATTTTTCTCATTCTTAGAATAAGAAAATAATTCTTTTTCATAAGGTTGTAAACCACCATCTTGTATAAGGTTTTTTGGGGTTATGTAAGTTTTATTTGCTTCCACAATCTTGTAGACGGATATAATGCTTAATATACAGAGTGTTGCAAAAACAACACTAAAAAAAGTTTTAAGCCATTTGAAACAAAAATACACGACCATCACACTTACTATAAACGTACACAAGGCATATAAGAGATTGTTGGGGTTATCAAACTTTGGTTTTTGTAGGATAAAATGATCCATGGCCCCATAATCTCCTACAAAAATAAATGTATTTATGATTCCCATAAGCAATAGTGTGCTTACGACATATACACCAAATTTAAAGAGTCGTGTTTTATAAAAAAAGCTTGTAATATAGGTAATTATAAAACTAGAACAAAGAAATGATCCAAACAAAACCGCAAGAGTTTGATAGGTTTGACTTATATCAAATTGAGACACATCACTGCTATAAATAGCATAGGGACTAAAGACGCATATCATAAAACAGATATTAAGAATAGCAAGAATGCTTACATCGCGATAAAACTTGTAGGTTTTAGAATCTAGAGCTATATATGGGGCAAACACACTAGAAACGAATTGCTTGAAGCTAGAGTTTTTTTGCAATGCCGCATGTTGTGTATCTGTGACTGCGTGAACCTCTGTTTCAGTATATACCATCTTGTTGTTTAAAAGAAACTTATGTTGTGTATGGTTAGAGGCAGTGGTTACTCTATCAGCAGTAACTACTTCTAAAGGCATATTTTCATTTGTATCATTCTCTGTAGTTTGGTGTCTTTTGTTTCTGTAGCGTTTAAATATCTCTTTAAATAGTGCAAACCCCATATTACATGTCCAATATAAGACCAATGCACTAGGCATATTATAAAGCAGCACTAAAAACAACAACGCAATCAAGCTTCCTTGTATCCTTGCACTCTTTTCCTCTGAGCTATAAAAGACATTAATGAGCGTAAAAGTAGTCATAAGTATAGGTAATACGTGAATTTTTATATCAAATAATGTTATAGAATCTGGCTTACTTAAGTCATCGATCCAGAGAAATGAAATATTTTGTAGATACTCTGCATTTTCCACTAAATGGATCATTGCAATGAAGAATGGAATTTGTAGAGCCAATCCGCCAAGATTGAATAAGGCAAAGATAGGGTGGAAATGCTTTTGCTTATAGAGTGTGCGGATATAACTTTGTAATTCTGCACCTTTAAATACACGCTTAAACTCTTTGATCTTTGTATCGCATTGATCTTTTAGGGAATGAAAAATTATAGCCTTTCTATCAAAGTATAGGGTGATATTGAGCATAAAAAGTTGTATTACAAATGCAAGTAAAATGATGCTTACGCCATAGCTTTTAGTTGCCTTAAAGAGCGTAAATAATGCCCAATCAATTACTTGTTCCAAAGGGAATATAAAAACACTATATAAAATCTCTAGCATTGCTGACCTTTTATTAAAATATCACCAAGCTCTCTTAGTCTTGCTACAAGCGACATTTGCGGTTTTAGTTTTGCTTCAACAATTTCTCGTTCAATCTTTAGAATTTCCATCGCCGATTGCACTCCAGCGTTACCTGGAAATTGCCATAAGAATTCTTTTGTTTCTTGCAGATACATTTTTAACTTTTCATGTGCGTTAGTTGATATATTATCGTGGTAAGAGTTAAAAATATCCTCACAAATTTGCTGTAGGTTTGAAAAATGTTCTTGTGATATTCTTCTGCCAATTTTGTCTAATACATTAAAAGTCCAAATAGAATCTCTTGATATATCTGCCATATCGTAACCGCTCAAGTCCATATCATTATCAATGGTAAGTACAGGCTTACCTTGCAAACACACAAAATCAAATATTACGCTTGAGAAATCAGAAATCATCATATCTGCTTTTGCAAATGCATGGACATTGGGCGTTCCTTGATCCCATGAGACATTTTTATAATCTTCTAATGCTTCTTGTAGAGATTGTATATTTCTTCTTTCATCTGGTGAGATGTAGCTTTGTGGGTGAGGACGGATGATGACCTTATAAGAGCTTTTGGCTAAAGGTAAAAGTAATTCTAAACCATACTTGTTTAGTAGTGTTTCTTTTCCCCAAGATGGCGAGATAAGTATAGTTTTTGTAGTGCTTTCTTGTGTATGGGATTGTAAACTTTGTGTTTGAATGAAGAGATCGTCAAGATAGGTAGATCCAGTGATTGCAATGTGTTTTCTTTTTACGTTATGTGCAGACTCTATGTTGCGGACAAAGTCTGCCTGAGCTGCATTTGCTACTAACACAGAGTCAAAATAATCTATGCCAAATACACGATAAGTCATGGGGGAAAGTGAATGCACAATATGGCAATAATGTGCTACACCGCGATTTCGTCTGATATGTAAGACATCAAGCCCAGGTGTAGTTAGCACTAAAATGTCAGTGCGAAGTTTATTTAAGAGGCTATAAGCTTTATTGCCTTCTCCAATATATATAAACTTACCATTTTTTGATGAATTATCAAATTCTAGTCTTTGCAGTGCGGGATCATTTTTTGAGGAAGTATAGTAAGTATATGGGTGTTTTAAAGAATCTAGTGCATCCAAGATGGGTTTAAAGGTGCCATAATATTGAGGTCCTTCAGAGTAAAACACTAGATTGCTATGAGAGACTCCCCCCCCCCCCCCATTTCTTTAACAGAAGTTAATGGAGTATATGTGCCAAAAGAGATAATTTTATAAAAAATATTTTTGACAAAAAAGAGCATAGAGGCAAAAAAAGCAACAAATGAAGAGAGTAATAATGAACCACTACCTGGATCAAGATAGGCAAATGCGATACTAGGTGATACGCATAATAAAATGAAAGATGTTAGCAAATATTTCACGTAGGTTTTCCTTCACTAGTCTTGCAATATATTAAATATAAGAAACTGATAAATACCAATATAACAACAATATTATTATTGGATTAAAACAACATATGTCTAATTATAGCAAAAAAACACTATTTTTACACATGCCTCATATTTTGCAATCCTAAGAGTCTATTGAGAAGATGTAGGGACTAGCATATAGATTGAGGTGCCTAGGAATAATTGTATTTCAGAAAAATGTAAACTAAGTTGTGTTTTATCATGACATCTTTATAGAAACATATGAGTTTCATAATGTGTTAAGTATGATGAATAATATTTAAAGATGTGGAATTTAGAAGTATGCTTTATCATAAGATTACCATCGATAGTGCATATTTACACCATAGAAGCTGCCAAGGCTGTCCGCACTTATCTCTGGCGTTACAATAAATCTTGTTTGTGGCTTATATCGTGTGGTAAAAACATATGCCCATCCCCATGCGATTGCACTGCCCACTGCAACTTGCCAAATTGTGTGTTTTTGGGCATATACACGAGAAGCCGCAGTAACTATTCCAAGCCCTATAAGTGGTAATGCAGGTTTCCAGCCATAGCGATAATATACAAAACCAGCAGCACTAAATGCACCGCCTGCATGTCCACTTGGCATACCTTTATAGTCATCACAACAGGGTCGTTTAGCAAAATCTATGCTTGTACCATTAAGATGGGCATACTCAAACCCTCTTTTGATAAGTTCTATTGTGCCTTGCGTGGCAAGTGAGCCTGCAGTAAGCTGTGCTGCCCCTTCATAATCACGCATACCAAGGCTAACGATTAATACGCCAAATGGTGCGAGTGTCAAGATATCACCTAATTTTTCAAATTCATCTCTGGCTTGTGTATTTTGTGTAAATATGAATAGGCACATACATACATACATAATTTTCTTATATATTTTAAAGATAGACATTTATCACCCCAATTATTTCAACTTTAGAATCTATTTTGTTGTATATGTGTAATTTTTTTGCATTGTAAGTCGCGTTGCATAATGGCTTTATCAAGTGTTATGCTAAAAAGCATACCTTGACATTTGATTTCATACTGAGATATCAGCATGTAAAAATCATCATAAGACCCCACAATACCTTGTATAAAAGCATAGTGCTTTAACTCACGTAAATCATAAATAATATTGCTATTTGATTTTATGTTTGCAAGTATGGCTTGTATTGCGTTCTCTAAATCTGCTTTACTTTGTATATTTTCATAGTCCTTTGTGTATTGAAACAGAAATTGTTCTTTATTTTGTATATTTGCAAATTTCTCTCCATAATATTTTTTATATGGATTCTTCGTGGAAGAATGTAGTGTGTAACCTGCCAATTCATTATCACATGGATATTTTCTAGTTGTCAGCAAGGATTGCAATGTTTGTTCATAATGTTTATTGAAAGCACAAGTAAAAGTAATGCTAAGCTCTGGAATCCTAGCCAATTTATAAGAGTCGCTTAACTCTTGCAATTCATTAATTGCGACACTAAATGTTTCTTTTTTGGGGAGTAATTTCGCAATTTCTTTTACTTCTTCCAAGAATATTTTATCATTTTGGACATAGGCATATTTAATGGTATAACTTGAGGAGCTTTTAAAAGCATCTTGCATAACATTCATACAAGCGTTAAAGTATAAGCACATTAACACAATTAAACAAAAGCGTAATATGCAGATACTTGTTTTAACGTAATGTAAAATCATAAAAAACCTTACGAGTTAGAAGTAGTCAATACAATCAAAACTAAACTTCACAATTTAGTATTTTTTTTGTAGCTGAAGCTTGTGTGAGATAGCTTTGATTTTAAAATGAGTAGTATAGCAG
The DNA here is from genome assembly GCF_000765905.2 of Helicobacter trogontum. Lineage (GTDB taxonomy): Bacteria > Campylobacterota > Campylobacteria > Campylobacterales > Helicobacteraceae > Helicobacter_A > Helicobacter_A trogontum. The sequence goes on along the minus strand of NZ_JRPL02000004.1, from coordinate 77,736 downwards.
CAAAACGCTTATAAAACATCACATTAATAAGCGTTTATATAGAAAACAAGCAAAAATGTTTTGTGGATCTAAAGCTTATGATCTATTTTTGTGAATCTTCTACAATATTAATGATTGTGTTAGCTACTCTTCGTGCTGTTTTATCCAAGAACTCAACAGGAGAAGTAAAGCCAACGCAAGAGCAGTTGATTTCACCCAATACATATTTGTCTTTACCATTTTCATCAGTATCAAGAATGAAGTCAGCTGTCCATATCAAAGGCAAGTCATAATTACCAAGTTTTGTTTTAATCTCTGGTAAATTAGATAGGAAGTAACTTACAAGTTCATTCCATTGTTCTGGTTTATCATAGCGGTATTTTGCTCCACTAAAAAGTGTCGCAGAGAATGCATCAGCCCCTTCAGCTGGTTTTTTATGTACAACATAAATAGGATCCTTATAAAGCATTAAGATTCTAATCTCACCTTCTTTAATCCTTGGTAAGAAAGTCATATCCACAAGCATACCATTATCGCCAGTTAGATATTTCTCACAAAAATTCATAAAGTCGCCAAGCTTATGCTCTTCTACATGGTTATCCACTGCTTCTGTGCATCGCACAATTGTATCAAGCGGAACAGAATCAAACTTGCCATATTGGCTTTGATCTTTTAGTTGCACACGCCAAATACCTTCTCCTGTGCTACCACGATTTTGTTTGAGAACTCTTTCACCTTTGGCTAATGTTTTTGGGAAGTTTGCTTTAAAATCATGCTCTTCACCTGCTACCCAATTTACACCAATGCGTTTTGCTTCTGATGGATCATAATAGGCTAGAGTATCTGTTGGAACGAGTTCTGTATTGCGGAGTTTTGTGAGTGCATCTTTTGCTCCATAGCCAATCATTGCATCAGGATGAGGCATACCAATAACCCCATCATCACAAAGCTTACGTAATACATCAAAATATAGCTTTTCTTCTTTTAAGTTGCCAGGATTAACACGCGATACATACGCATCGGCAGATTTTTTGACGTACTCAAAAATCTCATTTGTTTTTGCGGAATCCTTTAAGATTTCATCTGTAAAGAATATAACTTCTGCATTCCAACCAAGCTTTTTGAGGTAGTCCATCATTGGCACGGTGTCTCTTCTGTGTCCATCTCTACCTTTATCACTACCGCCTACTGCTTCAAAAAAAACGATATGCTTTTTCATTGAGCCGCTCCTTAAAAATGAAATTCCTTAATTGTAGCATATTTTCGTATAAAATATACTTTTAGTTCCTACCCCATAAGACTTTGGCAAATAGTAATGAGATTGTGATGATACGTAGCATATGAATTACTACAATGTCTTAGGTTTTTTCCATATACCACTTCGAAATACGAAATAAAAAATAAAAGCTCTAATGTAAGTTTCAATAAAGATGATAATAAAAAGTGTATAGAGTGAAAAACCAAAATATGTGCAAATCCACATTGGCAAAAGACGAAAAAAAGATATGCTGATCATGTTGATAAATAAAGGTATCTGTGTGAATCCAGCTCCACGCAATGCTCCATCATATATGAAAGATAGGATTAATGGAATCTGTGATAGACCAACAGCTATAAGATAGTACACAGAGATTTCTACTCCGAGTATATCATCGCGTATAAAAATTGCTGATAATGGCTCTGAAAATAGTACTAAAAGAAGTCCGCAGATTCCTAGCATGATGCTTGAGAGAATAGCACAAAGTTTTGTATAATCACTTGCTCTTTGATAATTTTTTGCTCCAATGCTCTGCCCCATAAGACTCATGATTGCCACCATAAAACCAAAGCCTGGTATAAATGAAAAACCTTCAATGGTGCTCCCAGCTTGGAATCCAGATATAGCACTATCATGATATATTGCTGTATAAGAACCTACAAAAATTAATACAACATTGAGTGAGGCAATGGTAAAAATACGCTCAAGACCAGTTGGAATACCAATTTTAAAAGCATTTAGTAAAAAAGCCTTATTAAAATAAAAGCAAAAAGAAAGCTTTGTTTGTACAAATTTTGGTAATAAAAGCAGGATAAATATCTCAAGATATGAAATAAAAAGGCTAACATAGGCTGCACCAGTAAGTCCTAATTGCGGTAATCCAAAGAGTCCATTAATCAATAAAGAATAGCCAAGCATACTAAGAAGTGTAAGAAAGATCTTAATAAAAAATGGTCGTTTTGTATCGCCAGTGGCAGCAAAGCCAGAGATGAGTACATTCTTAATAATAATGGCAGGTAGGGCAAAAACAGTCAAGGAAACATAGCTGTAGGCAAGATTATATAATTCATCGCTTAGATTCAAAAGATTAAGATAATATGGGATTCCAAGATAGATTAAAAGCAGCATTGGAACTGATATACCAGAGGCACTAAGTATAATTGTGGCATACACCCTATTCATTTCTACATAGTTCTTTGCACCAAATCGGCGTGACATTAAGACATTAGTGCCAATACCAAAAATTGCACTTATGGGATAAAAAACAATAATATACTTCGCACCTGTGCTTAGGGCTGTAAAATGTAATGAAGAGAGGTTGCCTAAATAAAAGAGAGCCAAAGATACACTAAGCACATCAAGAGCAGATTGCAACCCACTAGGAATTGCAATATTTAGAATCCGCTTTATCTGAATTCGTCTTGCTAGTGTTAAGCCAAACATACACTACCTTTGTAATGCTACTAAGCTTCATTCATGCCATTTAAAAATTCATCATTATTTTTTGTGCCTGCAAGTTTTGAGTAGAGGAAATTAAGTGCTTCGATATCATCCATTTGACTGATAACATTTCTTAACATCCATACTTTACGTAACTTTTCATCACCAAGCAATAAATCATCTTTTCTCGTGCCTGATTTTAGAATGTCAAATGCAGGGTAGATTCTACGATCAGCAATATTTCGTGCCAATACAATTTCAGCATTACCTGTACCTTTAAATTCTTCAAAAATAACTTCGTCCATTCTAGAACCTGTCTCAATAAGTGCAGTTGCAATAATAGTCAAGCTCCCACCATGTTCAATATTTCGTGCAGCACCAAAGAATCTCTTGGGTTTATGCAGAGCATTTGCATCAACACCACCACTTAAAACCTTACCACTTGATGGTGTTGTGGCATTGTAAGCACGTGCCAAACGAGTGATAGAATCAAGCAAAATAACCACATCCTTGCCTACTTCAATACGCCTTTTTGCTCTTTCTAGCACAAGTTCTGCGACGCGGATATGATTTGTGGAAGGTAAATCAAATGTGCTTGAAAAAACTTGCCCTTTGACACTTCGCTCCATGTCTGTTACTTCTTCTGGACGTTCATCAATGAGTAACACCATAAGTTCTACTTCGGGGTGGTTTTCACTGATTCCATGTGCTAATTCCTTCATCAGCTCTGTTTTACCCGTTCTTGGTGGAGCAACAATTAATGCTCTTTGCCCTTTTCCAATTGGGCTAAATAAATCAAGCATTCTTCCAGTGATTTTTTGTCGGTTGTATTCAAGCCTTAGTTGTTCTGCGGGGAAAAGAGGAGTGAGATTTTCAAACAATGGACGATTTTTAATTTCTTCTAGTCCTAAGTAATTGACTGCTTCAATCTTTAAAAGCGCATAATATCTTTCTTGATCTTTGGGGGGACGCACTTGCCCTGTAATGATATCACCATTACGTAAGGCAAATCTTTGAATCTGACTTTGTGAGACGTAAGTGTCATGTTGTGTGTCGGAGAACTTTTCATCAATTGATCGCAAGAAACCATAACCTTCAGATGTGATTTCTAAAATACCAGATATCAAGATAAAACCACCTTGACTAACTTGATTTTTTAGAATCTCAAAAATGAGATCTTGTCTTAGCAGGTCTTGTGGGTTTTGGATTCCAAGAGTTTTTGCAATCTCTAGCAACTTTTGCAGAGGCGTGATGCGTAGATCTTCCATTTTAAAGCCCTCAACAGGCGTATGCGTTCTTTTTCCTATGTCCTTACTTTTTATTTTTTCATCATAGTCGCTCTTTGATTCCTTATCATGTTTATCTTGACGCGTGTTTTCATAACGCATTGCTTTTGTGTTCTTATAAGATGGCTTTTTTGTTTTCAACACTTCATCTTTTTGATAATGTTCATTTGACATTACATGCCTCCAAAATATTATTAAATAAAATGCTATTGAGTGTAGAATGCAAACTCATGATATTCCTTTAAATATGTTTAATGTGATTCCATGGCTTATAGATCATCCTTTCCGTAACTACAACATTATAAAAAACAATCTATAAAATAACGCGGTGTAAAAATATTAGAGGATTCTGCTTACTTTAGATTCTAAGTTGCATGAGTCAGAATCTAAATAAGCAAAAGGTGTATTTGCTCCAAAACTAACCTTACTTTATTTTTTCAATAAGATTAGCAAATGCACTTGGATTGCTGTATGCCATATCTGCAAGTATCTTTCTATCAAGCTCAATATTTGCTTTTTTTAATGCAAACATAAATTTCGAATAACTCATACCATGTAGGCGACACGCCGCATTAATACGAACAATCCACAGCTTTCTGAAATCCCTTTTCTTTTGTTTTCTATCTCTAAAAGCATAACACATACTTCTTTCAAGCTGTTCTTTTGCTTTTCTGAAATGTTTACGCCTACCGCTATAAAATCCGCGTGCAAGCTTTAGAATCTTTTTATGCCTTCGTCTTCTTACAATACCTGTTTTAACTCTCATGGTTTCTCCTGTAACTTTACCTTAAATTTCTAAGGTGTAAACACATTGTTTAAACTTTCCCTTATGTAACTATCCATACAATAAGACTAAATTTAACCTTAATCATACAAAATTGCATAGCGACAAAAAAGGGGACAACCCTCATCCATAATGGATGTATCATATAGGTTATGGCACCTTAAAATATCATTCCGCACTCTACTATTTTGATCTAGAAAAGTTAGGCAATATTTAGAGCCATAGCCTTAGATTTAACTCATACACAATAAACTCTTGACAGAATCTAAGTTTGTGTCATGTACATATTGTGGCGAATTGAGTCTTGCTTTGCGTTTTGGTGACTTTTTTGTCAAAATATGGCTTTTAAAAGCACTGCCTCTTTTGACTGCATTTTTCTTCACTTTGAAACGCTTTGCAGCACCACGATTAGTCTTCATCTTTGGCATCATCTCTCCTTTCATAAAATAAAGCTAGAATTGTAGCATAAAATTTTAGCTTTTTGGCTTATTATTTGGCATCATCAAGATACTTGCATATTTCCCTTCAACTTTTGCTTCTTTATCAGCATGTGCTATGTCATCTACCATAGCGACAACCCGCTTTAGCATGTCAAAACCACCAGCAGGATTTTGCATTTCTCTACCACGTAAGTAAACGCGAAATTTCACATGTTTGCCTTCTTCAAAAAATTCCCTAGCATGTTTTACTTTGTAATTTATGTCATTTTGAGCAATTTGTGTTGATAGCTTAATTTCTTTCACTTCAACTTGCTTCTGCTTCTTTTTTGCTTCTTTTTGTTTTTTTTCTAATTGATAACGATATTTACCATACTCTACAATCTTACAAACAGGAGGCTTTGCATTTGGTGATATACACACTAAGTCAAGCCCTTCGTTATAAGCGAGATTTTGTGCCTCCTTCGCACTCATAATGCCAAGTTGTTCACCATCTTCGCCAATACATCTTACTTCATCAAAACGAATTTTTCCATTCACTAATGTTTCTTCTTTGCTCAAAAGCTAACCTCTCTATGTAAATTTGAAGTTTTTTCTAGGAAATCTTGCAAAGCCATTTCATATTGCATATTTTCTCCAGAATCTGTTTTTGTGCGTCTATCGCGTATCGCTAAACTATTGTTGCTCAGCTCTTTATTGCCTATAAGCACAATCATAGGCACCTTTTGCTTCTCTGCTGTACGTATTCTTTTGTTTAGCGATTCATTTTTAAGATTTAACTCCGCATAAATACCGCGTAATCGCAATTCGTTCTGCAAATTTTGTGCCATATTCACATGATCTTCATTGATTGGTATGATAATAATTTGTGTTGGTGCGATAAAAAATGGGAATTCTCCGCCAAAGTGTTCTGTTAGAATTGCTACAAACCGCTCAAAACTACCCAAAATAGCCCTATGAATCATAACAGGCATTGCATGCTCATTATTTTCATCAATATAGCTTAGATTAAACCTTTCTGGTAAATTCATATCAATTTGTATAGTACCGCACTGCCACTTTCTACCGATTGCATCAGTAATCTTTATATCAATTTTTGGTCCATAAAACGCACCACCACCCTCATCAACCTGATAATCAATATTATTGCTTGTAAGGGCATTTTGCAAAGCTAAAGTAGCACTCTCCCACACTGAGTCATCACCGATGGATTGCTCTGGTCTGGTAGAGAGTTCCATCTCATAATGGAATCCAAAAGCTTTCATGATCTTGTGTGTAAAACGCAAGATATTATTTACTTCACTTTCTATTTGCTCGGGACGACAGAAGATATGTGCATCATCTTGAGTAAATTCACGCACACGGAGCAACCCATGCAAAACTCCGCTTTTTTCATGTCTATGCACAACTCCATATTCATAAAATCTTAGTGGTAATTCCCTATAGCTTCTAATGCTATTTTGATATACCTTAATATGCCCAACGCAGTTCATGGGTTTAATACCATACTCAACTTCATCAATGGTTGTAAAATACATATTTTCCTTATAATGAGTATAGTGTCCGCTAATCTTCCATACATCACTTTTTAGAATCTCAGGACATCTAACGGGCTCATACTCATTAAATATCAAGGCTCTAGTTAAGAGTTCTTCTATACGTCTCCTAAGTCTTGCACCTTTTGGTAGCCATATTGGTAGTCCTGCTCCAACATCTTCTTCGAATGTGAAAAGCTCCATTTCCACGCCAAGCTTTCTGTGATCCCTCTTTTTTGCTTCTTCTAATTGGAAGAGGTATTGTTTTAGATTTTCTTGATTTGCAAATGCGATACCATAAATACGTGTTAAAACCTCAGAATTTTCATCACCACCTAAATAGGCTCCAGAAATCTTTGTAAGCTTAAAGGCCTGCAAGAATTTAAGGTGTGGCAGATGCGGACCACGACATAAATCCTCAAAATCGCCTTGCTGATAGATACTAAAATCATCGCCTTCTATTCTACTCATAACGGCTTGCTTTAGCTCGTCTCCACAGAATCTATCTGCTGCTTCCTTGCGGTTTAAGTGTATTTTTACAAGGCTATTCCCTTTTTTGGCAATTTCTTTCATTTTGTTTTCAATTGTACTTAAATCATCAATGCCGATTTTGGAATCTACCTTGAAATCATAATAAAACCCTTCATCTACAACCGGACCAACAAAGAATTTTGCCTCTGGATAAAGTGCTTTAATTGCTTCAGCAAGTAGGTGTGCACAAGTATGGCGGATAATTTCATGTGCATTTGGTGTATCGGTGAAATAAATTGGTTCAAGTGTTTCTGTATCAAGATTCTTTTCTGCTGCTGTCTGTGTGTCAATGATGCTATCGTTATATACATAGCCAATAATTTGTTGCAATGTGTGTATTCCTTAATGTAAGTCAGTTAATGTATTGCAATTATAATTCGTAATACATAAAAAATCTAGTAATTATACAAATCACACCTTAATATATGCTTAAACTATTAAGAATACAGGGATAATAATATTGTGTTGAAATAATATAAAATGTAATGGGTTGATAACTAGATAATAATGTTTATGTAGTTACAGAACTTATGAGAGGTAAGCTAAAGATTTTGCAGGGTGTATTATGCGGCTTTTTGGATTATTATGTATCTTGTTGTGAGGGGAGGGGACATAAAATATAATATTTTAGCAAAAAGTAATGCAAATATTGTATAAAATCTCAAATGAGTTCAAAATATGAAGCTTTATTAAAAAGGAATGACATAATTAATTATAGAGATTCTACCTAGCTTTAAGATAATAAAACTAGGCTTTTAAATCATACAATCATGCATCAAAATGTGAGACGTTTTTATGTTCTCTAGTGATAAACAACCTAGAACCCTTTTATTTTAATCATCTTTGAATATTGCTGAAAAACCTCCAATTTTATAATTCCATTTTGATTCTATAAACCACTTTGTTATATTGCCAATATATCCGCTTACTTCTTTTGTGCCGATTACGCCTATTGCATACCCAGCACCAATAGAGCAAACGCTACCACGCATGATGAATTCAAATTTAGGGATAAGATCTTTTTGCAAAGTCTCTCCCTTTTGTTCTGCGTATAAATATATCTCTAATATTTGTGCTAGATATTCACCTTGTTGTTGTGCTAATTGTGCTGTTGGTGGATAGAATCTATTTGTTGCTTCATCTTTTAATGCTGCACAATCTCCGAGTATAAAAATATTATTCATAATATTTTCTTGATTGATAGGTTGCAAATAAGAATCTACTTCAACCTTACTTCTTCCACTTTTAAAAAAGCTAGAGTTTGCTATGACTTCATTGCCTTTGACACCAGCCGTCCAAATAATAGTATTTGCAGGTATTTCTTCTTGCTCTCCATCCTTTTCAATCACAACTGAACTCATCTTGCATTCCAGAATCTTTGAGTTTGTGAGGATTGTAACACCTAATTCCCTAAGTCTTTTTACACCAAGTTGCATAAGATTTTCACTAAACATTGGCAGAATTTTTGGCATGGCTTCAATACAATAGATTTTAACAAGATTAAAATTAATACCCCTTGTTTCACATTGTTTTTTTACCTCTTGTGCTAGGGAACCAGCAAACTCAATACCTGTGAAACCACCACCACATACAATGAATGATAAATTTTTAGGATCTTTATCATTGATGTAGGCTTGTAATTTTTCCTCAATACTTTTATGAATATTTTTTGCACTATCATAACTTGTGATGCTTTGTGTATATACACCAACTCCTGGTATACCAAAGCTATCAGCACTAAAACCAAGCCCAACTATTAGGTAATCATATTCATATTCAGCATTTATACACTTCACACTTTTAGAATCTATTGACACAACACTATCTTGCAAGAATCTCACTCTTTCATCAAGAATTTCTTGTAGAGGAAACAATACGCTTTTATCGTGTTTACCACTTGCAACATCGTGCAATCCAATTGTTTGATAGTGATAGGGGGTATTATTAATAAGCGTAAATTCTGCTTGGGAAAATACATCTTTATTGATGTTTGTTAAGAGGGCTATGTTGCCATAACCAGCACCAAGAATTAAAACTTTCTTCATTTTTTATGTCCTTTCATTATTGAAGATTTCATTGTAACGGACAGAATTTAATAAGCAAGTAAAAATAAACATTTTATTCGCTAAATTGCTTTAAAAATTGTTTTAGATTTTTTGCAGCTTGTCTGATCCGCTTTTCGTTTTCAATCAATGCAATACGCACATATCCTTCACCTGCCTTTCCAAAACCAGCACCTGGACTTACAGCAATTTTTGCTTCGATTAAAAGTCGTTTTGCAAATTCTAGACTTCCTAAATGTGCACATTGTTCTGGAATCTTTGCCCAAATAAACATGCTTGCTTGCGGTTTTTGCAGTTCCCACCCTGCTTTTTTGAAGCTATCAATCATAACCTCCATGCGTTTTTCATAGGTATTTCGGATCTTTATTACCTCATTATCGCATTTATTTAGGGCAATTGTAGCGGCAACTTGAATTGGTGTATAGATTCCATAATCAATCCAACCTTTAATCTTTTGTAGTGCCTCTATAATCTTCTTGTTTCCTGCTACAAACCCTATACGCCAACCAGCCATATTATAACTTTTACTTAGAGTATATGTCTCTACAGCAACATCTTTTGCGCCTTTTACTTCAAAGATACTTGGTGTTTTAAAATCACCAAAATAAAGCTCTGCATATGCAATATCACTAATAATATAGAATCTTTCTTTTTTTGCTAATTTTACAAGCTTTTCATAGAATTCTTTTTTTACAATTGTTGTTGTAGGATTGTGTGGAAAATTTACAACTACAAACTTTGGTTTTGGAAAACTTTCATAAAGTGCCTTTTGTAAGGATTCAAAAAATGCTTCTTCATCAAGTTCATAGTTGTCATTATAAGTGATTCCAAAAGTGCTTACATTAGCACCATTAATAATAAAAGCGTGATAATGTATAGGATAAGCAGGTTCAGGCACAATTGCACAATCGCCAACATTAGTGATTGCTTGTACAAGATGCACAAAACCTTCTTTGCTTCCCATGCCAACACATACTTCAAGATTTGGATCAAGTTCGACATTAAACCGCCGTTTATACCACTCACAAAGTGCTAATCTTAATTTATAAATACCTTTACTTACAGAATAACCTTGATTTTTTGGCTTTTTGGCACTTTCACAAAGTTTATCTATAATAATCTTTGGGGGCATACCATCTGGGTTACCCATAGAAAAATCAATAACATCTTCATTGTTATGACGCATCTGCATTTTGATTTCATTAATCGCACTGAACAGATATTTTGGTAAACGATTAATTTTTCCAAATTGTATTTCATCAAACATAACTTACTCCTACAATAGATTGTAAATATTGTAGCGTTTTGTTGTTTTTATAGCAAGTTTTAGAATCTATTTTTTTGAAATTTATTATTCTCACCCTATATTGATTGAAAGCATTATGCAATTTTATGGCTTTTTAGATAATTTTAAAGTATTATTTCCAACGTTCATATACGCAAGACTGACGCACACCCTCATATAATACTGCACCTACGCTTGTTGCAAGATTAATGCTGCGTACTCCTTTTTGCATTGGAATCTTATAGACTTGATTTGCATAAGATTCTAAGATGTGTGGAGGTAGCCCTGCATCTTCTCTACCAAAGTATAAGAAACCACCATCTTTTAAATTTGCATCAAAATATACCTTGCTTGCTTTTGTGCTAAAGAAGAAGTGTGTGGTATTTGGCACATATGTCTGCCAAAAAGATTCTAAGTTATTCCACTCATAAACCTCTAGATATTGCCAGTAGTCAAGTCCAGCACGTTTTAAATCTTTTTGTTTTGTGCTAAATCCTAGAGGGTGTATTAAGTGTAATGTCGTATGTGCTGCAACGCAAAGCCTACCGATGTTACCTGTATTTTGTGGAATCTGTGGTTCTACAAGCACGATGTGAAATAAAGATTGCATAACTATCCTGAAATACTAAATATTGTTAAGTATCATGATGAAAAGTCATACATGATAATTTGGCGTATTTTACATTATTTGCAGGTGAAAGGCAATAATTATTTTGCATTTGCTAAGCCTTGAATAATTTTGCATAAAATCCAGCACCATTAAATTAGATTTAGGAGAGATTATGAAACGTGTATTAGTCCCATTAGCACAGGGTTTTGAAGAGGCTGAATTTATAGGCGTTGTTGATGTATTGCGAAGGACTGATGTAGAAGTCTTGATAGCTGGCTTGGATTCTGTGGGTAATGTTAAAGGTGCAAACGGCATTGAGATTAAAGCGGAGGTGGCTTTATCAAGTGTTGATGTGAATTCTCTTGATGGAATTGCCCTTGCGGGCGGATCTGAAGGTATGAAAAACCTTTGCAATAATGACAAGATTATAGAGATTATACAGACATTACATAAAAAAGGGAAAATTGTGGGAGCAATTTGTGCATCACCAATTGTACTCAATAAGGCAGGTGTAATATCGGGTGAATTTACCTGTTATCCTGGTTGTGAAAGTGGCATAAATGCAAAAAGACTGAATGAAGCTGTTGTGGTAAGAGATAATGTAATTACTTCTGCTGGTCCTGCAACTGCTATTTTATTTGGTTTAGCTATCGCAAAGGCACTTATGGGCGAAGATGTGTATAATAGTTTATATGAGAGTATGCAAGTGCCATTATCAAAAGTTTAGAATCTAGGATATATACTTTGCTTTAGTTTCAGGTTTTTAGATTCTTGAGGTAAAGGTGGTGTATAATACAAACCTGTTGTGTTAGATACATATAGATTGAGATGTGAGTAGATGATATGACAAGGGTAATGCTTGATAAGCTTTTATCACATGAGGTACCACGAGCTATTTTGCTCTATGGTGATAGTGATTTTTTAATCTCATATTATTCTGATATGATTTTAAAAAAACTTGATGGTGAGTGTCGGCGTATATATTTTGAGGAATATGACCATCAAGAGGTGTTGAATTATTTAGGTGTTAATAGTCTTTTTGGTGGGATAAATATCCTAGTATTAAGACTTTATGCGACATTAAATAAAAAACAAATGCAAGATATATTATACATACTTGAACATAATCCTAATAGTTTCCTTATTGTAGAACTTTTAAAGTCGCCAACAATTACAGATGCTGAATATGCAAAAAGATTTAAGGCTATGGCGACACTTTTTAAGCCAACAGCAAAGTTAAAAGAAGTGTTTGAAGTAAGACTTTATCCCCCATTTCGAGATGATATGGTGAAGATTCTGTATAATAGAGCATGTGAACTTGGTTTAAAAATAGACTCATCGTTGCTTAATTTTTTACTGGATGTGCAACATGATGATTTGGCTATTGCATATAATGAGCTTGAAAAATTTATTTATTATGAAACAATTACTCCGCAGTTAATAGAGGAGCTAAGCTACAGTCTTGGTGATGTAAAATTGGAATCTTTACTGAATTGTTTATTTGATAAACAAGGACATTTGACCTCAACATTGCAGATATTGCACGACGAAGGTATGGACAACATGGAACTCTTGCGTGAGATTACGCGATACTTTTATATCCTATTTAAGCTTTATGGACACTCAAGAATGCATGGCAATATGGATTCTAAGGAAGTGTTGGGTTATAAGGCTCCGCCTCAACTTTTTAATGTGTGGCAAAAACGAAGTCTTAAGATTACAACAGAAAAGTATCTTATGCTGTTTGATATTATAAATATGTGGCGTGTGCAACAATTGCAAGGAAAGGATGTGGTTATGCAACATTTAATCGCAATTCAACAAATTTTATGATACAATTCAGTCTCAAAACCTTGCTCCGAACTTGCACTAGTTGTTTGGGGCGGAAACCATAAGGAGATTCTATGCGTCATTATGAGACGATGTTTATTTTAAAACCGACTCTTGTCGAAGAGGAAATTAAGGCAAAGATAGATTTTTTTAAAGAAGTCATCTTGAAAAATGGTGGTCAGATTGAGACTTGTTTAGATATGGGTATGCGTAACTTAGCATATCAGATAAAGAAAAATAGCCGAGGTTATTATTTTGGTATTTACTTTAAAGCAAATCCAACTTTGATTGCAGAGCTTGAGCGATTGTATGGCATTAATGAAGAAGTATTGCGTTTTATTGTAATTAAATATGAGAGCAAAAAAGAGCAAGAAGCGTGGAAAACTCTTGTTGAAAGAGCAAAAAAGCCTGAGAAGCCTAGAACTCTAAGAAAAGATGAAGATAGGGTAGAAAAAACACAGAAGAAAGAAAGTGTAGTGAGTGAGGATTCGTCTTCTCAAGCGGAGCTTTAAAATACTAGGGAAGGCTTGTTGCTATGTTTAATAGGGTGATTATGGTAGGCAATCTTACGAGAGATGTTGAGTTGCGTTATCTAAATACAGGTGCCGCACTTGCAACCTTTGGGTTAGCATCTAATCGTAGATACAAAAAGTCTGATGGTATGCAAGTGGATGATACTTGCTTTATTGATGTAACCCTTTTTGGACGCACTGCTGAGGTCGCAAATCAATATTTAAGGAAAGGTTCTAAAGTACTCATAGAAGGTCGCCTTAACTTTGAGACATGGACTGATCAGCAAGGTGGTAAAAGGAGTAAGCATACGATTATTGCTGAGAGTATGCAGATGCTTGATACAAGACAGCAAGGTGAGTATGGGCAAAATACTCATGAACAGGCAGCTAACTATAATGGCGGTTATGATTCTAACTATACTCAGCAGCAAGGTTATCAGCCCCAGTCATATCAAAGGAATGTTGGTAATCCATATTCACCCAATATGCAGCAAGATAATGCCATGACAATGCAGGGTAGCAGTATTGAGCCACCAGTTATTGATATTGACGAAGAAGAGATTCCATTTTAGATGTTAATAAATTTTATGTGAAAGGAAAAGTATATTATGGAAAGAAAAAAATATTCAAAAAGGTATTGTAAATATACAGAGGCAAAGATTGATTTTATTGATTATAAAGATGTTGAGCTTTTGAAACATTCTCTCTCAGAGCGTTATAAGATTATGCCACGCCGACTTACAGGAAACTCTAAGAAGTGGCAAGAAAGGGTTGAAGTAGCTATTAAACGAGCTAGACATATGGCACTTATACCTTATGTTGTAGATAGGAAAAAGGTTGTTGAAAATCCTTTTAAGTTGTAATATATGGGTTTATAAACTTGTTTTAACCATCAGGCTTAGCGATAAGTATTTAGTATCTATTTGTGCAGTCTGATTACACAGTATCGTGTTAGCGTTTTTACTTCTACTATAAAGGGGCTTTTCGCCTCTTTCTTTTTTATACTTTATATATATTAGCTTTCATCTAGTGTTTTCTATTTAATAGTTTTGCCTCTTTTTTATGTTTTATAGGTTATTATAAGCAGCGTGTAATGTTGCAAGGGGACATGAGATTCTAAAACTCCCATTAACAACCTTTGCATACGAGTTTTAAAACCTATACATCAGAAGAATATCTACTTCTTTGTATTGCTTGTATTTCTATTAGTAGAATATTGTGTAATACAACAACTTTTATCAATGAGAGATAAGAAAAGATTGTAGTGGATGTCAAATTTTTTTCAAGAAACAAGTTTTTAAGACTATGACACCACATTTATCTATTTTAGCTTCGATTTCATCATCTTTGCTTGTTAGTCGTATGTTTTTTATCGTTGTTCCTCGTTTGATTGTGCTTTGTGCACCCTTTACTTTTAAATCCTTAATAACACTAACACTATCACCTGCATTTAAAGTCACTCCATTTGCATCTTTTGCCATGTTTTTCCTTTCTTTGTTTATTTGTTGCTAAACTCTTAAATACATTTACCTAATGCATTATGAACACAGAATGCAACGGTATGTGAAGATATTTCTATATGATTTCATTGTATTATAAAAAAGATTCCACATGTTTTTAGAGTATAGTTAGATAAGCTCATGTGTTAAAGTATAGCACAATAATGTATAGTTTTAAATTTTATACTTCAAAGGTGTAGATAAGATTGCAATTTAGAATATTACTCTTAGAGATAATATATGATGGTTAAGTATCTTTTCTAGGTGGTCATGTAAGTTAACTTGTGTTTCCCGTTTTTTTGTTTCATATTAATTTTATGATATTAGATTCTATCTATTGAAATATGTAAGAGCATAAAGTCATTATCAATGCAGTATAGAATTAAAGATCTATTATTTTCAAGTCCCTAAAGATTGTAATATGGAAATATCAGCCCATTTCTTTGATCTTTAAGGTTATTTCTCATAAAGATTTAAGCTTATCAAAATTTGACAATATTTATTATATGGAGTGCGGTGAGATTCATTATAAATGCAAGAAAACTTATACTTGTATTAAAATTTCTTGTGAGACATGTGTGTTGGTCTTTATATTATTAAATTATTGTGCATTATCATGGCTAGATTTTAAGTACTTGATACTTAAAATAATTGTATGAAAAAGTTACATAGAAGAGTATTATTATGTAAATTAGGGAGAAAGCTTGATAAAAAATAATCTAGATAAGGCTTCTTAGAATAAATTGCAGTCCAATTTGTTGGATAATTTTATAGGAAGTACTTAGATTCTATCTTTAAAATTCATTGCTACTTGACAAAATCTTAAGAGATGATATATTGATTTTTATCCAAAGTACTGCTTATAACATAACATCACTAGTCTTGCAGACTATAAAAGTGCTATCCTGTGGATATTATGTTTGTTGTAAGATTTGCAGTGTGAGTTTTGCTGCAGCCTGTTGAGCTGCTTTCTTGCTTGTGCCATTTGCACTTGCATATATTTTATCTTGAATCTTTACTTGCATAGTAAAGACTTTATTATGATCTGGTCCCTCTTGTGAGAGCATTTCATAACTTGGGGTGCAACCAAACCTCTCTTGCGTATATTCTTGCAAACCTGATTTATAATCCTTTGACAATAATTCTTCATCGATATGAAACTCGTTGTGTAAAATGGGGTAAAACACACGCTTTACTGTCTCTAACCCAGATTCAAGATAGATTACCGCCATAATAGCCTCAAAAGCATTGCTTAAAATACTAGCCTTTAACCTTCCTCCATTATTGATCTCTGAAGCAGATAAATTGAGATATTTACCTAAATTAATGGATTGGGCAAGCTTACAAAATGAGGCTTCATTCACTAAAGATGCACGCATTTTTGACAATGAGCCTTCATTTTTTTGTGAAAAAGTCTCAAAGAGATACTCCCCCACAACTAAATCTAGCACAGCATCACCCAAAAACTCCAAACGTTCATTGTTGTATGGTTTTTTAAAAGATTTGTGTGCCAATGCTTCTGCTAATTTCTTTTTATTTTTGAATGTATAATTAAGCTTTTGTTCAAGCATGTGAATATTTGGTGATAATGTTGTTTCCAAAACATAACCTCTTTAGTAAATGTATTCAAATAAACATAGAATTATAATTCTAGCAAAAAATACCAAAAAACTATGCATTTGCATGTTATTGAATGTAAGATAAAGATTATTTGAATTTTATCTTTGTGGAAAGTTTTAGTGTGTTTATTGTATTTGTATGCAAGTTTGCTAATATTTATTAAGCCGCTATTATATGTTTTTGATTCACTAAGGCTACTCATAATGATAAGCAATTAATAGAAATAATTCAATTATTTATATATTATTTTGCTAGTACTCATAAATGTTAGTAAGGCAATGCTTGAAAGAAGTGTATAATAAGTAAAAAGGCAAATTGTCTTATTGATTTTTCAGCAATTTTAAGTTATAGTTAAAAGTTTAAACAAATAATTATGCAATACATGGGTATGAAGTGCAGACGTAAAGCATAATAGAGTTTATTAGTTTTATAATGAAAGTGCGGTTTCTCATGGAAAAATTAAAAAAGCAATTACAAACCTTAAGCGAATTGGTAATGTTTGAGCATACTATTTTTAGTGCAAGTTTTATTGTAATTGCTATGATTGTATCATCAAATGCATTTCATGGTGATGGTTTTTTTGGTTTTAAAACGCTTTTTTTGTGTGCTATAGCCTTAATAACTGCACGTAATTTTGCTATGGCATTTAATCGACTTTGCGATAGAGATATAGATTCCACAAATGAACGCACAAAAAATCGTCCAAGTGTTGATGGTCGTTTAGGGTTTTCAGCATTACTACTTTTTTGTAGTGTAAATGCATTATTGTTTATCCTTGTGAGTTATTTTATTAATGATTTAGCTTTCAAGCTTTCTATACCTTTTTTATTTATCCTTGGTATTTATAGCGTGATGAAGAGATTTTCTTATCTTGCGCATTTGGTACTTGGTTTATCACTTGGTTTAGCCCCTATTGCTGGAGATATTGCAGTGAGCGGTGAGGTGCATTTATGGACTATTTTTCTTAGTCTTGGGGTATTATTTTGGGTGGCAGGTTTTGATATATTATATTCTTTGCAGGATATAGAACATGATAAAAAGCATAATTTATATTCCATACCTGCATATTTTGGTTCTGAGAATGCATTACAGATTGCACGTATTTTTCATATCCTTACCGTGTTCTTTTGGGCATTATTTTTGCGTTTTAGCACAACTTATCATCTTGCTATCATTGGGCTTATTTTATCAGCCTGTATGCTTTTTTATGAGCATTTGATTGTGAGAAAAGATTTTAAAAATATTCCACGTGCATTTTTTACAACAAATGGATATTTAGGCTTTGTTTTTTTATTTTTTATCATTTTGGACAGCATAGTGAGGTTTTAGTATGGATTTAGAAACACGCCTAGTTGATGCTAGTTTAAATGTGGAGCTGCAAGTCCTTGATGATTCTATAAGGTTAGAGGCTATCAAAGAATATGAAGTTATCACACAGCTACATGGAAATTCTATTGATAAATGGCTATCCTCACTTAAGGCAAAAAGTGGCGATTGTAAATGTGGTGGTGGTACAGCAGTGCTTGGTGAAATGCTTGTGCATATTTACAAGAAGTTAGAACATCTTGAGAATCTTATAGCGGGTTCTTCGGTGCATTATATTCCATTGCAATACAATATTCACACCAAGCAATTAGGGCATGGAATTATCATTTTAGATTCTGCTTCGCTTATACCAGATTCACAATATTATGTGAGACTCTTTTTGCCTGTATTTCCAGTGCGTTGTGTACCATTATTTGCGGTTGCAAAGGATACACAGGTTTTACAGGTGCAAACAATGGCGGATAGGGATTTAAGAGATTATGATAGTTATATTGTGGGGATAGAAAGAGAAGCGCTTAAAGCGCGCAAAACACAAAAACTACAATAATAATGAAAGGGGCTATATGAATATTACAAGTGCAACAAATCTTAGCTATGAGACAATGAGTGTTATTATGGCAGGATTATTTATTCTTATGATTATTATCGTATTGCTTTATGTTTCACTCAAAGAAAAGGAAAGTGCAAAAAAGTTTGTGCGACTTGAGGCTTCTATTGAAGATATATATAAAGAAATTTATAAGATACAGAAATGGATTATGGAGAATGAAAAACGCACTCTTGATACAAAACCAAATGCAGAATCTTTGAAAGCGGTAGCAGATTTAAAGGCAGATATTTTATCATTGCAGCATGGACTGCAAAGTGATAGAGAATATTTTGAAGATAAAATTTTGGTATTAGAGGAGAGATTGCGAAGTCTTGGTCATTTTAATGCACCATCGCAACAGCGAAATGAAAAGCAGATTCTAGAACTTTTTAAGAATGGTTACACGATAGATGCGATTTCTAAGGAGTTGCGCATTACAAAAAGTGAAGTAGAGTTTGTGTTAAAACTATCAGAATTGCACAAGGGAGAAATAGCATGAGTTATGTGCCGCCACAAGAAAAACAAATGAGTGAGAACACTTTTGTTGTTGCTGTTATGTTGTTTACATGTGTGATAGTGGCTTCCAACTACCTCGTAAGTTTTACAATCGGTAGTGTGCATATCCCTTTTTTCAACATAACATTAGAACTAAATCATGTCACCTATGGGGCATTAACTTACCCACTTTCATTTTTGATTATGGATGTGTTAAGCGAAAAACATAGTAGAAAAGATGTGTTGAGGGCATTGCGTTATGGACTTTTATTTGCATTTTTACCATCTTGTGCGATTGCATTTATTTCAAATGAGCCACATATCGCATTGCGTATCGCAGTCGCTAGTGTGAGTGCGTTTTTTGTGGCGCAGTTTTTAGATGTTGTGATATTTTATCAGTTGAAGAAAAAATTTCCTAGTCTTTGGTGGTTTCGTAATGGTGTGAGTGCATGTGTAGCACAATGTGTTGATACGTTTGTATTTTTTCATATTGCATTTTTTGGTGTTCTGCCCTACTATGATGTTTTTATGCTTTTTTTATTTGATTATGGTATTAAATCACTTGTCAATCTATTAGATATTCCTATCTTCTATTTTATTGCAATAAAAACTTATAAAAAAGTATTTTACACTAGGAAATAATGGTGGATTATGGAATATTTTGATTTTTTTTCAGAGCTTCATCCTTGTTCTTACTTTGCAAATAAAGAAAGTCAGTTTAGATATTTGGGTATCAAGGATTGCACACCATACTTTTATCAAGGTTTGCTTGAGCGTGGCTATCGTCGCTTTGGAGAGTATTTCTTTGTGCCCCAATGTCCAAATTGTAAGGAATGTATCACTATACGACAGCTTGTTGATGAGTTTCAGATAAGTGTTAATATGAAGCGGATTCTAAAAAAAAATAGCGACACTCTTATACAAATACGAAGACCTCTGACAAATGATGCACGTGTGTGTTTATATGTAAAATATCATACCAAAATGATGCGTAAGAAAAATTGGAGTATGAATAATATCGATATGGCACGTTATACAAACTCCTTTGTTGCTGGCAGTGAATATTTTGGCTATGAAATGTGTTTGTATCGTGATGGTAGGCTTATTGGTGTAAGTTATTTTGATATTGTCCTTAGCTCTATGAGTGCAAATTATTTTTTTTACGATCATGATTATGAGAAGCTTAGTTTGGGGACGCTTAACATTATATTGTTATTAAATCTTGCAAAAAAACTTAACCTTAAATATTTTTACCCAGGATATTGGATTAAGAACCATAAATCTATGGGGTATAAAGAGAGGTATAAGCCCTTTGAGGCTTTGCTTAATGAGGCAGATTTCTTTGATCGGACATACTGGAAGAGATATGATTGAAATGCAGAATAAGAGAGTAGCTATTTGTATTATTGATTAAGACTTTAGATTAATTTAGCTCAAATTGATCATATATTGATCTTATCAAATCTTCTTCAAGCATACAGCTAGGTATTTTTGAGCCAATAAGATGCTTATTATATTCCTTAAAAGTTTGTAATGTCATTATGTCTAGATGCCCACTAAAATCATGCCTCCTCTGCTTTACAGCTGGAAAGTGCCATTGTGTAAGCGGTGCATTGATATAGACTATATTATTTGGTACGACCTGTTGTTCAGAATATAATATATTTGCATGACTGCTTTTATCAATCCATTGTGCAGATTTAGATGTTTTTCGTTCGACAAAATCAATGTTTTTGTTGCATATCAATAATTGATCATAACCATCAACGAAACCATTTACACCATTGTTTTGTATATAAATTTTATGTAAATTTTGCTCTTTTTTTACAATAAAATTTATTCTCGGATAGACAACGGCGTGTTTCTGTATTTGTGGTAAATAAAACGTCTGAAAAAGTATTTTTGCATTATAGATATGATCAACATCTATTTTGATAAACCATTCATTTTTAGGAATATGCTCTAGTACAAATTTATAATAATAATGCAGTTTGTTGTATTCATGTTGTGGATTTTCTAACATTACTTCATGGGGATATTTTACTGGAATAAAGCTTGCGTGTTGTTTACAAAAATCCAAGATTATAGCTTCGCTTCTATCTGTGCAGTCATTATAGCCAATTACTCCTCGCTGAATTGCAGGTAAGATAGAATCTAAACTCGCACGCAAAGTGGTTTCTTCATTCTTTACACGAATGAATGCCCATGGATTAAGTGCGGATTTTGTATCTTTCGCATTATCATCGCACCGATATAATGGCGGGACGTCCCCCCCCCCCCCATGGCTGCTTTATATGTCCAAATATTATTGATTTGCGTTAAAACATTTGTGGGTGTAAATGAATCTAGTGTTTGCAAATGTATATTGTGTAACATCTTGTTTGCCGTATTTGTTTTAAACAAAGTCTTAATATATCGTAAGAGTTGCATCATATCTCCTTGTATAAAATACCATTTAGTTTAATAAATAAGTCTTATATATCTAGAAATTTCTTCTGCTTTGGTATAGTAAAAAATATACCTTTTTGTAATAAATCAAAAAACAACTCATCACTTTTTCTTCTTGCTTTGTGATTTTTATGTTGATGCTTGAAGGTCTTTGCTTTGCTTATCGTGTAAAGTATATCACTTTTTTGTGCATTCACATGGAACACGCTAGGACATGTACTTCCCATTCTACCATTTTGTCTTGTACCGACATTGATACTAGGGATGCCCAAATAAGGGGCTTCTTTTAATAAACAGCTTGAATTGCCGATTAAAAATTTTGCATTTTTTAAAAACGCAATAAAATATTCAAATCGAATAGATGGGTAGAATTTAAAACGTGGGTTATTTCGTAATATCTCATAAGATTCTAGAATAAAATTAAATCCTAAATCATTGTTGGGATAAATGATAATATAGTTTTCTTCACTTTCTTGAAGTGCCATTACAAGTTCATCTGTTTGTTTTCTCATAGAATCTAATTCTGTTGTTACAGGATGAAACATAACAATAGCATATTCTTGAAAACTCATGTTATAATACCTTTTTGCTTCCTCTAAATTTATGCTGTCGCTATCCAAAATATCTAAGTCTGGCGAACCGATAATAAATATAGCATTTTTATCTTCTCCAAGTTGTATTAGTCTCTTTTTAGCCTTAGAATCATTAACTAAATGGATGTGTGCTAATTTTGAAATAGCATGGCGAATGCTATCATCTATTGTACCAGATATTTCACCACCCTCGATGTGTGCTACTAGGATATTATTTAATGCTCCGACAATACTAGCAGCTAATGGTTCTACTCTGTCGCCGTGCACTACAATTAGATCTGGTTCATATTCAGCAATAAACTTTGAAAATCCATCAATAGTGTGTGACAAAGCTAAATCCATCTGATAATACCTGTCATGATTAATGAACTTGTAAATATGTTTAAAGTTAGACTTTTCTATCTCTCTTACAGTTAAGCCAAACTGCTTGCTTAAGTGCATACCTGTTGCAAATATATGCAGTTCAAAGTCATTTGATTTTTCAATTTTTAGCATCAAGGATTTTATTTTTGAAAAATCAGCACGTGTTCCGCTTACAAAAACTATCTTTTTCAATCTCTACGTCCCTTTACTTCCTATCTTTAGAATTTTAGTGCCATGAAACATAACACATTTTTAAGCAATCAAGTGGATCAAGCGAAATCCTCATACTGAATCTGTACATTCTCTGCAATGTCTCTCATTGCTTTTTTACCTAATATATTTTCAAATTCTGACGCATGGATACCACCTTTACCTGGTCTTTTTACCCAAATATTGGACATATCTAAGATTTCACCTTTTTTGATAGGTTTGATACTTACAATGCTTGCAAAAGCAAAATCAATTGTTACTTGTTCTTCTTGAGTAGCTATCTTGGGTTCTGTCAACACACCCTTCATAATAAATAGTTCTTTGCTTTGTATAATCAGATCTCTTAAGGCATGTTCATCCATGGAACAGATAATATCAGGACCACTTCTCTCCATGGAATCCGTAAAGTGTCTCTCCAACACACATGCACCAAGTGCCACTGCACCAAGACATGCAAGGTTGTTTGTGCTGTGATCACTTAAACCAACAAGACATTGAAATTCCTCTTTAAGTCTCAACATCGCATTAAGTCGTACAAGATGTGGGGGTGTGGGATAGAGGTTAGTTGTATGTAACAATATAAATGGAATTTCAAAATCTCTGAAAATCTTTACACTTTTAGTAATAGTTTCTATGTTATTCATGCCTGTACTTAAAATAACAGGTTTTCTAAAGCCCGCAATGTGTTTCAATAATGGATAATTATTGCATTCCCCACTACCTATCTTAAATGCACTTACACCCATATCTTGCAGTCTGTTTGCGGCTGCTCTTGAGAAGGGTGTGCTAAGGTACATTAATCCTTTCTTTTCCGCGTATTCTTTTAATGTAAGTTCGTCATGAAAACTTAGAGCACATTTTTTCATGATGTCATAAATACTTGTATTTGCATTGCCTGGGATTACTTGTTGTGCCGCACTACACATTTCATCATCTACAATGTGCGTTTGATGTTTGATAACTTGGGCACCAGCTCTAAAAGCAGAATCCACCATAAGTTTTGCTATCTCCAAGCTACCATTATGGTTTATGCCAATCTCTGGAACAACAAGCGGTGGCTTAGATTCATCAATATCTAAATGTCCTATCTTTACTGCAGTCATGATTACCCCTTTTTTAAATTCTGAAGATAATGTTTAATATCTCTTGGTAGTCGCATTAAATCATCAAAAATTCTAAAGTAAATGTTGTTTTTAATTCTATTTCTCTTCCTAACGTCTTCATCATACAAATGTAAATCAAGTCTTAAAATGTCTCGCATAGATTCTACCCCATTACCTTTTGGTATTAAGATGTCCTTTGTATAGTTGTCTGGTTTCTTACTGGGTATGAAAGTATTGCCTGTAATGGGTGCCAAAGGAAAATAGCTTGTCAGTGGGCTATTTGGGCATAGGCTATAAAATTTTACATTGTAGTGTTTGCTTAAAAATGTGAGTTTCTTTAAATCTGCATATTTTTCGAAAGACAATTCTCTATAACTTACCCCTCCCCCAAGACCTAGCACATCTTTCGTTATAATATGCGATTTACTATTATGCAATACATAACCCCTCATATATGTATTGCTTTCTATAGCAATATGTGTCAGGTATGAAAAAATATATAAAGGCGCAACAATGCAATGTCTTTAGTGCTGTTAAGAAAATAGATTGTCCTTGGAGCGCGTATGTCATATTACGTTCCTATTGTTTTTGATTGATTGTTTTAATTTTCTGCATATCTTATAACCTTTCACATAGTAATATACGGCTTTTGGAAATCTTATGAAGTCTCTATAAAGTCTATATATACTGTTATTCCTTAGCATTTTCTTGTACTCTTGTTGTTCCTTTGTATGATCGAGTGGGTTGTGCTGTGATTGAATTTCTATACCATAATTTAGTTTTTTATAGGCACTTGCAGGGGGTATAAGCATATCTCTTATGGACTTTTCTGTTTTTTGTACTATTTGCAGTGTCGTATTATTATGCAAATTTGCTAATGGTATATATTCATTCAGCGGACTACCTAGGCATACACTATAAAATTTTACATTATAATGTTGCTCTAAAAAAAACAGGGCCTCAACATCTATTTCTTTTGCATGACAGCTGCTCGGCGTGGTGCTAAACGATGGGACTATTGTTAGTAGATTTTGCTGCATAATATCAAAGGCATAAGCTTCTTTCGTACTATACAAATCGATACCTGCTATATAGATTTCCTTATACCCTAATGCAACAGCAAATGCACACATGTAGATTCCGGAAGTTATGCGTCTTTCACAATAGAGTTCGTTATAGCGTATAAAAGCATAAAAGTCTTTGAGTCTAGCAAGTTGTCTTGAGCCACAAATTATGTCATCATAAATATACAAATATTGCAAATAGCACGAATCTATATGATTAAGATTAAAATTCGAAACAACAATGTTATCTATTTCATATTCTTTTGTATATGATAGCGTTCTATAGGTGTATGATTGCTCAAAAAGAACAGATGGATTGGCAAACGCAAATTTTACCCTTTTGCCCATATAATATTTGTCTTCGAAATAAAATTGATTACAACGAAATACATCGTATTCTAAGGGTAACCTTTTGTAATCTATCTCTGCAAGACTTGGTCCATTACCACATATAATAGCATACTTATTGAAACCCAAATGTTCGCTATATTGCATAACTACCCCTTTAATTCACAACCTTCTAATAATTGTAACACAGTACTTTAAATAATTCGTTTCTAAATTATATGTTTCAGTGACTTTTGACTCTATGCTATCAAATAACTTGATATACCTTTCACATATATCACACATAGAGGCTGAATTGAATATCTATTTTTAAGTAAGTGTAAATTTATAAAAATTTTTATAAATTGCATAAGATACTGTAACTGATTTTTCAATTAAGGTTTTTATCTTCAAGCCTAGTTCCCATGGGGTTAAAGATGTAGTATCTAAAACTTATTTCAACATACATAATTTGCTTCATGAAGGTATATTTACGGAATATCCTTTTTAGTCATATTGAGTTGTATATCAATTAATTGAATAAACAGAGGAAAGCCAGACATATCTTTGTTTATCATGTATAATTATTGTGTGCTGGTAAGTTTCAGCGAGTAATGATATAGGAAATTTAGGGAGGTTGAATTTTTTAATAGATATGTGGTTAATATACCTACACAGGTGCCAGATTGTTTCGAAATAAATATTGACAATAGCACTATGCTAATAACAATACAAACTAATTTATTCATTAGAATAAACAATATTGATTTTAAGAATAGCCTTTGATATATTAGAATAATATGATAATAGTAATTAGGTTTAACCACATATGTTAATGTCAATTTTATTATTTATTTTTTTAGTAATAATATGGTTTTATAGATTACTTTTGCCCAATAATATAGTAGATTTGTGTTAAATCTAACAATATGGTTATCAAATCTATAGATGAAAGTATTAAGCAGATGTCAATTTTTTGACAAGGAACTTTCCTGCATACCTATGTGAATAATATATTATAAATCCTAATATATAATATATTATTGTAGCGGTGCCTTATTTGATATCATGCTGAAGTAATACAGCTATGGCTTTGGGGTTATCTGCATGCAAATGCAATGTTGGTGTTTATTTATGATGTCTTCACACAATCTTTTTACTCTAAGCCTATGCCCTGCTGCTTAAACTTTAACTTATTATATATATTTATTCAGAATCCATAAACCTTTCATCACAAAAGCTTTGCACATGGATGTTACTAAAGGCATTTTTTAGCGATTTAAATAGATTTGGGTTTTTAGATTCCAATTCTTTTAATAACTCTTTGTTTGCAGCCCTAGCTTTTGGTCTCTTATCTTCTGGTAGCCAATTTATTGGGCAATTGCAATCAGGTGCGATATAGATTTTATTGCTTGCAATAAAATCTATAATTTGTCGTTCACGCACAAAGATAAGCGGACGGATAACACCAAGTCCATTTTGTGCTTTGTAGTAAGGAGGCATAGAACGCAAAGCACCATTGTAAGTAAGATTCATCATAAAACTTTCTGCGGCATCATCTAAATGATGTGCTAATGCAATCTTATTAAACCCTCTTTCTAATGCCATACTATAAAGTTCACCACGTCTCATGCGCGAACAAAATGAGCAATAAATTGTACCTTCTTTTTTGTGATTTTCAAGTATTTTAAAGATTTGTGTACGATTAAGTTCATAGGGAATATCTAATTTTTTGCAATATTCAAAAATATATTCATATTCACCACCTCTACCATAATCAACCGTCATAGCAAGAAATTCGAATTTAAAAGGTGCATGTTTTTGCATATAGGCAAAAATAGTTGCAAGCAACATAGAGTCCTTACCGCCACTTAGTCCTAGTAAGATTTTATCTCCCTCTTTAATGAGATTATATTTTGCATTTGTCCGACCAACAATATTGAGAATCTTTTTGCTAATAATTGGATTTTCTTTATTAGCTTTTTGCTTTTTCTTGTGTTGTGTATTCATTATATGCTGTGCTATTTCTTTATGTGGAAAGGGATAAAGGCTGTTTCTTTGCGAGAGTACATCGATTTGTTGAGCTTCTTTTGTTTGCCATGTTATTTGCATATTAGACTTCTTTATGTTGTAATTTAAAGCTTGTAAGTGTAGCATAAATCAATGCAGATTTGATAGCATATAAATATGCGTCAATATTTAGAGGGATTATATTAAGCAGGATTTGCGTCTATTTTGTGATGTGCATCGTATTTCTACTATGTTTTATATAGTTTATAAAAGGTATCAGAGATTTAGTATATCTTAGGCTAAAATTTTACAAACATAGCTTAAAATAGTGTGTGTTGTGTAATGCAGTCTTTTTTGTTAAAACCATATAATATGTTTAAATCTCCTATCAATATGGCTTAAAAATCTAAAACATAAATTCCATAATAAAATATTTTCGTTTTTAAAATCTACATTATCATGCTAGAATCCTATAAATATTACTGAATAAAGGGTAACAATGGCGATTGATCCAAATAAACAAAAAGCACTTGAAAATGCGATGAAACAAGTAGATAAAGCCTTTGGCAAGGGTGTGCTTATAAGGCTTGGAGACAAGCAGGTGGAAAAGATAGATTCTATATCCACAGGCTCATTGGGGCTTGATTTGGCACTTGGTATTGGTGGTATTCCAAAGGGCAGAATCATTGAAATTTATGGACCAGAGTCAAGTGGTAAAACAACACTTTCATTGCAAGTTATTGCGGAGTGTCAGAAGAATGGTGGCGTGTGTGCTTTTATTGATGCTGAACATGCACTCGATGTGTATTATGCAAAAAATCTTGGTGTTGATACAGAGAATCTATTGGTAAGTCAACCAGATAATGGTGAACAAGCTTTAAGCATTTTAGAGACGATTGCATGTAGTGGTGGAGTTGATTTGATTGTTGTAGATTCTGTTGCGGCTTTAACGCCTAAAGCAGAGATTGATGGGGATATGGGCGATCAACATGTTGGTTTGCAAGCAAGACTTATGAGTCATGCTTTGCGTAAAATCACAGGTGTATTGTCAAGGATGAATACTACAGTGATTTTTATCAACCAAATTCGTATGAAGATTGGTGCTATGGGTTATGGTAGTCCAGAAACAACAACAGGTGGTAATGCGTTAAAATTCTATGCTAGTGTGCGTGTGGATATCAGAAAAGTGGCCACACTTAAGCAAAGCGATAATATCATCGGAAATCGTGCGAAGGCAAAAGTGGTGAAAAATAAGGTTGCACCACCATTCAGGGAGGCAGAATTTGATATTATGTTTGGTGAGGGCATAAGCAAAGAGGGTGAGATCATTGATTATGGTGTGAAGCTTGATATTATCGATAAAAGTGGTGCTTGGCTTTCTTATGGTGACAAAAAGATTGGGCAAGGTAGAGAAAATGCAAAGGTGTTTTTGAAAGAAAATGCTGATATAGCAAATGAAATTGCCGCAAAGATAAAAGAACAAATTGGTACAAGTGATGAAATTATGCCTTTACCAGATGAATTGGAAGGAAGTGAATAAAAAACATAATATATAAAAGTAGGGGGTGGATAGAGACTAAAAGTCTCTATAAATTAGTCTTTGCTAGTTATCTTATTTAGAGTTTATTGATAGTTCTATTTAAAATCAGACTTTATTTGCAGTAGGTGTTGGTGTGAGGATTAGATTAAATCACATCCTTGTAAGCAATATATAAGTGGCTGCAAATAAGTAAAATTGATGCCTACTATATCTAAGATTTTGTAACGAAATACCATGTATTAATATGCTTATACTTTCCTAATACATAATAATCTTTATTCAATATATCATGCCTACAAGATTACTTAATAACATGTAGTAATATTTTATGGGAAGTAAGTAAGAACTCTACTTATATTGGATATTTAACTAAGCAATTTTACCTTTAAGTTACACAATAATTTCCTTGTTATTGCAAGTTTTATCATCTTGGATATCTAAAAGTCTAAAAGTTGTGGCTTTTATATGATCTACTTAAAGGAGTTGAAATATAGAATCTAGAAATCATGTAACTTTGAAGGCACCACCCCACACTTGTTTAAGCATGATATGATACTTTAAAACTTGAAAAACAAATGTGGGAGAGTATATAAGATTTAAGAGGTTGCAGTTGAACTGGTGTTTCCACCAAAAAAGCCACTTTTTGCATTCTGTGGCGTTGCTTTTGTGGTTGTTGTACTGCTGCCTGTGGTTGCTCTTGTAGAGCTGGCTTGTGATCGTTGGTATGCTGATGGTGAGCTATAGCCCCTTTGTGCATTTGCTTTATAATTTGCGTTATTAAATAATTTATTACCTATATAACTTCCTATTAAAGCTCCAGCCGCACTTGCAAGGATAGCCCCACCAATGCCAAGCCCACCACCATCACTACTTGTAAGTGTACTGGTACCATTATCAATTTTCTTTGCTTCTTCAGCGACTAGCGCATCTACTTCTTCCTTGCTTAATATTCTTTTGTTACCTGCGGTATCTTTGACAATAATTGTTGTATCACCATCATTACTTGGCTGTTCATCAACGATCTTGTAACTACCATCAGCCTCTTCTTGCAGGATAACAGTGACACCTTGCTTTTTGCTTACTTGCTGTGCTGTATTCGTATCATTTGAACCATTATCACAGCCAAGTAATCCCGCAACTAATACCGCACTCATACCACCTAAAATAGCCGCATCAGAAATTTTTCGTAAATAACTTTTAGGTTTTTGTTTCTTCATTGTATGTCCCTTTATTTTTGCATCGCTTTTTCAAGCTTTTCTATACGTTCCCAAGTTTTCACAACAGAATCTGGATTCAGTGAAATAGAGCTAATACCCTGTTGCACCAAAAACTCTGCGACTTCTGGATAATCACTTGGTGCTTGACCGCAGATTCCACAATATTTGCCATGTTTCTTACATGCTTGTATTGCTTGTTTAAACATTTCAAGCATAGCAGGATTCCTCTCATCAAATATATGACTTACTAAATCACCATCTCTATCTACACCCAATGTGAGTTGTGTCAGATCGTTTGATCCAATAGAATAGCCATCAAACATACTTAAGAAATCATCAGCCAAAATAATGTTAACTGGCAATTCACACATAACATAGATTTCTAACCCATTTTTACCAGATTCTAATCCATTTCGCCTCATAATCTCGAGCACCTTTTTTCCCTCTTCAGGTGTACGTAAAAATGGAATCATGATTTTCATATTCGTCAGTCCCATATCATCACGCACCATAGCTAAAGCTTGACATTCCCATTCAAATGCTGTGCGATATTGTTCAGAATAATATCGACTTGCACCACGATAGCCAAGCATAGGATTCTCCTCTTGAGGTTCGTAATGCTCCCCTGAAACCATACCGCGATACTCATTACTTTTAAAATCGCTTGTGCGAACAATGACTGGATTTGGATAAAAAGCTGCAGCAATCATACCCATACCTTCGGCAATCTTCTTAATGAAAAAGTCTTTAGGGTTATCATAGCCATGTATAAGCTTTGATACTTCATCATGGTTGTGTATTGGTTTATCGTTTTGTAAATCTAGTAGTGCTAAAGGGTGTGCTACAATCTGGTGTAAGATAATATGCTCCATACGAGCCAAACCAACACCATGATTGGGAATCTGTGCAAAGCCAAATGCTTTCGCAGGATCACCAACATTCATGTAAATTTTTGTTTTCGTTTTACCAAGATGATCTAGAGATATGGTTTCTATTTCATAAGGGTGTATTCCTGCATATACGCGCCCCTCCTCACCTTCACTACATGAGGCTGTTACTTCCATTCCTGTGTATAGTCTTTCAGTAGCACCATGTGCTCCTACGATTGTTGGTACACCAATTTCACGTGCAACGATAGCAGCATGACAAGTTCTGCCACCGCGATTTGTGATGACTGCAGCAGCTTTTTTCATTACTGGTTCCCAATCTGGATCGGTATTATCAGTAACTAAAATCTCACCTTCTTTAAATGTGTTCATATGTTCTATATTATTGATAATTCTTACTTTACCATTACCAATTTTTGTGCCAATTGCCATACCCCTTAAGACAACTTCACGTTCTTCTTCTGGATTTTTGAAATGAAATTTTTCAATCTTTGCGCCACTCTTTGTTTTTTGACTTTGCACTGTTTCTGGGCGTGCTTGTACGATAAAAATCTCTCCACTTTGTCCATCTTTTGCCCACTCCATATCCATAGGACGATATTCGCCTGCTTCTTTTGTGTAATGCTCTTCGATACTTATAGCATATTTTGCGAGTGTTAAGACGTCTTCATCAGTAATTGAGAATGTTTCCATTTCTTGATGTGTTGTTTTCACATTCATTGTTGGCTTTTCACTACCTGCTGGAGCATATACCATTTTTACATCTTTTGTGCCAAGTTTGCGTTTGAGGATAGGTCGCTTTCCTTCTTTTAATGTTGGTTTAAATACATAAAATTCATCTGGATTTACAGTACCACCAACTACATTTTCACCAAGCCCCCATGATGAAGTGATAAAGACTGCATCTTTAAACCCAGTTTCTGTATCAATACTAAACATAACTCCTGCTGCACCCTTATCTGAACGCACCATTTTTTGCACACCAACACTCAAAGCAACTTTGAAGTGATCAAAATTCTTACTTGCACGATAGCTTGTAGCACGATGTGTAAAAAGTGAAGCAAAACACGACTTAATATAGTGCACTAAATCTGTCTTACCCTTAACACTTAAATATGTGTCTTGTTGCCCTGCAAAACTTGCATCTGGCAAGTCTTCAGCTGTAGCAGAACTGCGGACAGCAACATCTGCTTCTGCCATATTGTACTCTTGACTCAACATATCATAGGCTTGAAAAATTTCATCCTTTAAGTCTTGAGGCAATGGAGTGCTGAAAATAAGCTCTCTAATCTTGCTGCAACGATTACGTAATACATCCATTTCTGTATAATCAATATCTCTTAAAAGATCTTTGATCTTATCCTCAATGCCACCACTTCTAAGCAAATACCAATATGCGTCACTTGTGATTGCAAAACCATCTGGAACTTTAATGCCAACAGGGACAAGCTCCTGAAACATTTCACCAATACTTGCGTTCTTACCACCAACAAGGGGCACATCCCTGTTATTCAACTCTTTAAAGAATTTAATATACTTCATTACTATGAACTCCATTTAAATGTAAAAAGGTTATGCTTATATTGTAGTCAAAAAAAAGTCAAAAAATGATTAAAAATTTTCTAAAAACTAAAAAAAATATAATTTGATATATCTATTTCCTTGCAAACTTTGGTTAGAATCGCTATTTTTATTTTTGATAAATATTTGCATTTTCAAAAAGGAATAAATATGGGTGAATGGAGCATTAAGCAAGAACATTTAAATGCTGTTTTAAAAAAACACAAATTGGATTCTAATGATTATGAAAAGATTACGGCAATTTTAGAACGAGAGCCAAATTTAATTGAGCTTGGAATTTTTTCTGCGATGTGGAGTGAGCATTGCAGTTATAAATCAAGCAAGATATATTTAAAAGGTTTTCCAACAGAGGCTAGTTGGGTATTACAAGGTCCAGGGGAAAATGCAGGGGTTATTGATATAGGGGATAATCTAGCTGCTGTCTTTAAGATAGAATCGCATAATCACCCAAGTTTTATTGAACCAAATGCGGGAGCTGCGACAGGTGTTGGTGGAATTTTGCGTGATATTTTTACAATGGGTGCAAATCCGATAATAAATCTTAATAGTATCCGCTTTGGTAATATTATAGATTCTAAAATGAAGAAAAAGCATATCCATTTGTTGCATGGTGTAGTAGAAGGTATTGGGCATTATGGCAATTGTATGGGGATACCAACTATTGGCGGTGAGACAAGCTTTGAATCTTGTTATAATGGTAATATCCTTGTGAATGCTTTTAGTTTGGGTATTGCAAAGCAAGATGAGATTTTTTATGGAAAGGCAAGTGGTGAGGGCAACCCTATCATGTATGTTGGGAGTAAGACAGGAAGAGATGGGCTAGGTGGGGCTGTGATGAGCAGCGATAGCTTTGATTCCACGAGCAAGGCACTGCGACCAACAGTGCAAATTGGTGACCCATTTGTAGAAAAATCACTTTTAGAAGCATGTCTTGAAGTGTTTCAAAAAGATCTTATTGTGGGTATTCAAGATATGGGTGCAGCAGGGCTTACAAGCTCAAGCTTTGAAATGGCAAGTAGAAGCGGTAGTGGCATGGTTATGTGGCTTGATAAGATTCCTATGCGTGAAAGCGGTATGACACCTTATGAGTTAATGTTATCAGAATCGCAAGAGCGTATGTTGCTTTGTGCAAAAAGGGGAGCAGAAGAGGAAATAAAGACTATTTTTGCAAAATATGAATTGAGTGCAGAGATTGTTGGAGAGGTGCGTAATACCGGGAAAATGGAATTATTTTGGCATGGTGATATGTGTGCTACCTTACCCATTGCACCCATTGTAGAAAACGCACCCATGCTTAATCGCCCCACACAAAAGCCAAAATACTTGGAATCTTGTAGCATGTTAGACTTAAAAATTACTAACAAATTCTTGCAAGATCAACTTAATACAGAACAGATAGACACTATGCAATATGATAGTGCTAATCTTAATATACTTACAAGAGAGATCTTAAAAAGCCTTGATATATGCGATAAGTCATGGATTTATAATCAGTATGATGATAGTATTAAAGCAAGTACCATTAAAGGGGCAGGGATGCTATCATCTAGCATCGTGGCTTTACATAATTATAACTCGAAAAAAGCCATTGCAGTTAGTGTAAAATGCAATGTAAGATATTGCTACTTGGATCCAAAAATTGGAGCTAAGATAGCTGTAGCACAGGCTGGAAGAGATGTTGCACTAAGTGGGGCAAAACCTTTGGCAATTACTGATTGTCTCAACTTTGGTAGTCCAGAAAATCCAGAAGTTATGTGGCAGTTCAAAGAATCTTGTGAAGGCATTAAGGAAGCATGTAAAACCTTGCAAACACCCGTTGTAAGTGGAAATGTCTCGCTTTATAATCAAACAAATGATGAAGCAATATATCCGACACCAAGTATTGTATGTGTCGGACTTTTAGAGGATTCTAATAAGGCAATTAGTAGTCATTTTATCGCAAGAGATTCATATATTTGCGTATTGGGCGTTGTAAATAGGGAGTTATGCCTTAGCGGTAGTATATTGCAAAAAGTGGTCGGTGCAAAAAATAGCGGTGTATTGCATGATATAGATTTAGAATCTGAATTAAAACTTTGGGAGACTTTAAGGGAGAGTGTAGCACAAGGGCATATTATAAGTGCAAAAGATATAGCACAAGGAGGGCTTGCAACTGCTCTTTGCAAGATGGCTGTTGTAGGAAAGGCAAGCATTGAAGTCTTAACTGATGCTATACAGGCAACTTTAGCTAAAGATTTTGCAAATTATGAAAATCTTATGAAAGATTCCAGAGATTATATGTCTATATTCTCTCATTCTCCTTCTAGTAAACTTATGCTTTTTAGTGAAAATCATACACAAGTAATCTGTGAAACTCCAAATATAGAATCGGCACAAGCGCTCTCAATATTGGCAAAACGTAATGGACTTTCCTTGTGTGTCATTGGTAAAGTAACACATAAATATACGCAAATTACAGATATAACTAGTAACGATTGCATTAAAATCAACGATATTGCTATATCCCTACAGGAAGCATATAATTTGTATTACAAAAGCTTTGAGACATATTTATGATTGTGTTTTGTCATAGGGTGAAATCATTATTGCAAGTTACATGGTAACTTATGGGTTTTTTAACTTTAGTTGTAAGTTTTCTAAACCTCTCATGAAACACTTTAGAAATATTAAAAGTTACTTAACACTTTTAATATACACTGCTTTATTCTGAAATATATAATTACACTTTTTTGGAATCTAAATATAATGGATATAATGAATTTTAATGATTTTTTGGATATAGATTTTATTGTGAGTATATTGCCATTATTTTGGCGTGCATTGCTTCTCACACTAGAAATTTCATGTTATGGGATTTGTGGAGCAATACTGCTTGGTTTTATTGCCTCTCTTGTGCTTTACTATCAAATACGACCATTTGTATGGATAACGCGTATATATATAGAAATATCGCGTAACACACCGCTTATTATACATTTGTTTTTTCTTTATTTTGGATTGTCTTATTGGATTGAGATTCCAAATTTTTGGTGTGCAGTTATTGGTGTGATTTTTCTAGGTGGTAGTTATATGGCGGAATCTTTTCGCTTAGGTTTAGAATCTGTGCGAGTTTCACAAATAGAATCTGCTTTATCATTAGGTTTTAGTCGTATACAGATTTTGCGTTATGTAATTTTTCCACAAAGTATACCTTTAAGCATACCATCAATTTGTGCTAATGTATTGTTTTTGATTAAAGAAACCTCTATTGTTGGCGTTATTGCCTTGCAAGATTTAATGTCGATCGCAAAGGAAGTGATTAGCAACTATGGACAGACAAATGAAGCTCTTTTTCTGCTTATTGCTGCTTATTTAATTGTGTTATTACCTTTGAGCTTTATATTTTCAAAATTAGAGCATTATTATCGACGTAATCTCTTATAGAGTCTTGATTTTAATTCAGATAGTGCTACATATTCTTTAAAGATATCTTAAAATTATTGTAATAAATAGGTTAAAATTATATAAAATATTATGATATTGCAAGTTTGAGAATTATACCATATTATTTGTTTTTTTTGTTATTATCGCACGTGTTTTTTTACATTAGAAGGAGTAATATGAGAAGTATAAAATCGAAAGTGTCGTTTATTGTTATGTTGCTAGTGCTTGTTGGGTTGGGTGTGCAGCAAATAATCAATATGATTTCAAATAAAAACAACCTCTTAGAGAAGGCTATAGAGGCGGAAGTGGATTATGTGCGGATGGCAAGTCTTACTACACAGATGTTTAGTCAAGATAGGATAGACTCATTAGAGCTTATGGCAAAGCATATTCTTTCACTTCCTGAAGAAAAGCTAGAATCTACAGAAGCATTGGTAAAAAATGTAGGACCGCTTTTATTTGGATTTAAACTTGGTGGGGCACATTTGGCTGCGTATGTGGGCTTGGCAGATGGCAGCATGATTGTAAGTGATATAGAATCTGATGCAGAACGAGTGCCTTTTAGGAGGTATGGGAAAGGTACAGGTAAAGTAGAAGACTATGATTCGCGAACAAGAGATTGGTATAAAAGTGCAGTTCAAAGTAATTCAGCGATTATGACGTCTGCATATGAGGACTTTGTAAGTAAGCTCCCAACCTTTACATTTTCTATCCCATTGGTGAAAAATGGCAGAGTTTTGGGAGTGCTATCGATTGATACACCACTATCAAACTTGCAAAGTCAGTTTGATAAGATGCCTACTAGAATCTTTGGATTTGACTCAGAGCAATCTATATTTGTATCAACCGATAAAGGAATGAAGTTATTTAATACAACAGAGGGTTTAAAGAATTATTATAAACATGCACTTGAAGCAGGAGATATGACGCCATTTACCTACACTTCCTTGAGCGGATCTGAGCGACTTGGGGTATGTCGCCACGTCAATGAGAATAACATACGTTATTCTATCTGTGTTGGTGAAAGTATGGATAATATTATCGCTCATGCACGAAAAGGATTGGAGATGAGAATCCTTATGTCAGTGATTATAGGGCTTATTATGATATTGGTTGTTTATATTGTGATTCAAAAGCTCTTAACACCAATTGGCACAATCTCTCAAGGGTTGCAAAGCTTTTTTGCATATATTAATCATCAAAGCGATAATGCGCCATTAATCAAAGTGAATTCCAATGATGAATTAGGAAAGATGGCAAAAGAAATAAATGAGAATATCTTGTTAATACATAAAGAATTGGAAGAAGATAATCGATTTATTGATGAGGTATTATGTGTGGCAAATGAAGCTCGACATGGTAATTTTGCAAATCAAATCACTGCTAGTGCTTCTTCGCCTCATTTGAATGAATTGAAGAATATATTTAATGATTTATTCAAAATCCTTGACTTACATCTTACAAAGATATCTAATATGCTAGATATTTATGCTAACAACGATTATACAACACGGGCAAATGTCGATGGTCTAGAAGGAAAAATATTAGAGATGGCAACAAATGTTAATCACCTAGGAACAAGTATCAGCACAATGCTTGGTAATTCTAGCGAGATTGCAAAGCAACTTGGCGGCAATGCAGATCAACTATTTAGCATGGTGCAAAATCTTATTGCAACATCACAATCACAAGTTACTTCGTTGCAAGAGAATACAAAATCTGTTGAGAATATTAACTCTTCTATGCAACTCATTGAAGATTCTATGGGTGAGCTGACAAGAGAGGCTGATGAGATTAAATCTGTGATTAATATTATTAAAGATATAGCTGATCAAACCAATCTGTTAGCATTAAATGCGGCAATTGAGGCAGCAAGGGCAGGGGAGCATGGCAGAGGTTTTGCAGTTGTTGCTGATGAAGTGAGAAACCTAGCTGAACGTACCAATAAATCCTTGGGTGAGATAGAACAAAATGCTAATGCACTTATACAATCAGTCAATGATATGTCGCAATCAATCAAAGATCAAACGCAAGGTATAGCACATATTAGGGATATTACTAATCAGCTAGAAGCTATCACGCAAGAAAATGCTGCTATTGCTAATCAAACCGATGTGATTGCACAAAGTATGCAAAGCATTGTTCATGATATTGTTGAAGATTCTAAGAAGCATAAGTTTTAATAGTAATATAGAGATTTAATCAAGTGTGAATCTCTATAGGTTCTTATGCATAAAGATAGACTGCTGGAGAAAATGTATTAAATATAAGGCAAACTTATAAGGGATAATATGAAAGGATCTGATTTTAGGTTCCTAGCAGTTTTTATCAATTTTGCATAAATCCTATTTTTATGCCCATGTGTCTTACACTTCAAAACCTTACTATTAAGCATTATTTTAAATATCTAGGCAGAATAAAAGTTAAACATAAAAATGATGATTTGTATTCTTAAATATTAATTCAGGTTTTTATATAGCAGATCATTTCTTATCCTTGAATTGAGTAGTTGCAGGCTGC
Source organism: Helicobacter trogontum (assembly GCF_000765905.2). Taxonomy (GTDB): domain Bacteria; phylum Campylobacterota; class Campylobacteria; order Campylobacterales; family Helicobacteraceae; genus Helicobacter_A; species Helicobacter_A trogontum. Next base: position 39,371 of record NZ_JRPL02000004.1, on the reverse strand, counting down.
AAAAATATAGAGCTAATTGGATTTTTCTTTATCTTTTTGTTCTATATACAAAAATAGAGATATATTATATTTTTTGTTTTAGCATTATATAGTTGTGTTGTTGTGCTTATGCATATATCAAATGTGTCTATGATTGTGTAATTGCAATCTTTTAGAGGAATTAAAGCTTTTTTACCGCTTTTGTTTTTGTATAGCATTGTTATATTTTGTGTTTATGTCTAATAAAAAGCTTTAATAAGTGATAAGGTTATTATCTTTGTAGTTTGTAAGAGCTTTACCATGTGAGGATCTTATTGAACGGATGACTATTTGGAATCTCATCTGCTATATGTATAGGTTTATTTAATAGTGTGTCATATTGCTCTAATGGATAGTTAAAGTTTTTTGGTTCAATATTGTTAAATGTAATGTACCCATGTTTAGCACCTTTAATAACTTTCTCAGCATATATATCTTGTATATTTCGCCTTAGTTCACTAAAGGCATAGTTGCTTAGGAAGAGGTCGTATTCTCTTACTTCTAGGTCTTCCATACATATAAAACGTAGCTTATTTTCTATCCCCTTAAAGTGCGACAAGTATTTCTTGCTGAGCGATAAAGCAGAATCTAAGTCTATAAAGGTGTAACTTCTTACATTAAACATTGACATAATAATGCGTGCTTGTCCACCATATCCCACGCCAAGTTCGCAAATATCTTTATCGTGTAAATCACCAAAATATTCTATTAAATCTGCTAAAACTTTAATATAACGTAGAGTTGATGGAGACATATAGCCTACTTCTTCGTAATAGCGAATATTGGCTCCACCATACCAATCATTTTGCCGAAATGTTTCAAAATCCTTTTCAGTAAAACATGTTGTTTGTAGGATAAAATCAAGATATTTTCGCCCCATATTATCATCAACATGCTCTAATATCTCTGTATACGTGGGATTTGTTCTAAAAGATGAGAATACAGTATCGTTATTTGCCGCTCTTATACAAAATGATGGATATTCATTGTTGATCGTGTCCGATAAACTTGTATTATAGGTCTCTCTTTGATTTGCTTTATTGAGCCACAATATCTTTTTGATAAATTTCATTCGTATCCTTTTGTAACAAAAACTTTTCTATCGAGACTGGTTATTCGATACCACAATCCTACAAGAAAAAAACAAGTCAAGCCGTTCTCTATTGGGAGACATTGAGCAGACATCATTCTGGCTTACACTTACTATAATGTAGAGTTATAATGTAAGTCCTGTGAAAAGTTCAAGCGATTTGTATCTTAATAAGCACACAAAAATATGTTATGATTCTATGTAAATTGCTAAGTAAAGGATAGGATATGGAGTTAGTCGTTGTAGGTTATGGCAATATGGCAAAGGCAATCCTAGGTGGGTTAATACGACAATCTAAGGAACTTCTTGACATCACAAAGATTGTGATTGCAGGGAGAGCACCTCGCAAGATAGAAGCATGGCTTCAAGAGAGTATGCAAACATGTCGTAGTGAATTTTTGAACGATGTGATTTATGAGACAACATATGATATTGAGTGTGATGGTAGAGTGGTTTTACTTGCCTGTAAACCATATAATTTAGATTCTTTCATATTTCATGGGCGTGCTCATATTGTTTATAGTGTCTTAGCAGGTATAAATGCAGGGGTTTTACATAATCATATCCAATCTTATCACTATGCCCTCATTATGCCAAATGTTGGTGCACGTTATAATTTGAGTTCAAGTGCAGTGTTGTGGCAACAACATGCTACAAAAAACCAAACTATTAAAGAAGTGGGCAAGGTGCTAAATCTTATGATAGATAGTCATAATATGCAGGAGGCACACGAAAAAAATAATGCACATATTCAAACTCAAATTATGCGATTTGTGTCAAGTTTTGGGAATTGTGAGTTTGTTGAGAGTGAAGAAGAACTATTTGCAAGTATTGCAACAAATGGCAGTAGTCCCGCACTTTTAGCCTTGGTTGCACAGGGGCTTATAAATGCGGGTGTGAAACAAGGTTTAAAATTAGAAACAAGCCAAAGACTTGTGCAAAAAACTTTTGAAGGTATGGCAGCATTATTAAAAGAAAAAAGTCCGCAAGAAATAAAAGATTTAGTAACAAGTCCAGGTGGCACGACAGCAGAGGCACTTTTATTTTGTGATGAAAATAGTGTGCAAGGTAATATTACGCGCGCATGTGTCAAGGCAGTAGAAAGAGCAAAAGAAATAGCCTCTAAACAAGCAAATATATAGAGTAGGTAAAAATTAGTGCCTAATTTATATGAGTGTTATTTTAGGATGTATGTTGTTTTGATTTTTTCTAACTCTACTTTTTTACGTTGTTGTAATAGTGGGGTTTGGGTTTTACCATTTAAAATAAATAGGCTATGAAGTTTTTAAGATAAAGATCTCTAAAATATGTTGTTCATTGTTTATATTCTATATGCAATTAAAACTTAGTCTTAAATATAAAAATCCCCATACATTCCATTGTTTTACAGGTATGAAAATCATCTGCATTTCAAAGAAAAAGTCTATGAAACTCTAAGCAATCTAATTTATTGCTTTTATTTCAACAATATCAATCATCTGATTTTGGCTTTTATGTATCAAATGACAAAAAGATCCAAATATAGAGATTCTACAAAGAGAGATCTGTTTACATCTAAAAATATAGTAGAAAATAAATCTCAAAATCTTATCTTAGATTATTTTCTCTATGTAGCTTAAAGCATTAAATTACAAATACCCTCACTCGATATCACTAGAATATATCACATAAGGTTACATGAAGATGTACCTAACCCCACATCCTAATCTACAACATATATAATCATAAATTCCGATAAACATAGATATATACAATCCACAGAATCTATAATTTTTTACTATTTTGTTCTTTTTTAAATTTATCCTTTGCATTCATCTCTTTTGATCTCTTTAGCTTCAATTGCATACCAAGAGCATCCAACATATCCATATTCACAGAATCGTTTGTAGCTTTTGCGTTTTCACTTCTGATAGCTTCAGTAAGCTCTGCACGTAAAATAAGTGTTTTTGGTGGTGCTTCAAAACCTAACTTTACACTGCCTTTATCAATACTTACCACCTTAAGAATGATATCATTCCCGATGACAACACTCTCTTCCTGTTTTCTGGACAAAATCAACATTTATCAATCCTATTTAAAATATATTTTACCCTACCATCTTGAAATACTTCAATGATTCCAAAATGCGTATCAAAATCTGCGAGCACTATTTTACTTACAGACTTTTTATGTATGGTATCTGGGCAAACTTCCTTGTTATGACACCCTAATTCTAAATGAGTTGCTTGTATATTTTGCGATTGTTGTATATAGTCATGCTTCAATAGATCAGAATCTATCTTCTCTATATGTATTATATCGCCAAAAATCTCCGCACACAAAGAGGGATTAAGTATAAACTTTGCACCATTATATGCTACCTTCGCATATTCTGTAAGCCGAATTGTATCATATTTTAAGGCATTTTTCATATCTAAAAGTATAACTTTTGCATTTTGCTCTATCCCCTGTATCTGCAGTGGCACTTCTATGCAATCTAAGATATCAGTTTGTTTATTCGTGGTGTAACTTTTAAGCATAGTATGATAATTCCACTGCCCTTCTTCCAATCGTTCCAAACTACATAAACCCCCATATACACCCAAATTTTTAGCAATAATATCCCCTATGCTGCGGATATATCCACCCTCACTCACACATACCTCAAAGCTTAAAAATGGATGTGAATAATTTAAAATCTCTATAGTTTTCACTTCTGTTGTAATCGTATGCATGTCAAAATCAACACCCTTACGCATAAGCTCATAGGCACGTACACCATTAATATGTTTTGCACTAAATTTTGGCGGTTTATATGATATAACCCCTTTTATACCTTCTACCGCCTTATATATTTCTGCATAGCTATATGGTTTTACTTTATGAATCTTTATAACATTTTCAGTATCAAGACTTTTACTCTCTAAACCTAAAAACAATACTGCCCTATAAGTTTTATAATCTTTTTTGATATGTGGCAATAATTTTGTACATCCATTAATACCAAGTATCAACATGCCATGCGCAAATGGATCAAGTGTGCCAGAGAAACCTATTTTTTTAATAGGGAAGCCTAGTTGTTTAAAACCTCTTTTGAGTGCATTTGCGAAAGTAAGGCTTGAAATATTTGGTGGTTTATAAGCAATTGCAAAAAAATTTTGCGGTATTGTAAGATCTTGCAAAAACAGCCCTTATTAATTAGAGTCATAAGGTGTATTTTACTGCATATTCGTTATAATTATCTAAATAAAACAAAAGGATTAGTTTTGGAAATAGAAAGAAATGGTAATGAACTTATTTTACATAAAAGCAGTCTTATCACTTCAAAAACGGATTTACGCGGTTGCATTACCTATGCAAATTTTGATTTTATGGCGTTTAGCGGATACAATGAGGAAGAGCTTATAGGGCGTAATCATAATCTCATACGACATCCACTTATGCCACGCATTATTTTTAAAATATTATGGGATACGATACAAAATGGCAAAGAAATTAATGCCTTTGTTTTGAATAAAAACAAAGAGGGATTGGAATACTGGGTTTATGCAAATGTAACACCTTCATTTAATACTCATGGTAACATTATTGGTTACTACTCGGTACGTAGAAAGCCAAATCCAGATGCCTTACCAGCTATACGTGAACTTTATACCAATCTTACTAATATTGAAAAAACAAAGGCACAAGGCACAAATGATATGAGTGCAAGTTATGCAGCACTTATGGCAATATTGGAAAAATTAAATATGACACACCAAGTCTTTTTCATCACAATGCAACATAATGGCGCAATAAAATAAATATAGGCTTGGCTATTCTTTTAGATAGTTTAATATTTTTACCCAGCTTATCCATGTTTATATATTAAACCTGTATCGTTTAGTTCCCATCTTCCTTGCTGTGTGATTTATAATGATATGATTTGTAATTATTTGATATGAAATGTAAGCAAATACAATCATTTTTGAAATCTGTTTTATATCATTATAAAGTCTATTCTGCCCTAGCATACGCACGGATATTTGTAATACGACTTATTTCTTCTTCGCTTAAAAATATAATAAATGCATAATTGTTTTCTACTGCATTTTCTCGCACAAGAAAGAATGAACGCAGACGATATGATAAAGCCATGGGGCTTAATGGCTCAACCTGATAGGTTGCAAAGGTGGTGCGTTTTGTGTTGGCAAGTAAACGGCTAATCTTTCTTTCCATTTTTGTATTGTAGCAATCAAGGCTATAATCTCTAAAGTCTGAATACACACCAACAATATGCTCTTGTGTAGAATCTATAAACGAAAAGTAGAGATATGATGAAATGCGATGTAATTTTTGTGCGAGTAAGCGAGAATATTCAAGTGGAATGGCTTGAAAATTATCAAGATAAAAATGTTTAATTCCATACCAACCCTCATATTCTATATATTCTAGATCAAAATCACCAAACACTACGCAGGACATATCAAAATGACGCAAATCTTTTAAGTTTCGTATAACTTCATTGGAGCAGTAGGTTTGACCTGAAAGCTGTGCAAAAAGTGTGCGAAGATTTTCCAAATACATATTGTCATAATGAAAATCAAAACTCACAACATAAGGATAGAATACAATATTGTATTCATTGCGATAACCCTTTTGAAGATCCTGTGCTAAGCCAAACTCATTATAACGTGTTAAAAGAGGGCTTTTTGCAAGTGGATCAAACTCTTTTATGGCAATATGGTATGCATCTCCAGATAATAGTGGTGTAATCATTTTTGTATTAAGTTCAGCATGAAAATCAATATCTTGTGGAGTTACTTTAAGATCATGTGTAGTTTTTTGTGGATTAAGATTAAACACACTTGTACTTGCCATATTATTCCTCATAGTTTCAATAATTATCAGTGTAAAATGAGATTATAACATGAAAGCAATAATATAAAATTAAGTTTATACACATAAAATATTACAGATGTGGCATTTTTCTACAAAAATGTCTCAGTTTTTATAATATTATCAGACAAGCCCTGTTACATTTCTTCAAATACTACAAAATTGCGCTCGTTTTGAAATACACTTTGTATCTCTAAAGTAACATCATGTGGAATTTGTGTATCAAGAATAATGATGGGGTTGATACTTTCCATACCACATAATCCATACCTTAGATGCATTTCTTGTATGTATTTTGGCGGATTTTTTATCATATCAATCACATCTTTATAATCTGTGTTAAGGAAAAAGTTCAAAGTATTTATGTCTATAAACACACTATCATCTTTTTGTGAAAAACCCACAAGGAGATTGGAATCGAGTGCATATTGCTCCTCTTTTTGACTAAGTAAACTAATCTTTTCTTTACTTGAAAGCAAGTTTAATTGTGTTTGAAAGATTTGGTAAAAATTATCAATTTTTGGTTTAGTCCATACTATTTTACTGCTCTTTGCTTTCTTTTTGGAATTAGATCTAGCGATAATGTATGAGTGGATAACCTCTTTTTTATGCCATGCTCTACCTAGCAAAAGTCGCCATGCTAAATTCTCCTGTTGTGTTAAGATATAGCCCTTTCCCTCTTTTTCTAATATATCTCTTTGATTGAATGTTAGTTTTCTATACTCATTGCTTGCTGGCATAATTTGTCCGCCAACACTGCTCATCATCTCAAAGACAATCTTGTCTTGCTTACTTCTTTGCTGTTTTAGGGCAAACTGGCAACCGCAATAATTCTGCCTATAAAGCTTATCTTCTTTTGCAAGTTCATTTTGTTTATTGACACCACCATTTGCCCTAACATTAATCTTAATAAATTCTAAATCGTTTTTTTCTGCGATTACATCGCCTTGTCTATAAAGGACTTGCTGCTCTTTCATAGGGCTACTTAAAAGCGTTGTGGTAAATTTTTGTATTTGCATTTCTTTTGCAAGTTGTGCGGTTTTAACAAGCCTTGTGTCAAAACACACATTACATCTATCTCCTTTTTCTGGTTCATTTTCTAAGCCTTTTACATTATTAAACCAAACTTGTGTATCATATTCACCTTCTATGAGTTGAATATTGAGCATATTGCAACTCCTTCTTACATCCTGCAGTCTTAAATCATGTTCTTCTTTTGGATGTATATTCGGGTTGTAAAAAAAACCTATGAGCTTCTCGTCTGGATATGCTTTGTGAAGTTCACTTAAGAAATAATGACTATCGACACTGCAACATATATGAACCAACATTATCACTCCTTACTTATTCTTATAGGCAAAGAAAATATAACCACCCAAACCAATAAGGACAACCAATAACAAAAATACAATCAATACAATATCTAAAGTTTCCATATTACCTTCTTTATTATGATCAAAACTTTTATCGGGGATTAATTTGTAAAAATAGAAACGTGAATTATAGAATCTAAAAGCTTAAAAAGTTATATAAGGAATCTAAATTTTAGTTTAATTTATAGATACTGCATATATAATTTAACATCGGTTTTGTTTTGGCTTATTAAGCCAGTAGCAAACTATTTATATTTGCCATATCTCATAAAATTTTGCTATAAACTCTCTTTTGAATTATGTGATAAACAAGTAAAAAGCAAACTGATAAAAGGAATAATAGTCATGAAAAAATTGCATGTAGTATCTCTTGGGTGCTCTAAAAATCTCGTAGATTCTGAAGTTATGTTGGGCAAATTACAAGATTATGAAATCACACAGGATTTAAGTAGCGCTGATGTGATCATTATTAACACTTGTGGCTTTATCGAAGCTGCAAAGAAGGAAAGCTTGGGACATATATTTGAGGCATTGGAGGGACGTAAGAAGGGGGCATTATTGGTTGCAAGCGGTTGTCTTGTAGCACGTTATGCAAAAGAAATTAAAGAAATGATTCCAGAAATTGATATCCTTACGGGTGTAAGCGATTATGACAAAATAGATACAATGATTGCAGAAAAAAAAGGTGTCATAAATAATAATGTATATCTTCAGAAAGATGAAAAGAGAATTATTACAGGTTCACAAATCCATGCATATGTAAAAATTAGTGAGGGTTGCAATCAACAATGCTCATTTTGTGCCATTCCTAATTTTAAAGGAAAATTACAGAGTAGAAGTATAGATTCCATATTGCGTGAGATAGAGTCTCTTGCAAAAGAAGGTTATAAAGATATAAGCTTTATTGCACAGGATACAAGCTCATTTTTGCGTGATAAAGGCATAAATGATGGACTTTTAAAATTAATCAATGCTATAGAAGCACAAGGGGCTATTAAGAGTGCTAGAATCCTTTATCTATATCCAAGTTCTACGGATATAGAGTTGCTAGATGGCATTGCAAACTCACAAATATTCCAAAATTATTATGATATGCCGATACAACATAGTGCAAAATCTGTCTTGTCGCATATGCAAAGAAGTCATAAAGATATGATGAAGCTGCTTGAATATATGAGAAAAATACCAAATAGCTTTGTACGTAGCAGTGTGATTGTGGGTTATCCAACAGAATCTGAGAGCGATTTTGATGAACTTTGCGACTTTTTAGAATCTTTTCGTTTTGATAGACTAAATGTATTTGAATATTCAAAAGAAGAGGATACAAAAGCAGGTATACTTGATGAACTTCCAAGAAAGATACGCACACAACGCATTAATAAAATAAAAAAGATTCTAGCAAAGATTGATAAGCAACATTTTTCTGCAATGCTTGATACTCATATTCCCTGTATTATTGAGGGTAAAAGTACGCTAAGCCCACATTTTTATAGTGCAAGAGATATGCGATGGGCAAAAGATATTGATGGCGAGATTCTTATAAATGATGGTGAATATAGCGGTGCTGGTTATTATAACGTGCATATTACACAAACACAAGATAATATACTGATTGGTAGTATACAAGATCGTCTTGCATAGCAATATAAATGGCTATTGTTATAAATAGAAAAACCTTGCAAGTTATATAAAAGGCTATAAGCTAAAGGCTTGAAAGCTATAAAATCTATATTCTAAAATGTGTGAGAGAGATTTTTAGAACTTAATGGAGTTAGGCACATTCTAAATTCTATACGTTTATTCTGTAGAGTTAAATTTTATGTTATCTATCTTCTTTTGTATTTAGTTGAGTGTCTTGTTGTGCTACATTCTCTTTTTTAGGTTCATCTGAGTCTTTTAATACAGCGTTCTTTAGTAGGGGCTTTTGCTTACAAATTCCTTCTGTATCTTTTTGCTTATCATGGGGTAAATTTGTCTCATCAAATGAAAATACAGGTAGGCTAAGCTCATAATGTAGAGCAATCATACGGAATGAAAAGCCAAAAATTAAAGTAATAATAACTGCAACATCATTAGGTATAGAAGTATAAGAATAAAGGCAATAGTATAATACGCATGCTACAATGGACACACTTGCATAGAGTTCTTTTTGGAAAACAAGTGGTATTTTATTGCATAAAATATCGCGTAAAATTCCCCCTGAAATTCCAGTTACAACCCCAGCTATAACGCAAATCACAAAACCAAAATCATGTTCTAATGCTTTATTAACGCCAATAATGCTAAAAGCAATCAACCCAATTGCATCAAGCAATAAAAAGAATCGACTAATATTGGCAAAAAAATAAGGGATACGAGTAGTAAGCATACTAAAAAAACACAGGATAATGACATATTCAGGATGCTTTACCCAAGTCATGGGGTGCATATCAAATAAAATATCACGTATTGTTCCACCGCCAATAGCAGTTACCAAGGATATAAGCAAAACGCCAAATAAATCCATTCGATACTTACCAGCTGCCAATGCACCAGTAATAGATTCTGAAACGATTGCTATAATATAGAGTATTTGTAGAATCATATACTACTCTCCTGCTTATTGCATAAGGTTATGACAAGAACCCAATGGGAAATATTATAATATCAAGTCTTAAATTTTGAAATAGAATCTTCTAGCGATTGTGCTTTTTGTGTCATTTCACTTACTGCTTCATTAATATTATATCCCATTGCTTGCGTACTTTTACTATGTGACATCATATCATTCATCATCACGCTTAAATCATTTGTGCCTTGCACAATTGTATTGTTTGTCTCTTTGAGTTTTAGCGAGTTGTTTTTTGTAATCTGCAATTTATCTTTTGCATCGTTTGCATGAGTAATTAATGGTTCTGTTGTATCTGTGATTGTTCTCATAGAGTTTGCCACATCAATAATTGTATGTTGCATATCGCTTATGCTTTGGGTTACAAGATTTACATTACTGCTAATTTCACCTAGAGATTTTCTTGTGCGTTCTGCAAGTTGTTTTACTTCATTTGCTACAACAGCAAAACTTCTACCATGTTCACCTGCTCTTGCTGCTTCAATCGCTGCATTTAGAGCTAATACATTTGTTTGATCGGAAATATCATTAATAATAGAGACCACTTCTCTGATGTGATTTGCATGTCTTGTTAGATCATCAGCATGTGCAACAACACTTTCTTGATCTTTAGCAAGTTCTGTGATAAGATTGATAGAATCTTGTAATTTTGTTGTAAATTCTATAAGTGTTGCTTCTGTCTCATCAATGTCATGGATTGTATGACTTGCGGTTTGTTCCACGATAACGAGTTGCTTTCCTACTTCTTGTGTTAGCTCATTAACCTTATCAACAAGGATAAATTGCTTGTCAGCATTTTCTGATAATGTTTCAGCAACTTCTGAAAGCATGAGACATGTTGCAGTATTCTCTTCACTCACACCTTTACTTAACGCTATTGTATTTTGTATTGTTTCTATAAAACGATTTACATAGGTTGAAGTGATACCTACTTCATCTTGACTTTTAATTGCAATTCTCTTGGTTAAATCACCGCTTCCACCCTCTGTCAAATCTTTTGCCATATCTCTTAAATTATTAAGCGGTTTTACTAACTCTTTTTCAAAAAAGATATACAAGCCAATAAGAACCAAAATCCCTGCACCTACCATTGTGAGAAGCAAATATCGCTGTGTTTCATCAATTTGATCATACATGCTATCTAAAGATATGTTTAAATCTAGTACCCCAAGTATATCGCCTTGTTGCACATTTGCATGACATTCAAGGCAACTTGCATTTGCAATGAGGGGTTTTTTTAATGTGAAGCTACCTTTGCGTTCACCACTATCAATATGTTGCTTCTTTGTTGTAAATACCTCTTGAATATTAGCAGGGATATCATGAGAATACCTTTCACCCCATATTTCATCAATACTCTTTGCCCTGTATATTGCAATGGATTCTATACCTTCAATTTTATTTGCCTCCTCAATACTTGAATCCATTATCTCTCGCACACCAATATTCATACTCATACGTATGGTTTGAAATACAGAATTTCCAATCATTTGTGCGATTTCTCTACCCTCTTTTGCTGCCATTTTATTAAATCCATTTGTAATAGTGAAATAAAGTCCACCAAAACTACATACAATAAAAACAAAAAGAGTAAAAAGCACTTTTGATCGAAAAGTCCGCATCATACCGCCTCCTATAATACAAGCAAGATTTTATTCTTCATCTTTATCAAGTGTAAAAGTAACTCTTGCTGGAGTTCTTTTTTTTCCGACGATATTTGCATAATCTCCGTTGCCTGATAGCACTATCTCATCACCTTTCAATACATTTGGTTTACCTATCTCTTCTACAAATGCATTATCATATAGTCGGTATTCATTTTGCTTCACATAATAGATTAGTCTATTTGCCTTACCCTTAAGCTCTCTTTTATCTGAAGTAATGATGCTAAAGCGGACATTGCCTATTGCCTCATATCTTATGGGTTTTCGTGCCTTATCTGTGTAGACAATCACCTTGTCAGAAAAGAGTCTATCACTCCCTTTTTTAATATCTACATCCCCTGTAATTGTTGTTGTATTTCCAATACTTTGAAAATTTTGTGCCACAATGTCAATAATATCTGGTTTTATTGCATATGCAAGATTTGTCATGATTATACACATACTTATATACAATATTCTCATTTTCGCCCTTTATCTTATAAGCCTTGTCACGATATTTTTTGCTCTAATTGTATCAGTCTTTTCATCATAGAAAATGTTTTCACCCTCTGTGGTCATATCAGTATCTTCGATAAAAAACCTTCCTTTTCCTGCAAAAACTTCTGTTAATGTATTATATACACCTTTTTCTGAAAAAAACTTTCTATTTGGTTTTTTTGTGTAATTAATCCCTGCGACAAAGTCATATTCATTACCTTTATGCCATACCTCCTTTCCTTCCAATGTTTCTATGCTTGAGTCATCATTAAAGCGACTACCATAAAAGTCAATATACAGCTCCTTATCTTTATATTGCATACCCTTACTAGCTTTTACAATCATGTCTACTTGCTTTGTATTGAGGCGATGTAGAGTGAAGTCAAACATTTCAAGCTTTGGAATCTCCTCTGCATGATTACTATATTGCACACCTTTTTGCTTGAATAATAACAATGAAATCAAACTAAATAACAAAAGGGCAAGGAAAAAAATAAGAATATAATCTAGATTATGCAAAAATGTTTTAAACTTTATGTATTTCTTAAGTCCAAAAATACGCCATCTTGTAAGCTCTTTGCTCTGCATAGAAGCCATATATAACCTTTAAATTCAAATATCTTTTTTGTAGAATCTTATAAGCAAAAAATATACACATTATTATCTCAAATAATAAGCATACCATCGCCATAAGAGTAGAATCTGTATTTATTTTCTATAGCCTCTTGATAAATTCGAAGAGTTTCTTTTCTGCCAATCATACTACTAACAAGCATTAATAGACTTGATTTTGGTAGATGAAAATTTGTAAGTAGGGCATGGACTTTTTTTGGTGGATTAAGTGGATGTAAAAATATCGTATTTTCACCCATAATATCACCATTTAGTTGTGTCAAATCCTCTCTTATCAACCATTCTACACTACGCATACTGGTTGTACCAACACACAAGAGCTTTTTTGCATTTAAAATCTTTTTAACTTCTTGTTCTTTGATAAGACAAGATTCTGAATGAATTTTGTGATTGAGTATGTTTTGACTTGTTACAGGTTTAAAGGTGCCTGCACCAACATGCAGAGTTACAAAGGCATGATCATATTTTTCTTTCAAAACCTTAAACATAGATTCTGAAAAATGGAGGCTTGCAGTAGGTGCTGCTACAGAACCATCATGTCTTGCAAAAATACTTTGATAATCCTTGGAATCTTTTTCTGTGCTTGTGCGTTTCATATAAGGAGGTAAAGGAATATTGCCACATGCTTGCAATACAGAGAGGACTTGTGATTGTGATAATACATCAACATGGGAGAATATGTCTGTATGAGATTTACATAGTGCAATCTCTCTTACTGCAGCAATATCATGTAATGTGAAGAATGAGACAAGTTTATATCCATCATTCTTTATATCTAATACTTGTATAAATATATCTATGTTATTCCATCGGAGAACAAATATATCATATAGTTTTGCCTTGCCTTTTATTTGAACTAAATGTAAATTATTAGACAGCCATTTATGATAAAAGATTTCCCTTTTTGTTGGCAAAATATAATCTTGCAAAGTTTGCATTTCATGAGGTCGTGTCTTATGAAGAGATTCTAGGGATAACTTATTGACAAAAAGTCGTGCATTGATCACCTTTGTATCATTTAATACAATAAGGTAATCTTGTGGAATATAATCAAATAGTTTATGAAATGTTGTGTGTGTTATTTTACCATCATGATAGATTAAAAGTCTTGCATTCTCCTTTGGTGTAATAGGTGTTGTTGCAATCAAATTGTTGGGTAAAACAAAATCATAGCCCAATAAGTCTAAATCATCGCACATGGAATCAGTCCTGTTATTTTCTTATTGTGTGATTCTACACTTTAATTCCTGTTTTATGTGATACTAGAGTAAAATTTCTTCAAAAATACAATTTTCAGCATAGCTTATTTTTGGATTACACAACTAAATATTTTTTAAAATTTATGTTTGACGAACTTCAAGAGTAAAAATATTTTAAATTTTTTAGAATCTATGCTATAATGCACAACCTATTTTTATTTTTTCTAGGAGTTTTATTATGAAAAAGTTTTTGGCAATGACAGTTATCGCAGGGTTGGCGACTTTATTTGTTGCGTGTGGTGATAAAAAAGAAGAAAAAGCACAAGCACAAACAGCGCAAGAGCAAGCTAAACCAGCAGAAGCAGCAGCTACTACTGACAATGCAGCAGGAGCACAAGAAGAAGCTAAGGGAGCTACTGAGGCTAACGCAAAGGAAGCTAAACCAGCAGAAGCAGCAGCTACTACTGACAATGCAGCAGGAGCACAAGGCGAGTCATCTAAGTAATTCTACTTCAAAATCATAGTATAGTAGGGCATAGTTTCAAAGCTAGACTATGTCCCCCCCCCACATCTTTTATCTTTCATATCGTATTATCATTATATTTTTACATATGCTTATGGTGTTTGTTTGAAGTTTATTGGTTTGCAAATTATTGCTTTTCTAGTTTTAAATAATACAAAGCTACTTACTTTCTAGAAGTTAATTATATAAACATATTACAGAATGTCCATGAAAAATCATAAGTCTCAAACCTATATCATCACAAAAGCTATGAGGAAAAAGTAGTACATGTTTTAATCGTGAAATAGAGTGGATAATCTATCCGAATTACTATGAAATATTTTTATTAATACAAAAGAGATTTAAGGGTGGATTCTAAAACCCTCGATACGAACTATTGGCTATTTCTTGTAATGATATATTCTTTGTCTTATTGATACGGAATCCTAGATTTTTTAGATATAAGATGGCACTTTGCTCCATAGTTAATGCACCTCGTAAAAGAGATTGACTTAGACTAAAAGCAGTATCTTCACCAATTACTTCAGGTACAATACCGATGACATGCACTCTCGGTAAATCGCCCATCATTCTTGTTAAATGCAGTGTTTGTAACATTTCAACTTCATGAGCACTACCAGCCCAAGTGATACATGATGGCACATTATCAAAATCAAAGCTATACACTTCACCAACTTGTGCGTTTTCAACACTTACACAATCAAGCAGTAATACATGATCATATTCTACAATAAGGGGAATAAGCATATTTGCCAATGTACCACCATCAACAAATTCAATATGATGTTCCCCACCACTATCAAAAGTATAGTTCACTTTTAAATAATTACATAAGTGAACCCCAATACCTTCGTCTCCAAAAAGAATATTACCAATACCAAGCACTAAAACATTCAAGTTATAAATCTCTCTTTATATTCGTTGCTCTTCTGAATAGCGAATGCCACTTACCATTGCATCAGCACCTCCATTTGGATAACGTACAGAATTCCAAATTACAAGATAAATATGCACTGGCACAAATACAATAAACACCCATGTAGCAATATGGTGTATCGCCCTAACATTTGCTAATCCACCACATACAGAATCTACCCAGCCAAAGCATATACCTATAACACCACCTAAACCATCATGATACACATTTGCATAAAGATTTGCACCTGTTAAACAAATAACTAACGTTACTAAACCTAATACAAAATATGTAGTAAATTGTAAAGGATTATATGCTCCTTTGATATGAGGATGTTTAGCGATAAAAAGATATGCCCCAATTGTTTTTATCCAAACAAGTGGATTTAATAGCTGCCAAAATGATAGGCGTTCAGGTCTACTTGATGGAGCAAAAAAGAATAAATATACTCTAAAAATTGAAGCCGCAATTAAAACAAATCCTGCCATGCAGTGAAACGCTCTATTATATGCTTGTAAGAAAATAACTGGCTCACCACTTGCATCTGGCTGCAAAAATGGGTATGCAATATAAAAACCACTTGCTACCAAAAAAACAATCATAAATGCACGTACCCAATGCAAGAATCTAGTTGTTGCACCAAATTCCAAATGTTGTTGGATCTCTTTTGCGATACCTGTATCAATCTCTGTTCGTGTTACCATAAAAAGCTCCTTAATCCAAGCATACAATATTAGAATCTTGCAAATGCTGGTTCTACTTTATATTCCCCAAGATCATTGCCTTTTGTATCCATCACATGCACTGCACAAGCAATACATGGATCAAAAGAGTGGATATGTCGTATAATTTCTAAAGGCTGTGTTAAATCTGCAATCTTTGTCCCAATAAGACTCATCTCATAAGGTCCTTTTTGCCCCTTAGAATCTCTTGGTCCAGCATTCCATGTAGAAGGCACAACTGCCTGATAATTTGATACTTTTCCACCTTCAATACGCACCCAATGGCTTAACATACCTCTTGGCACATTACCAATATAGCAGCCTTTGTACGATTTGCTGTTATCAATGATATATGGTGCACAAGTTGTAGTATCTACTTTAAGATTTCTCACAAGCTCATCAAAGGCTCTTAATCCATTATCTGCCAACACTTTTGCCTCTAATCCTCTAGCTGCTGTGCGACCTAAGGTGCTAAATAGATGATTAGTGCTTAAACCAGTACGCTTTAAAAACGCATCTACTGCGTTATGCAAAGCTTCATTTTTACCTTTTGCATAACCTACAATAACAGCTGCTAAAGGTCCAACCTCCATAGGTTTACCATCATATCTTGGCGATTTAATCCATGAGTATTTAGAATCAGTTTGTAAAAGCTTTGTACGCTCATTCTTACCACTTAAACCTATGCTTTCACCATCTTTAAAACCTGTATAATTTGGAGTAGTCTGTCCATCATATGGATGAAGTGCATCTGTTGGTTTGATTACTTCGCCATTACTATGCTTACCTTCATACTTATACCATGAATTTGTTACTTCCTCTGCAATTAATTCAAGGTTCACATCGTGAACTTTGCTTAAATCTCCATCAAGCACATAACCGCTATCAAGTAGATATTCGTTGTGTCCAACTTGCATTTCTTGGAAACTTAAGAAGTTTTTTAAATTACAACCTGCCAAAACGCTTGGTTCACTTGAATATGTCATTCCAGTCATGATTAGATCTGGATAATAGGCGCGATTGATAAAATCAGCAACCATTTCATACTTTGCTTTATATTCTGCAAGTCTTGAAGGATCTAAAATATCCATGATAGAAGTAACACCGCCAACTGTTAAACTTTGCGGATGTGGTTGTTTTGCACCAAAAATAGCCATCATCTTCGCAGCTTCTCGTTGTATCTCAAGCAACTTTAAGTAGTGTGATAACACAATAAGGTTTTGTTCTGGATTTAAGCGATAGGTCGCATGTCCCCAATACCCATTTGCAAAAGGTCCAAGAGAGCCTTTACTTGCAAAGTCTTTAACACGTTTTTGCACTAGCCTTAATTCATCTTCACCTGCTGCTATTGGAGAATCTGTGTATTCAAATGCGAGTTTCGCAGCTTTAGCGGGATTTGCACTCAATGCACTTATAATATCACACCAATCAAGCCCATGCAATGTATAAAAATGCACAATGTGGTCATGAAAAAATAAAGCTAAATTCATAAGCGTACGAACAAGCTTTGCGTTATATGGAATCTCAATGCCTAATGCATTTTCAACCGCAGTAATACCCGCCTTATAATGAGAATAGGTGCAAACACCACAAATTCTCCCTGCAATAAAACCTGCATCTCTTGGATCTCTCCCTTTTATAATGGTTTCCAACCCACGCCACAAAGTAGAACTAGAAAATGCATCTGTAATCACATTGTTATCGTCAACAACAACCTCAATTCTCAAATGCCCTTCAATTCTAGTAATAGGATCAACAACAATTCTTTTCGACATACCTTTTCCTTTTGCTAATATTTATAAGTGTTTGATGTGTTGTGAAACACAATATAATGTGAATTTACTTCGGCTTTATAGCACCAGACAGCATTGCATGTGCAGCAATACCGATTGCAGTTGCACCTAAAACTACCATACCAACCCTGTCTGCCGTGTGATCAGCACCTGCACCTCTAAACGCTGTTTGATAGCGATTCCCAAGTGGTACTTCAAATGGAGACATTGTATCCCAGAAATGTGGCTCACTACACCCTATACAACCATGTCCTGCACCAATGGGCCAATTTGTATGTGAGTTAAAACGAAGTTTTGAACAATTATTGAAAGTATAAGGTCCCTTGCAACCAACTTTGTATAAGCAATATCCATTTTTTGCATTTTCATCACCAAAGTGTTGCACAAATTCACCAGCATCAAAGTGACCCCTTCGCTCACATAAATCATGAATTCTGTGTCCATAAGCCCACTTTGGTCTATGAAATGCATCAAGTGCCATATCACCAAATAATATATGTTGCATAAGTGTACCCACAATATTCTTCTCATTTGGTGGACAGCCAGGCACATTGATAACTTTTTTGTCAATAATATCACTCAAAGGATGCGCATTTGTAGGATTTGGTGCAGCCGCTTGTACACCACCAAAGCTCGAACATGTCCCAATTGCAAAAATAGCTGCTGCATGTTCTGCTACGTGTCTGCATTCTTCTGCACCAGTTCTACCAGATGCGCCGATGGTAAGAAAATATTCAGTATCCTTTGGAATCCCACCTTCCACCATCATAACATAACGACCATTATATTTCTTTACTGCATCTTCTAAGCTTTTTTCCGCTTGATGTCCAGAGGCAGCCATGATAGTCTCATGGTATTCCATACTTACATAATCAAAAATAATAGAATCAATACCTGGATCTTCACTTCTTAATAAGCTTTCACTACAGCCAGTACACTCTGCCATATGTAACCATATAATAGGCACTCTATCAGCAAGTTCTGCAGCACGTGCTGTAAGTGGTGCAAAAGTCGCAGGTAGTCCAATTGATGCGGTAACAACTGCTGCCCATTTCATAAAATCTCTTCGTTGGATGCCCTTTTCTTGCAGAACTTCTTTCAAATCTTTACCATTTTTTTCATCTCTGAGTGAAGGAAGCTTTGCAAGTTTATCTAAGCGTTTCTTAACCTTATTGAAGAGTGATTGTTTTGTATGGAATGTAAGGTTGTCGCCCTTTGGATTCTGACTATAGTCAAGTGCAATATTAGCAGTATCACTTGACGCAGAATCTAAAAGCATAGTATTGGTGCGTGGCATTCTATGCGTCGTTTCATGTTTGCTCATCATTGTCTCCTTAATGAAAAGTTTTGGGAGTTATAGTGTCGCTATTTTACAATAAAATACATGCTTTCTTAGATTATGTGTGTATTTATTCAGAATTCAATAAACTCATGTAACTGAATGTAACTAAAAACAGGTATCTAAAAACAACCTTGCTTCTTACTTTCTATAACATCATTGTATTATTCAGAGAAGGATGTGTAATTAATTGTTTATTTAAAGTCGTGGCTTTTTATATATAGGCCGCGTTTTTTCTGCAACGTGGGCAATATAACACCATTTTTTTTGAGCAATTGTGCATTCTTACACGCTTTTGCTATACCATAATCACATGCAACATGAAAGAAATATAGTGCATTACTAGAATCTTTTTTGTAGTTTGCATATATTACAGCAAGATTAAAACAAGCTTGTGGGTATTGCATGGAGCAGGCTCGAGCAAAAGATTGCAAAGCTGCATGTCCACGCATATGAAGTGATAATTGTGTGGATTGTAATACACCCATATTATAACAACCTATTACATCACCATTATTACACGCAATATTGTACATAGTTTCTGCATCACTAATATTTCCATGTAGTTGATACAGTAATCCTAGTAGGGTACAACCAAGATTCTCATTAGATTGACAAGATTTCTGTAGATAAGGTATTGCTTCTTTGTCATTGCCATTTGCGCTCAATGTGGCACCTACAATATGACATACATGAGAATCGCACTCATTCACACTTGGTATACCTCGCCCAAGCAAAAGTGAGCATGAATTTGTTATACCGTCGGCACATTGTCGCAATAAAGACATGGGGTCTTGTTGTAATTCTTGCATATTGGCATGAGCTGTATACTGGGTGTAGGAACTTGCAAATGAGAACAATATGCTACAACAAAGAACGATTAAATACCGACTCAACACAAAATTTACCTTTTACACACTACTATCCCATACATTTATTGCAAATTTGTATTTTATAAACATTCACGACAATAGTTTCTCCCATTCTTTTTTTTCATATCTGCTTGTGTAGCATATATACCGCATTTCACACATTGTACGAGATGTATTTCTTTATCCTTTTTAAAAGTCTTATTAATTTGTTGCATATTAAGTAATGTAAGAATAAGTACTGCAACAATAATAATGATTAATAAGAATAGCATCATTCACTCCCTACATTACTTTATCGCAGCACTATTTTTTATACACGCACGTGTCAAATCGCTAGTGGGCAGTAATTTTCTCTTTGCTATATCGCAAACAAAATCCCGCACTTCATCACTTGACACAACTACATTTCGTTTCTTGGGTTCACTCATATTATACAAAAACCCTACAAAATGTCCGCTTGAATTAAAAAGAGGTAATCCATGTATAGCGCTATGTTTTTGAATATTTGCAATACTTGAAGACTTATAAAATAAAGCATTATTCTCTGTTACAAAAGGAAACAATACAGTATCACTACGACTAAGTATAGTATTCTTTAACATACCTTTGTAAATTGGAGTAAAGTAATGCAAGTTGATACGTTGATGATAGAAGCTCTCTTCACGGGTATTACAATAGATATCTGTATAATTTTCAGCTCTAAGCAATGAAAGCTTAGAATCTGTTGCACGCAAACGAAGCATAGCAAAACACATAAGCGACTTGCTAGAATCATCTTGCATTTTTGCCATAACGCTACGCAGATATGCCCCATCTTCATTCATTAAATCTGCAGCAGCAAGAATATATCCATCCTTCAATAAGATTCCATATCCTTGTTTTTGCACCCCATTATCAAATAATGCCGTGAGCAATGCAACAGAATATAAAAAGCTGCCTTTCCTAGCCCCAAGTATAGGCATAGCTCCACTTGCAAGAAAGCCACCTTGCTGATTTCTCACATTTGATTTATTTGTGTGTATTGTTGCCTTACTTGTATTACCACTCTTGCCCTCATATGCGTTTGCTTTATTTGTTGGGGTTGCTATTGCATTATTGTCCATACATCCATATAAATCGTTACAATCAGCAAATCCATCAGCATAAAGAGGCAGGACAAAAATGCTACAAGATAATATGAAAAATGGTATGAATAGCTTAAAGCGTGAAAATAGAAGCGACATATCTACTCCGAAACTTACTTTTAGTCTTAAATTATAACATTAAATCTTGAAATTTGTTGGCAAAGTTGCTAGAATCAATACATCAATAACTAAAATTTTAAGGATTTTTATAATGAGAGAAATCAAAGAATACAATCTTTCTGCAGATGAGTTGCAAACTCTACAATATGCTATCATTGAAACAAGTAAGGGTGTCATGTATGTGCAGCTTTTTCCTAATCATGCACCACAAGCAGTGAGCAATTTTGCTACACTTGCAAATAGTGGATTTTATGATGATTTGAATTTTCATCGCGTAATAGCTGGCTTTATGGCACAAGGTGGCTGCCCAAAAGGTGATGGTACTGGTGGTCCTGGCTATACCATACGATGTGAGCTTGAAAATAATCCAACCAAGCATAATCGCGGCACTTTATCTATGGCACATGCGGGAAGAAACACAGGTGGCAGTCAGTTTTTTATATGTTTCGCTCCTCAACCGCATTTAGATGGTGAACACACTGCTTTTGGTCGCATCCCAGTGAACGAAAGGGAAAGCTATAAAGTTTTAGATTCTTTAGAGCAGGGGGATATTATCAAAAATATTCGTGTGGTTGCGGAGTTGCCAAAAGACTGATTGTAGCTTTATAATTTGTTACATTGAGCAATAAAAAATGGGGATAATGTGCATAGCCCCCTTGCTTTTACAAAAAAGTTTTTTATAATTGCTATGTATCACCTTTTGATTTAAAATATTGGCTTTGGCAAGTTTACTCACTTACGATAGATATATCAATAATATTACGATACATTAAAGACTTATCATTGATAGGGTTTTGATCTGCAAAAATAATATTTTCATTAGATACTAAATTTATGGTTTCCTTTGTTGCATAAATACAATGCAAAAGATCCTCAAGTGATTGTAGTATATTTAAGTCATTCGCATTCGCAACATGCACAATGGGGATAACCCCAAGATTGTATGCAAATGTTATAAGCGTATTAACGTGTGTTTTGATGTTATGCATGAAGTTTTTATCATTATTATATGGTTTGGAATCTTGTATTATAAGATTTGTTTGCAAAGCAATATCATCTATGTTTAATTCTAGCAATGCAGGATTAGATTCTAAAGCATATAAAACTTCACAATATGTGTGCAAATGCTTAATATCAAGCATAATCATGTCTGCTCCACTAATTGCTGATTCTAGAATCTGATATTCATCAAGAAACACGTTCTCATGGATGACAAAAGCTGGTGAAAGTCGCCTTATCATACTTAAACAGTCTATACTATTTATATCCTCATTGTTTGTGACTTGCTCTAAGCTACTAAATATCACGCAGACAATCTCTTGATTAAAATCTGCATTATGCGTTAAATGACTTGTTTGTATCAACTTTGATAACTTTTCTGCATTAGTATGCAAAGCTTTTTTAGGAGTAATGCTACATTTTAACTTCTCATATAGATACGATCGATCAGATAAACGTGGTAGGAAACAGGTATATGCAAGAGATCTGCCAAGCATATCTTTTGGCATTATCTGCTTTTTTTCGGATAACATTTGCATAATATGGAGTATTTGCTGGTGGGAAACATGTTGTTGCATATTTTTCCTTTCAATCTTTTTTGCGTAATAAATATTCTTAAACTCTAAAGTTACATAATAATATTTTATTGCACATAAGGATACATTCTGTATGTGACTTTTAAATATTAAGCTCTCAAAAATACATATTAAGTTTACATATGACATTGTAAGTTCTTAATGTATTGTTGCACTTAAATATTGAGATAAATCTTGATTGTAAAATTTAACTTCCATTAAATCAAAACAAATCACCTATACTATATTTATAAATTGTAGTCAGTGTGTAATGAATGATTGAGTTTATCTTTTGGTATAAATATAAGAGAGATAGAGTTGACACAATGACGTGTATTTTTCATGGTAAAACCCTCTCCTCTAAAGACATGTCCTAAATGTGCACCACAATTAGCGCATATGATTTCGGTCCTCATTCCATCTTGATCCAAAACTTCTTTTACATTGTTTCCAATACTAGAATCAAAACTCGGCCATCCACAATGCCCACTAAACTTAGAATCTGAAGTAAATAAAGGGGTTTCACACATCTTACACACATAGATCCCATGCTCAAAAAAGTCATTATATTCCCCACTAAATGGTGGTTCAGTGCCTTTTTCCAAAAGCACATGTTTTTCAAATTCATTCAATATTTTCATAATACTAACCCCTTATTTTGGA
Source organism: Helicobacter trogontum (assembly GCF_000765905.2). Lineage (GTDB taxonomy): Bacteria > Campylobacterota > Campylobacteria > Campylobacterales > Helicobacteraceae > Helicobacter_A > Helicobacter_A trogontum. Next base: position 15,806 of record NZ_JRPL02000004.1, on the reverse strand, counting down.
GTATTGACTTTTAAATCATTAATAGTAAAATCAATAAATTCCGATTTAAATCCATGGTTTGCAATACTATTATAATGCTGTGCTGCTGCATTATAATTTTCTGCTTCTTGGTAGAGTACGCCTAAAGCAAAACGACTTTCATAATTTACGCTAGAATCCATTTTTGATAATTGCAATAAGAGACTTGCAGCATTCTTATGTCCTGCACCAATGGCTGCTACAGCACCTAAATAGCGAGTATAGCTATCATCTTCCTTTAAACCATTAATAAGTCGATCATAAATGGCATAACTTTCCTCAAAATTTTGCTGATAAATATTTAAAAGCCCTAAAGCTTGTAATAAACCATTGGGATTTTTGGTCTGTGTGCTTAACTTATGATTTAATAGCTTTTTCTCTTTCTCGAGATTTCCAGTTATAAAACCGACATAAATATAAAGTTCTCGAGCTAGATTTGGACCATAAAAGACATTATCTAGATTCATATTATCTTCTCTAAAGAGATACTGCATATTCAGTGACGAATTTTTTACATTTGTGCCATAATTTCTAGCTAAATCGAGCAAGATATTTGACACAATGTCATTTGATTGATAATATTTCAGGCGTTCAAATCCAGCAACAATATTCTTTGTGTCTCTCATATGTATAGCACTAATTGATTGAAACGCAAGAGCTATAGCTCTTTTATCATTTGCATCAGGTATATAAACGCCCATATTATTTGGGTTATTTACCCACTCTTTAATTCTACTAAATAACGAAAGCTGTTCGCTTGGCATTTTACTATCAGCTATACTCTGTCCTAGATTCACATTTAATGTGCTTATATCTTTATACACAAGCTTACCAGTAACCATAGCAAATGCACCTGCTTGCACGTCTGTCATATCAAGATGATATGCACGTAAAAAATGCTTATAAGCATTTGCAAAATCACCAACCTGAGCATAAATAAGTCCTGCATTGTAATGTAAAACTGCATGATTTGGATTCTCATCAACATCATGCTGAATCATTGCTAATGCCCCACGTAAATCATTCTCATTGATTTTACGCAAGGATTGTGCTATGCTTGTATTGATATTTGAGATAGTGGCTCCTCGTACCAATATTGCGTGACTTTCTTCAAGATTCCCAAGGTTGATTTTAGAATCCAACACACCATCAGAAATGATACTTAATGCTTCATTCACGTTAAAAACACGATAAGGAGCATAATAAAACAAAATTTTACTTGTTAAAAGATTTGAATGCTCAAATGTTCTATTCCAAAACTCTTCCTGTGCTATTTGCACGTTAAAAACACTAGGAGAAACTCGTGCTTGAATAGGATAGGGATTTATAATATTTTTTTCTGTTTTTTCGCCACCAAATTCATCAATAATGCGTGCTGCTTCTATAAAATCACCCAATTTTAAGTTAATGAGTTGCATTGTCATTTTTGCATGCCAATCATCTGGATATTGAATAAGATAGTTATGCACATGTGCTCTTGCAGCATTAAGACTACCTTGTCTTGCTAATAATTGCCCCAATGCAAGCTCATCTTGCTTTTCTGCCACTGCCTTTAAATTATCATAGGCTTGCACATTATCATTAAAAAGCGTATAAATTTTTGCTGCCAATCTCTTACTATCTTTATCAAAGTGTGTGTTTGTGTCATGGTTAAGTGGTGATAGTGCTTCAAAATATTGCCCTTGATAGTATTGGTTTAGAGCGTAGGAATATGCATATGGTGGGAGATTGCTGATTTGATTAGCATAAGTGTTTGCAATATTGATATAATATTGATATTTATTCATATCGCCTAACCTAAAGGCACTCACTGCTGCATTAATTGCACTCAATGCGACATCTTCACCTGCTGAAATAGCCTTATCATAATATTCAATACTTTTTTGATAATCCTTTGATTTAGCATTAATTACACCTAAATTATAATTTGCAATGGCTTTTGCATACGTGGCAATTTGATTAAACAACATGAGGGCTTCTTGCTTATCACCTGTTTTATAAAGCATATCAGCTTTTTGAATCAAATTTTCAAGATTCTTGTTATCTACAACTGGAGGCTTTGTTGTCACTTCTGGAATGCTTGGTAAAATAACCTTGCCTTGATTGTCTGTGCCCTCACTCTCCTGCATGTTAGCACCATTTGTATTTTGATTGTTAGCATCTGTTTGATATGTTTTTTGAGTAGCATTTTTTTGCTCTGCTTCAGAATCTTGTTTTGGTTTAAAAGCACTTACAAGTAACATAACAAGCAACAACACAAAAAGCAATAATAATACAACAAGCAAAATACGTTTTGCTGTGACCCCAAGTTTTTCATCAACATTACGTATAAGCGGAATATCTTTTACATTATCTCTAGCAAAGTTTTCCAATGGCGTAAAAAATGCCATAATCTTGTTAGGCTTTTTTCTTTTCTCATTAGCTTTAGATTCTGTATTTTCATCAGAATTATCAGAGCCTTTTATATCATCTTGTGTTGCTAGATCTTCAGCCGCTGTATCTTCTTGTTTTTTTTGCTCTTCTGCCATTCCTTGTCCCTAAATAAACTTTGTATATAGAATCTAAAGATATTTTTCCAATACTTTAGGTATACCAATGCTACCATCAGCACGTTGAAAATTTTCCATAATAGCAACAAGAGTTCTGCCTACAGCTAAACTCGATCCATTTAATGTATGCGTAAGCGTATTTTTACCTGCTTTCTTGTATCTTATCTTAGCTCGACGTGCTTGAAAATCAGTGCAATTTGATACAGAGCTAATCTCACGATAACACTTTTGTCCTGGCAACCACACTTCTAAATCGATTGTATTGGATGCAGAAAAGCCTATATCACCGCTGCAAAGTTGCACTAATCTGTGTGGCAATTCCAATGATTCTAAGAGTTTTGAGACATTATCTACCATTCTTTGTTGCATAGACTCGCTTTGTTCTGGTGTAGTAATTGCCACGAGCTCAACCTTGTCAAACTGATGCTGCCGTATAATACCACGCGTATCTCTTCCTGCACTTCCTGCCTCTTTTCGAAAACAAGGAGTGTAAGCAGTCATCATAATAGGCAAATCCTGCTCAGCTAAAATCATGTCCTGATAAAGATTTGTTAGAGAAATCTCTGAAGTAGAAATAAGATAGAGATCATGTCCTTTATTTGATTCTATGTTACTATCCGTATCATCATTTATAGACTCAATACGAAACACATCATCTGCAAATTTTGGTAATTGCCCAGTTCCAATCATTGCTCTTTCATTGACGATAACAGGCACATTGCATACCTCAAAACCATTTTTATAATTAAAATCAAGCATATAGGAGATTAAAGCATGGTTTAATCTCGCAGCATAACCACGAAGTACAGAAAACCTACTCTTTGCAAGTTTTACTCCTGCTTCAAAGTCAATCCATTTATTTGCTTCTGCAAGCTCCCAATGCTCCCTTGGTATAAAATCAAACTTTCTTGGTTCTAAAACATGCTTAATTACAACATTATCATTTTCATCTTTACCTATTGGCGTCTCTTTACCCAAAAGGTTTGGTATCTTAAGTAGCAATTCTTGTAATTCTTTTTCTGCTTGGCTAACCTTTGCTACCTCTTCTTGCACTTTTTTCTTTAATGTGTCAAGCTTTTCTTTGTCGCCTTGTAAGCGATTTGAATCCACTTTTTGTCGCATAAGTTCGCCATATTCTCGTGAAAGCTTATTTTGTTCTGCCTGCATAGTTTCTGCAATATTTTTTTGCTGCTTCAAATTGCTTGCACTCTTTTGCAACACATCAAGCAATGATTTTTCTATATTCCTATTGGCAAGATTCTGTGCTACATAATCAAAATCTTGTAATAACAGCTTAACATCAATCATTGAGAAATACCCTTTAGCAACTATGAATATAACATTATGTGTAAAAGGACAATTATAACAAAATAATGATATAAAATGTATTGATAAAAGATTTTTTTTGTTAAAATAACAACAACGAATAAAAAAGTTAGGAGCTTTGTTGTGATAAGCGATATTGATAAAACGACTTCACTCCATCTAAATAATGAGGCACAATTTCTTTGCTTTACCTTAGAAGACACAAGAAATGAGCAAGATATTCAACTCTATGCTATGAATGTTTTTAAGATTCGAGAGATAATTTATTATGATGGAGAACTAACAGAGACCGCGGGAGAAAACGAAGGCATAGTACTTGGATTTTTAACCGTGAGAGGAGAGAGTATTCCGCTTGTTGACATGCGTAGATGGCTCTATTTTAATGCACAAGAACCAAAGCGAGATCTCAAAGAGTATTCCATTCAGAGCCAAAAAAATCTTGTTATTTTATGTAATTTCTCGCAATGCACTGTTGGGCTTAGGATATTGAGTGTAAAACGTATTATTCAGCGGAGTTGGGATTCTGTAATTGTAGGTAGTGAGTATGGTTTTGATGGTAGCAATAAGATTACAGCAACCACAAAATTTGATGATGGTACAGTTGTGCAGATTATGGATGTTGAACGTATGCTTACTGATGCATTTCCCTCACTAGAGCTATCGCATGAATTAGAACTTGAAGGGTTGAAAGCTATTGAGAGCGATAAGGTCATATTGTTAGCAGAGGATTCTAAACCTGCACAGAAATCACTTCAAATCATCATGGAAAAACTGCAACTACGCTATTTTACTTTTCCAAATGGTAAGGCTTTGCTTGAGTATCTTTACATGCCTGGTATTGCAAAGACTGTTGGTGCGGTTGTGACTGATCTTGAAATGCCATTAATTTCAGGCTTTGAGGTATTAAAACATATACGAGAGCATGAAGATACAAAGACTATGCCTGTCATTGTTAATTCATCAATGAGTAATGATTCTAATATTGAGAAAGCACAAAGTTTAAAAGCAAATGCCTTTATCACAAAATCAAACCCTACGGAAATAGAAGATGCCTTGCGAGAAGCACTTGGGGTATGAAACCTTGGTATTTGAGATTTAGGTTTATGTATATGCTATTTTGGAATTAGGTGAAATAAAAATAGTGATTACTGCTAGATTTACTGATTTTTTCGTATCTCTTTGCTTGACATTTTGTCCTAAACAATATGAGATTTTTGCTAAAAGTTAGTGCAGAGTGGTATAGTACGATCTAAATTTCATGTTATTTACATTGATGATTATAGAGTTGAAAATGTTTTATGGAATCTAAATATTGTGGTATTTTGTAAATCGGCATAAACAAATTATTGTGTGAGGATATGGTAATGAAAAGGGTCTTTTTAGGAAGCGTTATTGTTAGCTGTCTATGTATAAATGTGTTTGCAGATAGCAAGGAAGAAAAAAATGTGGCAAAAACGCAGTCTCTAGCGGCTAGTGCGAGTTTTGATCCCGAGGCGGCACAACAACTTGCAAAACAATGTGATGCAATTTTTGAGGCAAGAAAACAGGAGCTTGCAACAAGTCTTTTGCAATTACAACAACAACAAAGCACCCTACAGATTCTAACCACAGAAAATACAAAGCTTTTGAAAGAAAAAGAAGAGCAGGTGAAATTAAAGGAAAGTGCATTAAAAAAAATGTATGCTGATATGCGAGACGAAGAAGCAAAAAAAGCAGCAGAAAGTGAAGCACGACTTAATGAGGCAAAAAGATTATTAGCACAAAATGAAGAAATTTTAAAGCAAATTACAGGTGCGAAGGATACAAAATTAGCTGAAAGCTACGCAAAGATGAAAGATAATAAAGCTGCACCAATTTTAGCGGCTATGCCAGAAGATGATGCGGTTATGATTTTATTAAGCTTGAAACCAAATCAAATGGGGAATATTCTTGCACAAATGCAACCAGACAAAGCCGCAGAGCTTACTAAGCTTATAAAATACTTCCCTAATAAAAAACCAGTCCCACCAAATGCACCACCACCAGCCACACCAGATGGAATTAATGTGGAAGATAATATGCCAAAAAATGCCAAGGAGACAAATACAAATCCCCAAGGTGATGCAGTGCCACAAAGCTTTGATGGAAATATGAGGATATATTAGAATCTATATCGCATTTAAACAACGTCTTGTGCCGTGCCTCTGCCTTATAAGAGCTTTATTGCATTATAATATGTCTTACAATAAATGAGATTCTATAATTTGCATTAATTTGGTATTACAAAAAGTTTTTGTAGACTTAAATTCAAATAAGATCAAGGCGATTATATAATATAAACACTAAAGCGATATTGTATATAAATTGTCTTATCAATATGCCTACAATAATCATTATGGAAGATTCTTTATTGACTATTTCTGATTTAAGGTTATGTATACACACGATCGGTAGTATTAAAAATCTTTAGATAAGAAATAATCTCGCAAGAAATAAGAATATCTTACATGCGTAAATGTTATGAGGCTTTTAGATTCTATTTATCTAAGCATATTGTAAATTATTACAATATACACTCTCATGAAGCGATAAAGTAGGATTTAATAGCCCTCATCGCACTGAAGTTTGTTAAATTTGCATATTTATCTTACATTGTGTCATGCAGGGATTCATTATAAATCAATTAAAAGCTTATCTCTAAACGCAATGTTGCATAGTTAGAATCAAGTAATTGTGTGCTAAATTCTTTTTGCTTGTATGAATACACATAGGCTAGAGATATACCCTTCCAAGCTATCAACGCACCAATCTCTGCTTCATACATTAATCTTGCCATATCAAGTTCTGTTTGGAATCCGCCAAAAGAATTTCCTTGTATAAAAATATTTCTTCCTATAAAACGCTCGGCAATACCCAGCATGACATAGAATCTAAGATTATCATTTAGACTTGTTGTACCTATATGGTTTGAAGTTGCTTTTTGGATTCCAAAATCACCATGCAATCCATAGCCAATACGCATTTTTGCACCAAGTTCTAAGTGTGTATTTGCATTACCAAGCGCTATTACACCATAAGGCAGTATATCAAAAATATTTGGGACAATATCAACACGATACATTGCTTTATAATATGCATTCAGTATAAATTCATTTTTGATTTGATGATCCCAACCAGCCAATGGATAATAATGCACTAGTGCATGTATTAGATCTTGTGCTTCTTTACCTAGTGCAGCTTTACCTACCATACCAATATTTAATTCAAGTTGTTCTAAAAAATTACTTGTGCGATTTTGTATCATAGTATTTAAGTAAAGATAACCAGCATAAGGTGCATCATCTGCAGGTGGATGTACTGCAAAACGTGCCGCGGGTGTATAAATCTCTTGCCCCAACCCAATACTAAAAGAACTTGCTAGATCTTTTTTAAAAAGTCTAGAGAATAAAGCCAAAGATTGAAGTGGGCTATTTTGCCACTCTTTTGATGTATAACTAAGATTATGCCCTGCTGTATAATATCTATCATAGTTTGTGGGCTCAAAATAAACATCATTATCGCTTGATAATGCAATGTGGTGTTTATTATAGGCAGAAATCTCACTTGCATATCCAATAGTATTTAGCATACATGCAAAGCCTGTAAGTATGAATAAAATTCTATAAATCCCATGCTGATGCTGAAAACACATAAACTTCCTCTCACTCAAATTAAATCGAGCATTATTATACATCTTTGCTGTTTTTAGAATCTAAATAGTGCAAACTTTTTCGTATATTTGCATTCAATAATTCATGTTTTATAAAAGAGACACAGACAATAAACACAAAAGAATATTTAGATCTATTGCAATACTCCTATAATATATGTAAATATAAGTAATAAGTTTTATAAAAACAATTTTGATTTTTGGTTAAATATATATCCTAGTGTGACTAAGGATGTAGTAATATAAAGCCCATTGATATAGACTTGCTTGGACAAAATAATAAACACACACTATGCTTAATATGTTATCTTTTATTTTATACATCATAGTAAAATGCAAAGTAAGAATCTTTCATGCTTTTTAGAAACCACCTAGATATGTTATTGGTAGCGATATGTTATTAGTAATTTTGCTTAGTTTTTATCAATTTATCTAATATGATAGAGAAATTATGTTGTGTAGAATACTCTTTCCAATATGATTAAATTCTAACTCGAAAAAATTATAGTAGAGCATGTCAAAAAGTTTTTAGAACAATAAATTACATTATATATGTTTTTATGGTTATAAAATCCCAATGAATATTTTCTCACTCAATAGCATATTAACTAAAATATTTTAGAATCCACACATTTAAATACAAAGGGAAGTATGTGTCAAGCCAAAATGAAATAAGGAAGTTCAATCAAATAAATACAAATACTCAAACAAAACACCCAAGCATTTTAGAAAAAAGTGCAATGAGTTGCGTCAAGTGTGCAAAATGTGTGCCAACATGCACAATTTATGGAGTAAATAGAGATGAGATTACATCGCCACGGGGTTATCTCGACTTAGCAAATGCGTATGCAAAAGGGCGACTATTGCTTGATAAACAATTAAAAGATTCCATAGAATCATGTTTTCTTTGCACAACATGTGTAGAGCAATGTCCTATGCATTTACCTGTTGATGTGGTAATACAGAGAACCCGTGTAGATATTGCTAAACAATATGGAATCCCACTTTATAAAAAAATCATGTTCTATCTACTTGGTAAAAGAAGTGTTCTAAATATAGTCTTTTCAATGGGCTATTACTTTAATCCATGTTTATTTAAAACACAAGATGGATTTAAAAAAATGCGTTTTAAAATCCCAAAGATAGGTGATAGGGCTATCATGCCATTGAATGCAAAAAGCTTTTTGCAAAGTCATAATGGGCTCATAGAATCAAGACAAAAACAAAATGATAGAAAACGCAAAGTGGGTATTTATATAGGTTGTTTAAGCAATTATAACTATAAAAATGTTGGCGTGAGTTTATTAAAGATTTTAGATAAACTGGGTATTGATGTGCTTGTGCCAAAAAAGCAAGAATGCTGTGGTGCACCCGCATTCTTTAGCGGCGATATTCGCAATACTACCAAACTTATCAAAAAAAATCTCAACTATCTTTTACCATTACTTGAAGATTTAGAAGCATTGCTTATACCAGAGGCTACTTGTGCTGCTATGCTTTTACATGATTGGCATAATGCACTAGAGATCGAAAGTGAAGTGTATGGTAATGACAATAGTGAATATATCGCAAAGTTAAAGATTCTAGAGAAAAAAACACATATGGCAAGTAAATGGTTGCATGATCACACACATTTAAATGAGCTATTGCAAGATTCTAAAAAAGAGGATAGGAGCATAACTTATCATGATCCATGTCATGCTAGAAAGGTGCTACAGATTTATAAAGAGCCTAGACAACTTTTACAAAACTTTAAATTAAAGGAAATGAAAGACTACAATGTATGTTGTGGTTTTGGCGGAGTTACAATCCAAAGTGAGAAATATGATCTTGCAAAGTCTGTTGGTGATAAAAAGGCGGTAAATATCCAACAAAGTGGAGCAGATATTGTAAGTGCGGAATGTAGTGCATGTCGTATGCAAATAGATGACTCTATGGCACGAAATAAAGTCAATGTAGCCTTTAGGCATCCTTTGGAGTTAATTGCAGAAAATCTTTCTTTATGATATATATATGCAATTTTATAAAGTTATAATTATATAAAATGCAGAGGAACTTAAACCTTTCATGTTTTTTAACCCTTAATCATTGGATTCTTTTTTTGGATATAGTCTGCATTTTATATACACTTAACACTCACAAAACTGCCTTAATAGCACATGCAAAAATACCTAAAAAGATTTTTGTATATAATTTGTAAGAAATATTCAAGAATCTTTAAGTTATATTATAAGCGAAAAACATTACAAATATAGCTTAATGTGGTGCGTGCTATAAAGCATAAAATTTATTATATAAAGTGAAATTTTATTCACCTCTATCTTCAAATCCTATAGTTATTACTTCATTGTATTTACAATTTTCTACTTTTTTCTTAAGCATATAAAGAAGAATGGTATTTATTATATACTAGTGCTAATATATGACTTACTTGCTATTTCTCAAGCCTTATATAAGACCAATACCATTTAGATACAACTTCACTCAAAATTTTCTCTAATTTTACTATTTTATTGATTTAAATCTTTAGTTATTGTAGTCCCTAATGTGCACAACCTTTTTTGTTTCTTGCTAAAAACCAATATCTTAGATTCTAAACAAATTTTTTGCATTATTTGTAGTAAGGTTTATAATCTCATTAGTCGTGAGGTTTAGAATCTCGCTAAGCTTGTTTGCGACATGTATAAGAAAGCTTGATTCATTTCTTTTTCCTCTATGTGGTGTAGGGGCAAGATATGGGGCATCTGTCTCTAGTACAATTTTTGATAGCGGAATTTTTGGTGTTACAGAGAGTAAATCATGAGCATTTTTAAAAGTAATAATACCTCCGATACCATAATAAAAATATTCTGAAAAATCAAGCAACACTTCACATGCATTATAACAATGAAAAACCCCGCGAATCTTATTGCCTGTTTTTATATAATGAGAGAGAATCTTTGCTACTTCCATGCTTGCTTTATAATCATCTTTAGAATCTCTTACATGTAAGATTAAAGGTAAATCATATTTTATTGCCCATTCTATTTGCATATTAAAGACTTCTATTTGCATATCTATTGCTTGCGTATCATCTTTTTCAATATGATAAAAGTCAAGTCCACACTCTCCAATAGCTTTGCATTTTGATGATTTTATATATTCTTGCAGAGTTTCTAAGACATGCGTATTTGGGGTTTTATTTGCAAGATCTAAATACATCTCATCAGCATGACAAGGGTGGATTCCCACCGCATAATATACATTATCATAAGTATTTGCAATTTGTTGTGCATCATTTAGTGTATGCGTAGAGGCGGCAGGTATTATAAAAGATTCTACATTATTTTTTTTTGCTCTATCTAACACTAAAGCAAGATCATTGCTAAAATCTTTAGAATCAAGATGGATATGTGTATCAATCATAATCACTCCAATCATAAAAATAAAGCGATATTATAGCCGTTCAAAGTTATATATTGAATCTGTTTTGCATTTACATGTAAGTTATTTTTGGATAGAATTGTGTTTTAGTTTGCATTTGGAGTGTTCTTATGGTACTAGAAATTATTCATTATCCAAATAAAATATTACGTACAATTTCGCAGGAAGTTCAAGTTTTTGATGATTCATTGCATGAATTTTTAGATTCCATGTATGAAACTATGATAGCACATAATGGTGTAGGATTAGCTGCAATCCAAGTGGCAAAACCTTTAAAAATTCTAATTGTCAATATACCAAGAGAAGAGGATAATACACAATATAAAGAAGATCTACTTGAGATGATTAATCCTATTATTCTACATACAGAAGGTGAGATTCTGTGGAATGAGGGTTGTTTGTCTGTGCCTGGATTCTATGAAGAAGTTAGCCGTTTTGATCAAATAAAGGTGAAGTATCAAGATAGATTTGGTGTTATACATGAAAAAAATTTTAGTGGCTTTATGGCAGTGGCTGTGCAACATGAAATGGATCATTTAAATGGAATTTTGTTTGTGGATAAATTGTCATTACTAAAGAGAAAGAAATTTGAGAAAGAGTTAAAAAAGAATAAAAAGACCGCGTAGTTTAAGCGATATATAAGACTATATACGATAGAATAAAAGCTTTATTTTGATAGTTAAGGATATTTTATGGCGCGAAGATGTGATATTACTGGAAAAGGTGTTATGGTGGGATGCAATGTAAGTCATGCAAATAATAAGACAAAAAAACGAAGCCTACCAAACCTTAGAAGTATGCGTTTAAAGCTTGAGGATGGCACTTCTATTCGAATCAAAGTAGCAGCTTCAACTTTAAGAACTTTAAAGAAGAAAAGTAAGTAATTTTTCTATATTATTAAGTTTTTACATTTGGGATAATTTTTAGATAGTGGGGTAGGTGTAGAGCAGCATCGTCTCTGAATGTCTTTGGTTGTATGCAAAGTCTTTAACTCTTAGAGATTTAAGTAGTTGAGTGGGTGTGTTACTTAACTAGTGTGAAGATGTGTGATGGCATGTTCTTTTAGAAGTGCTTGTCGTGTCTTTAGCTGGATAGTTAAGCAAGTGCTTTTATTAAGATCTTAGTGTGACAATGTTGCTACTCAATCATGACCTCCAATAAAGATTAGAATTGTAAGTTACTTAACATCATAGATACTTTGGAACGTGAATAGGCTACAGCTTGAAGGCTTTTACGCGATGACATGTAGCATTTTGATATATTTTAAATATGCTATCTTATTTGCGATCACAGAACGACATTATAAAATCTAAAAATGGTTGGGATTAGAGATAATGGCAGCAGCACGGCTTGATGACATTTATGAAACACCAAAAAAGGCTAAAGGTGTTTTTAGGGTTTTTGGTGTACTTTTTTATGTCTTTCTCGCATTGTCTGCGGTTATAGTATGCGTAGTTGGCTACTATGGATATCAACTTTACAAAGAGTTATCGCCACAGGTGCATGCTATGGTTGATTATCACCCAAATGAAGTCACACAGGTTTTTGATGCAAAAGGTCGTTTGGTTGCAAATCTTTTTGATGAAGAATATAGATTCTATGTAAAATATGATGAAATACCTGGTCGGGTTATAGAAGCATTATTAGCAGTTGAAGATACAATGTTTTTTGAACATGATGGTGTGAATTTTGATGCCATTATGCGTGCTATTTTTAAGAACGTGGTTAATATGCGTTATATGGAAGGTGGTAGCACATTAACGCAACAACTTGTAAAAAATATGCTTTTGACAAATGATAGAACGTTAGACAGAAAACTAAAAGAGTTTTTACTTTCTATTCGTGCCGAGCAGGTATTAACTAAAGAACAGATATTAGAACGTTATCTCAATTATATTTTTCTTGGGCACGGATATTATGGTATAAAGACTGCGGCACTTGGTTACTTTAAGAAAAATCTCGACGAATTAACACTCAAAGAAATCGCAATGCTTGTTGGATTGCCAAAATCTCCTGTAAAATACGATCCAACTAGGCATTTAAAAAACTCACTCAATCGTGCAAATGCTATATTAAAACGCATGTATGATCTTGGTTGGATTTCACAAAGTGAGTTCCATCAAGCAGTAAAAGAAATCCCAAAGGTATATAATCAGACATTAACACAAAATAAAGCTCCATATGTTGTCGATGAGGCATTACGTGAATTATCAAATATTAGGAATTTAAAATCGGGTGGATATAAGATTTATCTCACTATAGATCTTGATTACCAAGAAGCTGCAAGAGCTGCTTTGTTAAAGGGATATGAGAATATTCAATATAGAATTGTAGAGAGAGCACAGAATGTAAGAAGTTGGCAGAAAAAGCCAAAGCTCACGGACTCTGAGGTAGATGAACTGAGAGCACGAAGCGCGACAACACTGAATGGAGCAATTGTTGTCACAAATCCTCATACTGGTGAGGTCTTAGCAATGGTTGGTGGTATAGATCATAATAAGAGTTCATTTAATCGTGCCACACAAGCAAATAGGCAATTTGGTAGTACCATGAAACCCTTTGTATATCAACTTGCGTTTGATAAGGGCTACTCTCCAGCTGAAATTGTAATAGATTCTCCAAAGAGATTTGGTGGTGGATCTAATCTATGGCAGCCAAATAATGACACGCGTAAATTTTTGGGACCTGTTACTATGCAGACTGCACTTGAAAAGTCATTAAACATTCCTGCTATTGACACTGCTTTAAAGATTACTGAAGGTGCCCTATATGCAGGATTAGAATCCTTTGGTTTTGAGAATTTTCCGCGGGATTTAACGGTTGTGCTTGGTAGCCTATCTATGTCACCCATGAAAGCTGCCATGCAATATAGTCTTTTTTCTAATGCAGGTACAATTGTAAAACCCTATGTAGTTGCAAAGATTATAGATCCTCAAGGAAAAGAATTTTTATTCCAAACTACGCAACATAACGTGACGACACCACAACAAGCATTTTTGATTACATCAATTTTGCGTAACACTGTTCAAAAAGGTACAGGTTATCGTGCAAAGGTCAATGGCTTACAAGTTGCAGGAAAAACAGGAACATCAAATCAATCAAGAGATGTGTGGTTTTGCGGCTATACGCCAGATTTACAGGCAATAGTATGGTATGGTAGAGATGATAACATGTCTATTGGCGGTGGTGCATATGGTGGAAATATTTCTGCACCTGTATTTGCTGACTTCATGCAGAGGGCTCTAGAGATTAATCCGGGTATGCAAAGAAGCTTTAGAACGCCAAATGGGGTTTATCAACAAAGAATTGGGGATGAGACTATTTATTATACAGATACTTCACGTATTAACTATGAACAAATAGAACAGCAAGAGCGTCTAAAAGAAGCAGATAATATCATATTCTAATTCACATTAATGGCAATAAATGTTTTGTGCCTGAAGACTTTTTTAGAATATTAATAAGACAATTAGGTTGTATTGGTAATTTGTATAGAAGGACTTTTTGGTAGAGTAAACCCTGAAAAATAATTGATTGAAAAGTGTTGTGTATAGATTCTGAACCTTACACGCAATTTTAGTATTTTTATTCTCTTAACCCTATAAAGAAAGTGCTATAAAAAAGCAATGTTAAGATAATGTTTGATAGATAGGTAAAAAGTTGTAATATTTTTTTAGAAATGCAACTTATATGTATATGTAAGCATTGTGGTTTTGTATAAAGTGAAATAATGTCTTGGGAATTGATAAATATAAATCATCAAAAGTCATCCAATAAAACAATATACCAAAAAGCTCATACGCAATAATATGTTACACAAAAGCACTTAATTATATTAAATTGTATAATATAGAAACATATTCATTAAATTTTTGAGTTTTATAAATATTTTTTTGAAAAAAATTAAATTTATTTTATATAATCCAAGCTCACCTCATTATACAAACTATAAAAAACTATCCATTTATTTACAATATTATGCATCATCTAATCAAAAAGCATTTATTGTAAAAAGTGAGTTTATAGTATGTAAAAATATATTTTGTTCTTAAAGGAGAGGATTGTGAATATAGCTGTTAAGACTAGGGTAGCATTGATTGCTAGCTTGATTATCGCTGTGGCAATTTTAGGGTTAAGTGTGGGCAATATGTTAATGAGTGAAAAAGTGTCAATGAAGAATGCCTTACACGCACAAGCCGAACAATTACATGCTGTGGATTTAATGCTGCAAGATGTTAATGTTCGATCTACCATGGCACTTCAAGGACTAGTGTCTATGATAGAGGCTATGCCTTTTGAGGAATTAGATTCTAAAGAAAAAATCATTGCTAATGTTGGACCATTGTTAAGAGGGCACAGGATTACTGCTGGATTACTTGCGAGTTATATTGGTTTGCCAACAGGTGAGATCATAGAAAATAATATTACAAATACATCAGTTCTTTTTGGTGTAAGGGGCGGTCAAGGACATAGCTATAATGTTACACAACGTAGCTGGTATATTGGTGCACTAGAAAACAATGGTTTGTTTCAAACAGAAGTGTATAAAGATTCTGTGACAGGAGAACCAAGTCTTACTTATGCTATGCCAATACATAAAAATGGACAATTAATCGGTATTGTTGGTATTGATATCTTATTGACCTCATTACAACAGATATTTGATAATTTGAGTGCAAGTGGTAGCAACATATGGGATATTTGCACTCGATAACGCAAATATGAAAGAGTTATATGAAATCATTTCCATAAAAACACCCATCTACATATTGCCTTAACAACAAAACTAGCAATATATTTGT
>NZ_JRPL02000049.1 GCF_000765905.2 Helicobacter trogontum | reverse complement strand
AGATTCTACTATCCCCTCTCTCATTTCCACACATTGCCCATCAAATCGCTTAGAATACTGATGTGCCTTGATGGATTCTCCTGTATCAGTGGTAATATCCTCATCATAAAGATACTCCGCATACAAAGCTTGACATATAGCTATGGCTAGTATCATTGCTAGTTTTTTCATTTTTGCTCCTATTGTTTATTCCAGTATCTTTTTACCAAGATTTAAAATCAAAATCACTGCTTATAAAAAATCGTCCCATTTGGAATACCAAGTTTATCGCATTTATCATTATTGATTAGAATTTTTATCCATTTGTATGCTTTTGATTCTACATCAAGTTTAATGCGACATTGCTCATTTTCATCAAAATAAGCAGTTGCATTAAACTTCAAACTTGTTTTATTTGTGCTAGATTCTTTTTTGTGAGACGCATAACCACCCATTAAATACTCGTGTCCTGTATTGGATTCTTTATTGGCTTTGGTAATACTAAACATCAGCCAAAGCACACCTGCATCTTTATCCAACTGTGTTGTTATATATCTATCACCAACATTATTTTTGTAACTATCCGCAAAAGATATGCTGCATATCATCAATATCAACATTACGATTTTATTCATTCTAAATCCTTTAAAATAATTCATCTTGTGCTATCTCTCTTACCTATAGATTTATTATCCATTAAAGGCAATTCATAATTTGGGGTATATCCTAATGGATACACAAAAGCTTTAAAATTTTTTATTGAATATTCGCTTAATCCAGCCAAATTTCCATTTTCCACTTTTCCAACTATAAAAGTAACATGCCCTGTTCCATCGCCCCACACTATTACCCCTATACACCCATAAGCTGGTTTATCTGGCCTTTGTCCCCAATTTTCCCAAGAAGCAGCTCTAGTGCTATTAGTGCCTTTTATTCCTGCTTGTGTTATAACCCAATTTACAAAGCTAGAACACCAAGCTGTTTCATCATCTTTGAACTTACCTGTTGTAGAGTGGTATTCGATTATTCTTGGATTATGCTTCGCTCCCTCTATTTCTAAGACTCTTAATTCAGCTCTAGCAATTTTTATCCAAGACAATTCCTCCCCATACCCCACCTCTAGCTTTATAATAATTCTACCTTTATTATCTTTTATATATTCTAAAATATCTTTATATTCTTGCTTTAAAGATTCTAAAACTTGAAAAAATCTAGTATCTTCTTTGCTTAAGTCTATCTCTCCATTATCTCCATAGCTTTCTCCTCCATGTATATAGAAACCTTGTCTTTTTGTAGTGGATTCTGTTGTATTAATGTCATTTGACAATAAGGGATAGCTCATTTACTCCTCACACTCAAAACTTACTTGGCTTTCGTGTATTACACCATAGATTGCCTTGCTTGTATCGTTTGCCTCTTTTGGGATATAGGCGACTTTTAGCCATTTGGGATTGGTAGAATCTTGCCCTAAATTTAAAATGAAGCCCTTATTGTCTTGGAGCTGACAAGATTCTAACATATCCATTTTTTGAATCTGTGTTAGAATTTTACCATTTGGAGATTCTCGTAAATCAATATAAGAGTCTTTGGTAATAGGAAAGAGCAAATATTCGCTAGGAATGGTGCTTTTGTTAATATACCACTTTCTTACATTATTTGATGTTTGCGTAGAATCTATTTTGGCAATTGCATAATACCTTGTATCAGCCTCACTATCTAAATGTTTTTCAATGTAATAATTTTCCAAAGTCAGTGTCGCGCGTATTGCTATCCCACCTAAAATATACTCATCTGCTTGATTTAATTGGTTTGGCAAAACATTATAAATTTGTAAAAAACTATTTTTTTGAAACTCAATATTTCTTTTGAGTGCATCATTTAGAAAAATCGCTTGCGTATCATATTCAAAGAGTCTAGGTAAGGCACTTGGCACATCAGGAAAAAACACTAAACGCCAATAAAAATCTACTTCCTCTCGATACATTTGCCATTCTAACACTCCGCTTAATGTTATTGTCCCTTTGTAGTATATTTTATCGGTCGTTTCTTTATCTTTTTGAAGTGTGCTATTATATGAAGTTTGGCTTGATAACATATCTTGGAAATGTGCAAAATGCACACTACCGCTAGCATAAACAATACTATAAGCAATACAAAATACAAATATTATTAAACGCATTATTTCTCCTTAAGTGGCGGATAAGATTCGATCTTATCGTGCTCTGTGATTTTAACAATAAATTTTTTGATTGTGTCTTTCGCTAGATTGCTTACACCGGGTGTATAGTTTTTAAAGGCTTCTTTATCATTCTTATGGAAATTATAAGATAACCCACTTAAAATCCCCAAGAAAGTTGGGATTTGTGAATATAGCCTTCTATTTTATTGCCCCTTTTGTCTATAAAATATACCCTATACCAGTTATTTACGGGTAAGCTGTTGGTATAAAGCTCTATTTGTTCGTTATCAGCAAACCCATAATTTTTCAAAATAGTTATTGTTTGAGCCTTGACAATTTTAACATCTGGATTGTCTTTGAGGAATTTTGCACGATTAGCAAGCCACGAAAGATTATTTACATCATCTAGCTCCAGATCTAGATCTAATTCATGTTTAGATACAGGAAACAAAAACCCAAAAACAGGGAAATCACCACGACTCAAAGAGTCCTCTTCTCCCATAAACACTGTATATTCCTCGCCCTTTGGTGCTACTGATGCAAGTCTAGCTATTACTTTTGATTACGTATTTGGCTCTTCTCTCATATTGACAGATAAATCTTTTGAAAAAGGATAAATCCTATCATCGCTCATATCACCTTTACAATAATGAATCTTATTGACATCAGTTGCATTAGTGCGATAGATTTTGCACTTTTGCTCTAAAATCTTTTGTTTTTCTAGTTCTGATAAAGGCAGAATCTCTTTAATATCAAATAATCCAAAATGATAGGGCACTGAACTAAGATCACCCAATACAACATTATTAATTTTAAGGTGGACAGGGATAAGGATATAAGTTTTATTTTCTAATTCTTTTTCTATGTACTGGTGTATATGTTTGAGTTTGGGATATTGATTGGTTCTCAAAAATATACCCAAACCATCAAAGTTAAGTTCATTGGGAGTTTGAAAAAACGATGCGCGAACTCTTACCGAGCATTGCTGCCGTATATCAGATTTTCCCTCTTGATAAATGTCAAACATATACAAAGAAAAAGGATTATCTTCTGATTCATCGGTAATACCTAACCGGACAGAATATTGTACATTTGGACAATTGATCGCTATATTAGATTCTATGCCGCATAGCTTTTTTGTGATATACAAAAAACCTTGCACCTCAAACGTAGTATCAGAATCTATCTGGCACACCTCACTGGCATTAGGTGCAAATTCTTTGATAGCGCGAGGTACTCCGTTGCTATTATCATATTCTTTAACTTGAGATAAAACAAAACCACTGCAACATGTAATACTCAAAAGTATTACAGCTAATATCTTAGGGTAGTTCATTATGGCTCCTTTGGATTAATTTCTATATTTTCTTCACGGATTAATATTTTAAAATTTTTTACGACATTTTCATTTGTTCTGATATAAGTTTTTGTTTGTGTTGCATTGATATAACTTTGTGGATCATGCCTAATTATTGCTCCAATCAGCTTTTCAGTCATTTCTGTTGAATTATTAGCAGTATTATTTGCGTAGGTTTTATTTGGCATAAGACACCCTAAAGAATTATAACCTGTATTGCCTATATGAATCAATATGTCCCTTCTACCTCCCATATTACCCATATTAGTTCCATTGATTGCTCTTAATTCTGGAACAAAACCATTTTTGAATTTTATAGGCAATTCTCCCAAAAAATACCATTCTTTGTAACCTTTTTACTTGATGGTCTCCAAAACACCTCATATTCCCCTGCTGGTATTCTTGTATCACTACCTGATGTTTTTTGTTGTTGCTCTAGGGGTAGGTTATGCCCAGCACGATTAGGATTAGGGTTTGTCCCTGCTGGTTCCACAATATAGCCCTTTATTTCTTTGTTATCAGAATCTTTTACTATCTCACCATCCAATTTTAAGCTAAACTCACTAATAGTAGCCCAATTATTAGGATTACCATTTCCTCTATATTCCCACTTTCTTACCACTTCTAACACCATTTCCCCTGTGCCATACCCCACCTCTAACTTTATAATAATTCTACCCTTATCATCTTTTATATATTCTAAAGCATTTTTATATTCTTGCTTCAAAGATTCTAAGACTCTAAAGAATCTTCCATCTTCTTTGCTTAAGTCTATCCCTCCATTATCTCCATAGCTTTCTCCTCCATGAATATAGAAACCTTGTCTTTTTGTGCTAGATTCTGTAGTGTTAGTGCAGTCTTTATCTGTATAGATAGGGATATTATACTTCCCCCATTGCTTCTCTCCCTCTTTGCTTCTTGAGAAAGAATACCAAGCATTATTGTATTCTCTTATGCCACTTTGTTTATTATTATTTTGGACATAGCACATATTTTTCGCACTCCCTAAACATACACCATTGAATTAAATTATCGTCTAAAAACTCCAAACTATATTTATCTTGAGGATTATATTTTATAGAATCAGCAAACAGAAAAATAAATTTATTTCCCTGAAGTATTATATTATCTTTAGAATCTTGTATTTCCAAAACTATGCGTTCCATAGGGGTATAAGCTATTATACTTCACTTTCTCTATCAAACTGCAATCCCTGCTCCTCAAACCATTCTTTATTCTTGCAGGTTTTTATTATCAATGATGGATTTGTATCATACACAACAAATCTTTTATCCCAAAAACTCCTACCTTTAGAATCTACCATATCCAAATTATTTGCATATAATCCGCATAGGTAAATACAGAGCAAAGTCATTGTTTTCATCGTATATTCCTTTTAAATTTGAGTTATGACAAATTTCTTTCACAAGTAGTATCACTACCTTTTACGATAGCAATGTTGCCATCACCCATATCGAAAAAATGCACATAATCACATTGAGTTTTCATATCAAAACCATAGTATATTTCCAAATATGTATTATTCCTCCATATATAGTTGATGCAAGAGTTATCGTCCATGTCTTTTTTGAAATTTTGTAGCGGAAGTTTCTTAAACAGCCATTCTTCACCCACATATTGCGTATAAGCCTTATATGCTTCTTGTATATCTTTAGCCTTTATAATCACTCTTTGTGGAGCACCACAAGCAATCCATTTTTGTAATTTTATCCAATTATCTTCACCACATTCTTTTCTTGCCTCTTCTATAAATTCTTGCTCCATAGGACTACAATGTTCAAATAATGATTCTATATTGTGCTTATATGTGCAATCTATCCTATGCCATTGCCACATATATTCCTTGCCAAAAGTAAGGTTTATAAGCAAAGAAAGCAAAAGACAACATGCTGACTTTTTCATTTCTTCTCCTTATTTAATAAATTAATTCTCGCCAAAAGTATTTTTATAACCCTCTTGTAGAATCTCTAAAGGGTCAGCTATATCATCTGATTGGTTCACAACATTGAAGTTTTATTAAGGATTTTAACTCCATTAGGAGTCTTTATATAAGTTTTTATACTTTCTTCTGCTTCAACAATATATATAGCTACAAGCTTATTTTTACTCCTTGTGAGTTCTATTTTTACATCTAAATCACCACTCTCTGCTGTAATAACAATAGTTTTCTTTAGACTCTCATTATCATTGGGTAAATTCATGGTAATGATTTGCCTATAAATTAGTGCTCTTACATCATATTTTGGAAATTTAATTTCTTTTTGCAAGTCTTGTTTAAAAGCCTCTAAAATATCCGCATTGGGGATAAAGTCTTCATAAGCGGAGCACTCATAATCATCACCGCAAACCTCTTGCTGATATTTGGAATCATTTTCTCTCTCTATAACTAATTGTGCATACGCAAAAACCAAACAACCCAACAATAAAATTAACTTTTTCATTCATCGCTCCCAAAAGTATTTTTATAACCCCCCCCTCCTTATTTACAAAGCTTCCACTATATCTAAAATCTCAATATAACCAGCTTTTTGTATAAAGGTAAGGGAATGCTCTTCTTCAACACAAGCATTAAAATTTATAATTAAACTATCTTTTGTGCGTTTAAACTCAAAATTACATATATTTTGATACCCATCTCTAACAGCATCATAATCTCTAAT
>NZ_JRPL02000048.1 GCF_000765905.2 Helicobacter trogontum | reverse complement strand
GGTGGATCGATAAAGGCTATATCTATTTTCCTTTGCTGTTTAATAAAATCTTTAACAAGTTTATTTGAATCTTTTCTAAAAATCTCTATTTTAGATTCTGTTCTAATTGGCTCTATAAGCAAGAACTTAAATCTATCTTGCAAGGTTATATTTTTACGATAGGCATCATAATGTCCCACCGTATTTGCTACTCTATCAAGGCTATATAAAAGGCTAGAGAGCAAAATGTAATATTCCTTTGTGTTTATTTGGTCAGATTCTTTTAGGTTTTCTATCTCTTCTCGTATTACACCTATTTTCATCGAATCTTTTAGGCTAAAAAATTTATCTCCAAAATTTGATGAATAATAATTTTGTGCTTTAGTATCTATTGTATTAAAAGCATTGACTAGCTTTTCTAACGTGTCTTTACTAAAAGCTTCTTGCTTAAAAAATCCCTGATAAATTACATAGTTAGAATGCAAAAAATCATTAATAATAAATTGATTGAAATGTGGCTTTTTTAAAAAATACTCACTCACAACCCCAGTGCCACCAAAAACATCAAAAAAGCTTAAATTATTATGCTTTGTATAATCAAAGCTTTGCTTTAATGCGTAATCTATAGAATCTAAAAGCTTTGTTTTAGCACCTGTATAGCGACGAGATGAGAGGTTAAGCATTAATTAAACCTTTTATAAAAGGAGCTATTTCATTGCTATACCATTTACTTCCCCAAGTATTTTTACTATTTAAAAGTTCATAAAAATGCTTTAACAACTCATTATACGTATAATTTGTTTTCAAAATTGTTTTTAAATCATCTACGCTTAAAGGTAAAATTTTCATTCCACAAATAAAGCTTGTATCATTTTCATAATAACATGTAAGCCTACTTCTGAAATCATTTAATACATTTTTATCCAAATATGGAGCAACAAAAATACCATAGCTTTGATCTTGTGTTTTTGTTTCCAAGCTTAGTAATAAATTCCCTAAATGCCTTGAAACACTTTCCATTTCTGCTCTTCTTTGATTTGTTTTTTCTGTTAAAGTTACTTCTATTATTAAATAATGATTGTTATAACGATATACAAAATCTGCATTACCGCCTATTGCATGACTTTTTGGTAACATTTCAGAATCTAGGCTTAATCCAGCTTCTAAGATTCTATTCTTATTAAAATTATCAATATAACACCAAGCGATTGCGATAATATATTCAAAAATAGTAGGAATAGTAACTTCCGTAGTTACTAGATTAAAGATTTTTTCATCATTATTTCTATCGTTAAAAAGAGATAATATCTCACAAATTTTATCTTTGGAAAATTTCTCTTTTAATAAAACATCTAGTTTTTGATTATCTAAATTTGCTTTATAGTTACTTAAATCTTTAGGATTTTTAATATCAAATTCTTCTAATAAAGATTTCATTTCACTATCATTAAAATAATTACTTAGCATATCTTTTGAAATAGCGTTTTGCGCTATTGTACTCAAAATAACTTCACTTTTAGAATGCTTTAAAATAATTTTAAAAATAATGCTGACACTCACACAATCCTTACTAAAATCAAAGATACCCGTAAGCTTTAAGTGTCTCTTATTCAAATCTAAATAATCATCTAAGTTTGATTGTATTTTGCTTGTAGCAATAAATCTAAAAAATCTCTTGCCAAAACTTAAAATATCACCTTCGCAAAAGTGTGATAATTGCTCGATTTTGTCATCTATTTTTGTTTTATAACAGATATAGCCTAAATAAAGTTCTTTAAAGCGTTTATATTTTGTATCTTTTGATTTTAAAAAGCCATTTAAAATAGCCTTGTTGTTGCTTTGTCTAAAATCTAAAAAGACTTTAAGAGCTTCAATAATATCTTTTGCACTTTTATCACCTTTTGCTGTTGTGAAGTATTTTGTATCTAGAGAATCTTTTTGTAAATCTTTTAGAAAAGATTTCAAATCATTTTTAAAATTCTGATTGTTATTCAAAATTTCATTAATTATATTTCCATTTCTTACACTTTTGCAAAAAGATTCCGTGTTTTCACAATTATCAATAAGTGGCAATAAATAAAAAATATCTTTTGTTAATGAGCCTTCAAAATAACGAAAAACTTTTATATATTTTGAAAACAAGTCTTTTACGTTATCTTTTTGAAACAAGAAACTAGATTTAAAAAAAAATAGTGAGATTAAATCAATTTGTAGAAAATCGTTTATTTTCTTGTAGCTTTGATTTTCTATTAAGCTTAAAAGTTCATATCCTTGTTTCGTAATTAGCTTTTCTTTTCTTTTGATAAGCCCATAATTCTCAAGCGGAGCTGATTTAACCCTCGCATCTTTTGTACCAAGATGTGTAATTTTATTTTTTGATTTTAAAAGATTATGTTGTTCTAGAAGTTCTAAGTAGCGAATCTGTAGCTCTGAATCATTACTCCAAATATCATTCTTAGAAGCATTTTTAAAAAGCTCATCAAATAAGATAAGTTGTGTTTCAAAATTATAAAGCAAATTTTTTACTCTATTGCTTGTATTGCCAAAATAACTATATTTTACTTCCATAATATCCCTAATAATTTGTAATTAACACTTCTTTAGATTCTATTCTTTTAGTTTGATAGTTACAATTTTTATAGTGAAAATCCAAATTATGCACTTTTAAATGCGTGTTAGAATCTAACCATTTTTGAAGCAATACATGATCTATTCCTTTATGAAAAAGAACATTAGAAAATGCAAATCTAATCCCATTAGAATCTAATCTTTGCATAAAATCATACAAATCTTTTTCTTTTTCCTCACTCCATAATCCATTTTCATTATAGCTTGCACAACTTAATAAATAAGGTGGGTCAATATACACAAAATCATCGCATTTAAGCTTTGAAATATCAAAATTAACAAAATCAATGGAACTAAATTCTATATTTTTATTTTTCAGTGTATTTACAAAAATTTTTAGCTTTTCTTGCATATTTTTATTGAAGTCTCTTTTGCCACAAGGTAAATTGAAAGCACCTTTAGAGTTAAATCGTATTTGATTGTTAAAGCTAAAAATGAGCAATACAAAAAGCTCTATCGGATTTTTATTTTTATTATAAGATTCTTTTAGTTGAGTAAATCCGGTTTTATTATAACTTGATAGCCCATTAGCACTATCGCAATCATAATATTCATAGCCTAGAATATCACTTTTTGAAAGATTAAATTTATCTATGATGTAAAATATAGAATCTAAAAGATTTTCATAGTCTTGCATTTGAAAAAGTTTAAAGATATTAATAAGTTCGCTTTGTTTGTCATTGAGAATATTTTTTTAGCATTGATATTAACCCCGACACTTCCACCACCACAAAACAGGTCAATAGCTGTATTGATATTATTTGGAAATAGTGGCAAAATAAATGGCAATAGCTTAAATTTTGAACCAGTATAATTAAACGGTGAATTTATAAATGCTGTTTTGTTATATATACTACAATCTAACAAGCTTTTTTGCATAAGTCAAACACTACCCTTTTTAGTTTTTGCTATTGTATAACACAAATGTTGATAGTCATGTTAAAGACTTATTTTTTATCACTTTTTCTATAATTTTCTCTTGACTTAGAGCTACTCTCATCTTTTATACTTGCAAAAAAATATGGGAGCAAAGATGAGAAGTAAGTTATTAAGTGCTATATGCAGTATATCTATGATGTTTGGTTTTGCAAATACATTACAAGCAAAAGAGACTTGGGATAAGGTGTTTAAGCCTAGTAATAAGGTAGAGATTCAAAAGGTAAGCTTTACAAATCGTTATGGCATTACTTTGGTTGGGGATTTGTATATACCCAACAAATAATATTGGTGCTATATGTAAGGATTTATTTGCAGTATTTATCCCAATTCTTGTATTAATTTAATAATATTTGGTTGCCACATTTCTTGGTGCTTCTCAATTATATGAAAGTAAGTTTTTGTTGCATTTTGTTCTAGTTTGAGATACAAGTTGCATACCAATTATGATTATATTGACATAAACCATATATTTTAGAATATAATAATAATATCCATTTTAATAGATGGAGATGATTTTTTATTGTATATGTTAGTAAAAGATATTTTTGATAGTCAGAGCAAAATAAAAGACGTGTGTTTGATAACTTGGAGAAAAACGTAATTGATTCTAAAATAGCATTATATTGATTATAGCTTCACTTATCATAACAATATATTGGGGAATCTGGTAATAGGATACCTCGTGTCATTTGCATAGGAATTGCTTAAAGAAATGGATAAATTATCTATTTCTTTGAGATTTTAGTCAAGAAGAAACTGCAAACATTATATCCTGTGTACATGTGGATATAATGGATTTTATAGAAAGGATTGCATTTGAAAATACTGTTAATTGTGATGTTTTTATCATCATTGGGATTACTTAACGCAAGTACTATAAAGCCTACTGATAAGCCAAAAGACACAAAAATACAAGTCATAGTGGATGGCAGGGAATATTGTTACTCTCCAGTATTTACGCAAAATGAAGGCTATGTGTATATCGCATACTGCTCTCATGCTAAACCTGCAAGGTATGATGTGTTTGAACGCATTGGTTTTTATATTAATAATACATGGCTTTGTCTTTCTGCGCCAAGCCATGTAACAGGCTATGATGATGAAGAGACTGCCAGTTGGGATTATCTCAAATTACGTCCTTGTGCAATTAATGATAAAAATCAACGATGGACCATAAAAGATAATATGCTTTATACAGCAGATTCTCGTTTTCAAGTCGTGCATACAAAATGGTATGCTGCTATAGCAAAGAATACTTCAGGCTTTTATACCCATAGATTACACAACTCTATGAGCGAATGGATTAAGACAATTGCTCAACCTATGAATCTTACTATTAAAACAATTCTTGCTTGGACATTTGTAGATTCAAGCTCTTGGTCACTGTATTACTTACAAAATAATTCTTCCTATGCAGGCATTGGCGCACTCAATTATCTCTATTATAATCCAGAAAATGGACATATTGCTCAGTATTATAATACAAGCGGATCACTTTATTGCATGCAAAGTAATCAGAGTAAATCTCAAGATTGGAATTGGGTGAGTTGGAAGTATTGCGATGATACAGTCCCACGCAATAGAGATTCTATGTATTGGGAGCCATTTTTACTTGCTGATAATGAAGGTATGCTTAAAGATTATTTAGGCAATCTCTTAACCATTACGCAATATGGATCGCGTTGGGGTGTGCCATATACAATCAAACCTAGCTATGATAGTACGACAAATAGTCCAAAATCCACTTTCGTCTTTGTGAGAGATATGGATTATTACAACAGAATCTCATTTGGGAATTTGGGGGATAATTTAGAGTATTGCCCAGCACCTGGAAAAGAATCTAATCGCACTAAACGTACCTTACCCCCTCAGTTTTCACTCACACGAGAATGGATTGATAGGTTATATGCCATTGCTACAACGTCAAACGTAGAGGAGAGGGGGCTTATAGGGATTTGTGGTGTATGCTTACTACAGAGTTATCAAATGATAGCAGAAATGCAGGAATATCCATTTGGCTCACCGCCAAGTAATAGAGGTTATTTCTTTGATATAGCATTCCATCAAAATCCTTTTAATTCTTTTTCTAGTCGCTTTCCGTTGTTAGCCCAGAGATTGCAAGATTCTATGCGGTTTTTTGATCTGCCTTATTTGCAAGGTGAAAATCGCCTTAGCCGCTATCGTAGAAGTCTTTATGCTATGAGTCTTGCAATGTTGCCACAATATCAATGGTATATTGTGAATTTTACAGATGAAAGAGATTCTATGCGTAATATGATACATAGCCTTTTTTCTTACCAACATGGTGCCCTTTTTATGTATGTTGTAGTGAGGAGTGATGCTAGTGGGACGAGACGCACTGCTCATGCAGAGCCTATTTTACGCACAGAAAATGGTTTAGTTATCATACCAACAAACGCACCAAACCATACAAGAGAGCAATTTGAAGCCTTATTGCAGCCTATAAGCTCTGTAGATGAGGTTATGCGACGTTTAAGTCTTGATGGCACACGCACGATATATTCACTTGGAATCTATCAAATATCAGGCATTCATGAAAACCCATTTAATACAATGATTACACAAAGTAATTGCAGCGGAGATGGAGAGCATAGAAGAGGCGATAGAGGAATATTTTCTAGTACACTTATTAATCAATGTGCTAGTGGGAGATGCTCACTACAATAGGGGTTAGGGTTGTAATAGGGGGTCAAACTAATACTACACTCCAATGCTTTTAAGACATCTTTTTGCTGCAATATTGTATGATTGTAATTTTGCATATTAGCTCTTTGTAATATCTGCTTAGGTTTAAAAGGCAAGA
>NZ_JRPL02000047.1 GCF_000765905.2 Helicobacter trogontum | reverse complement strand
TCCATAGGACTACAATGTTCAAATAATGATTCTATATTGTGCTTATATGTGCAATCTATCCTATGCCATTGCCACATATATTCCTTGCCAAAAGTAAGGGTTGTAAGCAAAGAAAGCAAAAGACAACATGCTAACTTTTTCATTTTTGCCCCTTATTGTAAGATAAGTTTTTGCGTATTTGAGTTAGAATATCGTGCCTCTTTGTATTGTGTGCAGGTTTTCCTTGCAATATACTATATAGTCGCGAGCTTATATATTTTTTCATAACTCCTTTATATTAGTGTGGTATTGTTAATGTTTGCCTTTGAGTGAGGATAAATAATGCATTAGAACCAAATGAAGTCATCATTGCTTATATGGATAATGATATAGATAAGCCATTTATATCTGGAAGTTTATATAATACAACTAATCCTAGCCTAATACATAATCCCCTAGATTCCCATAAGACTTCTTTATCAAGTAGAACAATAAACCTAACAAATATAAGAAACTTAATAAGCCAAACAAATTCAAAAAACCAACAAGTTTAACATAAACAACAGATACAACAAATTCTTGAACATATCAGATTTATAAGCATTAACAAATTTATTAAGCATAACATAATTAATAAAATTGTACTAATAGATTCACTAAACCGAGTAGATTCATCACAAACAGAGCTTTCAAACACAGCAAGTATGTTAGAAGATGTGGAAGAAGTAGTTGCTGGACAAATTATAGGATATAGTGGGGTAAGTAGCGTTGGCTCTACTTATGGAGCACATTCGCATTTTGAAGTATCATCTAGTCAAAATAATGGAATTTCCTGTTATAGAATCAATCCTGCTTATTTTTTCCATTACAAAAATCATAATGAATTAACAAATGGAGAAAGAAATATTCAGTATAATACTTCACGAATACTGCATAGGGAGTAAAATGAGGTATTTGATATTTTCTTTATGCTTTATTTTTTATGTTTGTGCACAAGATTCTCACACATTACAATGGCAAAATATGGATTGCAACGAAAGCGATGATTTGCTCATAAGGTTGTATGGCTTTATTCCTGCATGTATGGATAAAGATTGCAAAATAAGTTTATGTCAAGGCGGACTACAAAATGCACGAAAAGTATTTATCAACTCAAATGATATAGCAGATGCTTATAAGCAATGGTATCAGCAAGATGGGGATATGTCTCAGATGTTAGACAATATGCCTTTAGTAAATACGACTATTGCACTTTATAAAAATATTATAACGCCATATATACGCTATACTTGGAAAGATTATAAAACACTTATTATAGAAGAAGAATATGAGTGTAATGAAGTTGATAGCACATACCCATTGGACGATATATCATCTTTTGGCAAATAAGAGATAAGGTATTGATTATAGAAATTTCTAATCAGGTATGCTAGATTAAAAGAGTGGAGGGGGTAATGTTATGAAAAAATTGATCAGAAAGATTTTGCATAACATTTACTAAAAAACATGACTTTGATGAACGGGCAAGTAGTCTTTGGAACCAAAAATCTACATTACTTCTAAGGAAAAATATTTTAGCTTTTAACAAGACATCCATATTAGTTTCTCATCAGACAAGCTTAAGCATAAGAACTCTTTACTCCACAAAGCAATACAGAAAAGATAGAGGATACAAACTCTCATTTTATAGAATCTGGATTAAATGAACTTACCCTATCAAATATAAAAGATAATGAAGAAATCTATGTAAGAGCACAAAAAGACTATAGAGAATCTATAAACAATAATTTCTCTCAAACTATACACAACAATAAAGATTCTAAAGTAAAAGGAAGTTACACAGAATCTATTACTAAATATCATAAGCAAGAAATATTAGGCTTAAAAGATGTAAGAGTTGGAGCAGAATATCTTACTAATGTAGCACTAAGTAAAGATACTATAGTAGTATTAAGTAATACTCTAAATATTGGAGAGAATAACAAACTAAGAGTAGCAAAGGATAGTAGTGAATATGTTGGGGGAGATAAAGAAGTGGAGATAGGTAATAGTCTTTCTAGTAGTATTTGAAGTTGGGGGACTAGTAGAGAAGAAATAGAGGGAGTTTTATATGTAAGTATTAAAGGAGAGAAACAAGAGCATATTGAGGGGAGTTTTACGCAGAGTGTAGTAAAGGATATTGATGTATTTGTTGTTAATAACCATACTATAACCACAAATTCAAGTATATTTCTCAATGCCAATGAAAATATGACTTTAGAATCTAAAAAACATTTAACACTACATTCTTATACTTCTGATATAAATGTGGCAACAGATATGGTTATCCAGGCAAATAATACTCTAAACTTTAATATAGGAGAGAGCATAATTATAGCTTCAAGTGATAACATAACTTTAAAAGCAGGTGGTGTGGAAGTAGTTATAGATTCTAATGGTTTAGTAGTTAAAGGTGGAGAGATTAAAGCGGAGTAATGAATAAAGAAAGTTGTAAAATATATTAAAATATATTATTTGATAAGAATTAACTAGGAAAGAACAAATGTCAAATAAAGAAAACGCGCAAAGTTATAGCAAAGAAACCATACGCATACGCATTAGAGATATGCAAAATAATCCTATTACTAATGCGGAAGTTGTTTTATTGGCTAGTGGGCAAAGAAAGGAGCGAAAGATTGCTTTACCCAATAAAACAAATTCTCAAGGAGAAATTATTTTTAACCTCCAAGAACACATTAAAAATATCAATAGACTTGAAATCACAATCAATCATCCAGATTATTATCCATTCCTATAAACCGCAATAGAAAAATATGTAGGAGCTATGAGTATGGATATTTATGTATAGAAAGTTTTGCTAAGATACCTACATTTTATTTTAATGGTAAAACGCTCAATATATCTCATTATCCAAACCCTACTAAAACATACGCTTTAAAAACCCTATTAAATCAAGATTCTAGTATTCAAACACAAAGAGAATATTATATACAATTACAAGAAAACTCAACCTCTCTTAAAATCTATACAGATGAGAATTTCACCAAAGAAAGTGAGTATGCTTTATCCTTAGAGACTACCACGCAAACAAAATCCAATCAAATACAATACACACAACAAACAAGACAAACACAAGACTTGCAAGCAGAATCTACACTATCACAATTTAATACTACTATGATATTAAACTTTGATTCTAAAGAAAGCCTAGAGAGATTCACAAAAGATATACAAGAGATTATCATTAAAGACAAAAAGAAAGGGAATACTAAATTGGTGCATAGGTTTGTGGTGGGAAATCGTATACAAATCATCTCTAAAAATTCTAACTTTACCAACAAAAGCAGCAAAACAGGTTTGCAAACACTGACTTATTTTCAGATTCATAGCTCATACAAAATAAAAAAGCTTGTGTATGATAGGGATACAATTCAAAGCATTATCAAAACAAAAGATATAGAATCTATCAAAAGCTTTTTGCAGGATTATCCCACACAGTCACAGACCTTTGATTATTTTGTGAATGCGGAAGAAAAAATCAAGCGGTATTATTCTTTGCCTGTAATGAGAATGGAGAAATAAGCTTTGAAAGAGGATACTTTGTCCAGCTTGGGTTTGAAGCCATAGATGTGGCAGATTTTATCATCAAGGAAATGAGAACAAATGTAGCGAGTAAGGAAGCAAAGGAAATAAAAGATATGCTAGAGATAGAGAGAACTCTCATAAAGCAATCACCAGTCAATGCCATAGGATTATTTACCCCAGCAGGAAAGGCTTTTGCAATGTCAAGCAAAATACAATCGCTTTGGAAATTTAGAGAAATAATTGATACCAATAAGCCGTGGGACCATAAACCACAGATTTGGGATTTATATCCCACTATGGGACTATCCACGCCATTTTATCATCGATATATACACAATGGCAAATATTATGAAATCAGCTATAATATATGGAGCAATATACACTTTGGCTATATAGGCAAGGCGATTGGGTTTTGGGAATGGTTGTTGAAAAAAGGGGCAGATTGGGCAAAAAATGGCTTTTTTGGTGATGATCCTAAGGATAAAGCAGCCATAGACATAGGATACCAACTCTATGATACTTATAAAGAGAATCTCTTAAGATTCACTGCTGAACAATTACTAGATATAATTTTAAAAAATAAGCACAATCTCAATGTTAAAGAGGTTAACAATGACTGAATTGCCCTTTTATTGCGAAATAGCAAGTAAGGCTAATGATATTATGTGGATAGTAGTGGGCGTAACCTTTATTTTTCCAATAATTCCTTTTTTATCTTTATGCCTTGTTGTATGGAATCTAAACTTACTATGGGAGTTAAAACAAGAATTTAAAAAGAAAGATTCTACCCTTAAAAAGCAACTACAAGAAAGAAAGAGAAACTTAATAAAAAGAATAGCCTATGCCTCTATTTTGCCGATTATGTATCTATGGTTTTTATCGCAAGATTTAATAATGGGGAATCTGTTTGGGATAACATATCACAAATTAACGATGACTTTTACACTATTTTTCTTGCCAATTATATTTTTTGCTTATAATGCCATCTTATTGCTTTTTTCTTATACTCGTGTTAATTTTTCCCTCAAATACAATTTTAAATCAAAAAGAATGGGGTATATTATAACTATTGTTGCATTGTCGTGTTATTTATGTTGTTTTGTATTGGGAGTGGTTGTGTATAGAGGCTCACCTTGCAGACTTTAAAAGCAATATTTAAACATTAAGGAAGTTAAACAATGATCGAATTGCCTTTGTATTGCAAGATAGCAGCAGAAGCTCGTAGTATGTTGTGGATATTTTGGTTTATTCCAATAGCTCCTTTGCTCTCTTTATGTCTTGTTGTATGGAATCTAGGCTTACCATGGGAGTTAAACAAGAATTTAAAATAATCCCTCTACCCTTAAAAAGCAACTACAAGAAAGAAAGAGAATCTTGATAAAAGGTATCGCCTATGCCTCTATTTTACCAAGTATGCATCTGTCATTTTTCTTGCAGGATTTTTTGGTACAAAGGCTTTTTGGAATAACACATTATGGCTTAGGATTTATCTTGTTAGATTTGTTATTAGGTATTCTTAGCATTTATAATATTATTTTATTTATTCTCTCTTACACGCATTGCAATTTTGCTATCAAGCATAATCTCAAAAAAAGGCGCATAGAGTATGTCATTATCATTGTGCCAATGATTACTTATGTCGTCTTAGATATTCTAGCTCGATTTCACAATGCACCAGCTTGTTTGAGAGGTCTGGGTTGAATTAATAATAGAGCGCAAAAACAGATATAATCACAAAATGTTATATGGGGAGATGATAACTACAAAGTGCCACATAGAGAGTTACAACAATACCTGAGCTATAACTTTGGAAGCTTGGTAATCTTGCCTATATCTTATGAATTGGGAGAATATGAATAATGAATATAAAACTTTGCCTCTTGTTTTTTGTCGTATGTTTTTTACATGCTTGTAGTCATAATAGTGATTTGCAAACAACAAACATTGCTATAAAAAACATCACTTCATTAAGCCAAAAAGATATGGAAAAATACATTCCACCCTCTTTGGACTATGGCGAATTAGACGAGAAAGCTAGCCAATTAGCCCTAGAGTGCAATGGTACGCGTGAAGCTGAAAAGCGTGCGAGTTTATTTATAGCCAACCCTAGACAAATAGACAATATCTTGATTTGTTATGATTATTATCATGCTAGCATGCTTAGTTCTAGTAAAGTTATTTTGCATATTAGGGATTTAACAAACAATAAACATCTATCGTTTAAGAATGCGGGCTTTTCAGATATATCTGCAGACAAAGAGTTAATATTAATTGCTCAAAAAGGCAAGTTTTTTCTCTTTTCAAAGACGCTTGATATTATTAAAACATTTAATGAAAAGCCAATATTTTCAAATACTAGGTTTAGTTCGGCACATTTTTCACAAAATCAAAAATATATTGTGCTTGAAACAGATGATCAAGTCTCTATTTATGACTTTAATACATATAAACTTCTCTATCGTATTAAAGCAAACTCCAATACTGATTTTTACATAACACCCACATTTGTATATATTGAATCAAAAAAGACAAATGAAATGCAATTTATCGCATTAGGGGATAAGCTACATACATTTGTCATTTCATCGAAAGAGCTACTTGAAGCTTATCCTTATATTACATTTGCAAAGTTTCCTAAGTATCTCATTGCAATGGATAGAAAGTTGGAATTTTATCTTGTTGAGTTAGAAAGTTTGTAGCAAACATAGCAAATACCATTGAACCAAACACCATTGAACAAGGTTATAATGAACTCACTCTATCAAATATAAAAGATAATGAAGAAATCTATGCAAGAGCACAAAAAGACTATAATGAATATA
>NZ_JRPL02000046.1 GCF_000765905.2 Helicobacter trogontum | reverse complement strand
AGACAAACAAATACTAGAGATGTATTTTAGTTATGGTGATGATATGGCAAGATTACAAGAGCATTCAAGACATTCTAGTGATGTGAATTTGCATATCATTACGCAAGGTTATAACAATGGGGAGGAAGTGGAGGTGGAACTAGGAACTAGGACTCAAAAAATTATTGTGAATGGAAAAGTAAATAATAATGAAGTTGTCATACAAGATATAGAAAGCAAATTTAAAAGGAAATAAATGAGTGAGATACTAAAGGCGACTTGTAAAGGTAAATCAACGAATATAGAGTGCAGAAGACCTAGTTGGGAAAGTATAAAAATGTCTTATGCGACAATCAATAATGAATATAAAAAAGGGGCAGCAGAGGCAGTGTTTAAAAAAATAGGTGGAGAACCTTACAAAGAGTTCGTTAATAATGAAAGAGCAATAACTATTCAAAATGAACAAATACAACAGGGAATACAAATTGCACCAGCTAATAGACGCTATACTCTAAATTCTTGTGCTTTACGCATTAGCTATGCTTTAAATTATAGTAAATTGCTTGGAGAATCTTTTTTGCTTAAATATAAAAAACTACCAAGTAATACAGGAGAATTAAAATACGAAAATAAACGATGGTATGGAAGCGATGGAAATCTTTATTATTTAAGTATTTATGGTATTAGAAATTTTTTAACATTAAATTGGGGAAATAGCGATAAACCTTATTATTTAAGAACTTTTAGAGATAGAGATGAAGTTGCAAAGTTTTATAACAACGAATTTTCCAAATTCGATAGAAGTGGTATTGTAGTAATGAGAATTAAAGGCTTTGTAGATGCAGGGGGACATACGACTTTGTGGAATGGAAAAGATAAACACTTTGAGGACTTTGAGATTAGCGAAAATTATTTAATTGGTAACCATAATGTGGTGGATTTTCAGTTTTGGGAATTAAAAGGGTGAGTAATGAAAAAGATAGCCTTATTTTGTATTACACCATTTTTTTGTTTTTGCATTGCAAATGCAGAGGAGTTTTTGGATTCTTACGGAAAAGTCGCAGAGCTGGGTTGGTTAGGATTGGCATATTGTATGGGTATAGATGATGAAAGCGAGATTAAAAAAGAACTTGATAATTTATCGCTTGACCCCACTAGGCATAAGATAAAAATAATGGATTCAAAATCTGCATTTAATGAGTTAAAGCAATATATTGATACAGAAAAAGAATTTTATGACATTAATGATAATAATCCAAAATTAGGTTATAAAAATTTTAAAGGTTGTATAAAAATGTTTTATTATGGCACAGGATATGGGTCAGGCTATCAGTTTGAAGTAGAACGCATAGTGAAGAAATATTGTAAGGAATGTGAGTAAAATAAGTCTTAAAGATTCTAAAATTATGAGA
The DNA here is from genome assembly GCF_000765905.2 of Helicobacter trogontum. Lineage (GTDB taxonomy): Bacteria > Campylobacterota > Campylobacteria > Campylobacterales > Helicobacteraceae > Helicobacter_A > Helicobacter_A trogontum. The sequence goes on along the minus strand of NZ_JRPL02000046.1, from coordinate 5,084 downwards.
ACTAAACAAGACAATATAATTTTTTATAACAACGAATTTTCAAAGTTTAGTAAAAATGGAGTGGTAGCAATGATAATTAGTGGGTGGAGTAATGCGGGAGGACATGTTACATTATGGAGCGGGAAAGATAAAAAGTTTTTGGATTATGACCCAAATCTTTATAATAACTATTTGCTTTACAGAAATATTATCGTAACAAAGCTTTATTTTTGGGAACTAAAATAAAGGAGGCTGTATTGAGATATGTTGTAATGATGATAGCAATAGTTTGTTGCTTATTGGGTAGTGAAACTAGTGATGATTGGGAGCAAGAGTGGGAGGAATGGCAAAAAAGCTGTTTGTTACACAAAAGAATATAGGATTAACTTTTTGTATAAGTGAATTTTATAAAGACCAAAAGCTACCAAAGGCAATAGAAGAAGGTTGGAGGGCATTTTCATCTAGCGAATATATGAATAGGGAAAGAATTGATGAGATTTTTGTTTTTGTTAAGGCTAATATTAATGACTATATACCACAATTTAAGCCCGATGGATTATACGCCGAACATCAACCTTGGTATTTTGTAGCCTGTCTGAATATGTATAATTCTAAAGAATATGAGGATATGATACAGAGAAAGGGCAAGTATGCTAAGTAAAAGAAGACAATAACCTGATGGAATGGAAATAATTTTGTTGATGTAACGAATTATTTAAATAATAAGGAAGTGTCTATATTTGTTCGCGAACTCTGTTTTTGGGAATTATTATAGAAGAAATTGGCGTGAAAAAGATTTTATTTATTTTATTATGTGCATCTTATTTAAATGTCAATGCTTATGATAGATTTAATCAAGCAGTGAAAGAACTTAGATTCAAAATCTAAGAGGTTTAGTGAAATGTTAGATTTTTTAGAAAATGCTATATATAACACAAAGGATACACTTGATTATGATAATCTCAAAGAGTATGAATCTTACAATACTGCTAAATATAAGAGTAACAACATCTATGCTAAAAATAAATGTTTAAGCGAGAGAATAAAGACTATTTATACAAAAGATTGGCTTTCTACTCTATCAAAAGATACACAAGAAGCTTATATTGGTGATATACATATCTTTATGGAACAATGGAAGGAAACACTCCAAGAAAATCACCAAAATATCCAAAGCTTTGTTGCAAGTTTTTGTAAAAAAGTGGGGTGTATAGGTCTTAAAATAAAATATGTGAATTCAATAGATAATGAAATGAATATATTGATTTCAAATGCTATAATAGAAATAAGAGGTTATAACACAGTGTTTTTGCACAATCAAAGAGTGCAAGATAGGTTATTATTCTTACTTAGACAATGGTATATAATCTCTCATTCTCAATATAACTCATTTAATGTATTGTTGCGAAGTTATATGCGTTATATTGAGATAAACATTAGATATTTTTATGTGTATGATACATCTGATGCTTATTTTGATAAGCAACCTTGTAGACGAGACATACACGCTCTAAGGCAAATATGATGCGTTATTTATTGTTGTTGTGGTTTGTGTTGGATGTTGTGTATGCTAGGCCAAATCTTTATGAAATATGCACACCACAGGATTCCTCAAGAATATGGCTAAATATTGTGGATACTCTTGATGATATTGCCTATTGCATAATAACTGGTGGCTCACCTGGTGTGATATATGGGATTGGATTTTGCTCTTGTGCATCAAAAACAAACCATAACTTAGAATACTGCCTCCCATACATAGAATCTCCACAAAAATCTGATTATCCATGCAGTCCCAAAATGCTTGAAATATATGAACACCAAAAGCAAGAAAAAGAAACTATATGTGAGCAATTTAAGCAAGATTAGAATGCAAATAAGTATCCTTGTGTCTTTAATAGTAATAAAGAAACTATAAGTAATTGTCAGCAAGAGCTTTATAAAAAATATTGTCAATAGGGGGAATATAAGGAGATTGAATTAGCAAATGGGTTAGATTTTATAATAGAATCTAAAGATAGACAAAAACAAGCTAAAGAATCTAGAGAATCTAAAAACTCTCAACAAGATAAGGGACACAACACAGATATAACTTCCTCTTATACACAATCTAAGCAAAAAGATTCCACACACTCAACACTTAAGCAAACAGATACAAATAACACACAATCTTAAACTATAGAATCTAAAAACAATACAGATTCTAAAACAACACAAAATCAATACCAAAACAACACAGAACAACAAATCATAGATTCTCTACTCACACTTCAAGTTATTAATGGAGGGTATGAAGAGAAGCATTGGGGATTTAGAGAGGAGACAGAAAACAAAGACACACAAGCAAATCCCGTGTAAACAAATACAAATACAGAAAGTAAAGTTTCTAAAGAGATACAAGAAAATAAAGACACACAGGCAAATCCCTTGCATACAACAGATAAAATAGACAAAGATTCTAAAGCAACACAAGAAAACAAAGACAAACAAATACTAGAGATATATTTTAGTTATGGTGATGATATGTCAAGATTACAAGAATATTCAAGACATACACAAGATGTGAATTTGCATATCATAACACAAGGATATGGGGATGGGGAAGGTGGGAGTCGCCTAGTATATAGTTTTAAAAATTTGGTATAATTGTATGTTTAAACTAAGGTTGTGAGGGAATTTATGCCAACAGGATTTGGAGAGTTAGAAGCAGCACAGAAAATTAAAAAAGGCTTTAAAGACACACAAACACCAAATACTAAACAAGCAGATATACACACCACTGCGTATGATGAGAGTATGCTACCCAAAGAACTAGAGTGCTGCTATAATGAATTTATGTTTTACAAAAACACGAAGAATGAAATAGCTGCATTGGGCTGGGCAGTGAGCTATAACTTGCAGGTTTTGTGGCAAAATAGCCCCAAAATCGATACCATTGATACCAATGCACTGCAACACACAAGCATACAAGGGCAAACAAAACCTACAAATCCACAAGAGCAGCAACATTTTGCAGAAATACAAAACTTCTTAAAGTCTCATGGTATAGAGCCACTTACTTTGCGTTATACGCCATATCCAAGAGATACAGAATCTCAACGAGAAAAAGAACTAAGACAAAGGGCAGAGAAATATTCGCATTATGGCAATGCGGTGCACACACCTAGAGACCATAAATGCCCTATTAGATTCTACACAACGCTTGATTGGGATAGATTTTATATGAAATTCCCTTTGATACAGCGACTAAGTAAGGAGTATTTAGACAACAAAGAGCATATTTATAGCAAAGCATTTAAAAGCCAAATACACAAAACTTTTTTACACAACACAAACATAATGACAATTCTCAAGCAACTTCCAAAAGGTGAGCATAAGCTGTATTTTGCAATCGATGTGAGAGACAATAGAAGTGATAAAAATGTAGATTCCTATATCCTTGTGAAAGAAAATGAGAGCATACCGCAGGGCTATAAACTCACTTCTGCTTGTAAGCCTTATGAAATCGATACTCTTAATTTTCAAGTCAGTAGCTTCGCTGACAAAGATTTCTTCAAGCAAGCTCGTATGAATGCCTTTATCACTATTGGGACACAATTTAGTGTGGATACTCTAGCTGCTTTTGCCTTAAGACGAGCAGAGAATACCTTGCCCGTGATAGGACAAGGTTTATTGGTATATGAGGTGTATGATACGGGCAAAAACCTTAGTCAGCAAGCTTGGAATGAGACTATGCGAGATTTATCTCTCTATGCACGTAGCGGGAAGTTTAGTATCAACTATGCTCCTGCTTGCATCACAATCAAAAAAGATATACAAGATAATAAGGAAAAGTTAGAATACCACATAGATGAAATGGTGGCGTATGTCTATGACAGCTTTGATTTTTTAGACCAATATCATATATTCAATGATGATGGCACGATTAGCAAAGTAGGGCAGCCTGTGGGAGCGTGGGACTTTGAAGAAAAGGCTTTTAGTATATGGGGGTCTATTGGACAAATGGCGACATATCAACCTGAGAGATTTGGTTATCTTAAAATAGTAAGTTCTTCATCTAATGTAGAACTTTCTGATATTTTGCAATCCTCTCAAACCAATCAATACTATATCTACAACCAAGATTATCAAGATTACCAAAAATTCACGCCTTATGGGCTAGATTTTAGACTATATAGCAAGGATATGATTAAAACCTTAGATTTCAAAGATTTGCCTTTTGAAACTTTATATAGCACGATAGGATAGAGTTATGATTGAGAGTTTTGAATGGGGGTTTTTATTGGGGATACTGGGCATAATAGTAATAATATGGGGATTTTTATTGGTATATATACCCATTTTTTATCTCTATAATCGCTTTGTTGATAAAAATGCTATTTATGCAGAAGGATTTTTAAAATACTACTTTTTAGGATCTGTGATTGTATGTATTGTGTTTGAATGCTACATTGCCTTATATGTGCCTTTTGATTATCGTTATCCTGAGGAGAGTAATGCTATATATTATCCCATACAACAAAAATACGCAGAATACAACGAGAATTTCGCATTTTTTGTGCCTACATATCTCATAGGCACTCCTATCGCACTTGATTTAACACAAGTTATCAATAAGCTCCACCAAACAAATAAAACTTCACAAATTTTGCATAGAGGCAAAACAATCATATTTGGCATATTCGCACCAAGTGGGTTATTCTTGATAGTTTTTGTGACAGAAAAAATCATAAGTTTCATACACTATATGAACGGATAGAGTTATGATTGAGAGTTTTGAGTTGGGGGCTTTTTGGGGGACAATAAATACAATAGGACTAATATGGGGATTTTTAGTGGTATATATACCCATTTTTTATCTCTATAATCGCTTTGTTGATAAAAATGCTATTTATGCAGAAGGATTTTTAAAATACTACTTTTTAGGATCTGTGATTGTATGTATTGTGTTTGAATGCTACATTGCCTTATATGTGCCTTTTGATTATCGTTATTTTGAGGAGAGTAATGCTATATATTATCCCATACAACAAAAATACGCAGAATACAACGAGAATTTCGCATTTTTTGTGCCTACATATCTCATAGGCACTCCTATCGCACTT
>NZ_JRPL02000045.1 GCF_000765905.2 Helicobacter trogontum | reverse complement strand
TGCCTTGTGATGTGTATTTTTACTCCTTACTGCTTAGGGGTGGTAAAGAAGATATGAATAATCCTAGATGTTTCTATGGAGAAAATGGAGAAGTGTATAAATATCAATATACTTATACTCCTTATACACTCTTGCACCACTGGTATTACCAAACCACTCCTTAAGACCAATAGATTCTAAAAATGCTTCTAAAAATACATCACCTTGGTAGTGGTCACCCTGTGGATCCAAAAAAGCTATAAAGCAATGCACTATGCAGATACACTTCATTGTTTTTATTTAATATCTTAAGATAAGGGTTAAAATTATTATTTCCTCGCTTTTTATGACGTTCTGCTTTTTGATTCAAGTCTTTTATATTGTTAAAAAATGTCATATTTTTTCATTGTTATCTTCCTCTGACTTAAAATGCTTGCAGTATAAGGCGTAAAAAAGTCTAATACCAACGCTATGATTTAATTTTGCAGCTCATTGAAACAGCTAGGAATTAATTCTCACATAACAATACTTATGCTTCATTTAATATAAGATTCTAAAAGTGGCATACCGCCTTTTATATCCTTGCTAAAAGTTTTTCCAAGTATAGAATCTAAGTCTAAAGGTGACATGCCAACGCAAGGACGCACACATGCAATGTTTGAAAGGCTTACAATATCTCCAGCTCTAACATCTTTGGAAACAAAAAGACTGCGAGCAAAATTTCTTCCCTTTTTTTCTTGAGTTGCTCCCAAGTGGGAAACCATATGAGAATCTTGTGCTGTTATGGGCAATATTGCTTGTTGCTTGTCATAAAAATCTTGTGCCAACACACAAACATCGCGGACATTGCTTACCATAAGTCTAAACTCTTCTACATCAAGGCTAAAAGCACTATCCACACCCCCCAAACTTTTATCAAGAATAAAATGCTTCTCAATCACACTTGCCCCACAAAGTGTCGCCACAATAGGCACACTAATACCCAAAGTATGATCAGACAACCCTACTTTGACATTATAATCTTTCCACTGCTCTTTTATAGCTTGGATATTCGTTAATCTTGCATCGCCTAAGGAAGCAGGATATGCAGAAATACAATAAAGCAATGTAATAGATGTATTATCCCTTAGAATCTCTAAAGCACTTTTGATCTCATTATCATAGGCTACGCCAAGAGAGAGAATTACAGGCTTTTTTGTTGCTGCTATTGCTTTTAAAAGTGGTGTGTGCATAACCTCAAAACTTGCAATCTTATAGATAGGGCAATTTAAAGCCTCTAAAAATTCTACTCCCTCCACACTAAAAGGTGTGCTAAAAGCCTCTAAGCCTAAAGTATGTGCTAAGTCAAATATCTCTTTATGCCATTCCCATGGCATTTGTGCATCCTCATAAAGATCCCATAGGTAAGAATCTTTCCATAAACCTTCATTGATTCTAAAATATTCATTTTTATAAGGTAGGGTAAGGCAGCTTGGTTTATAGGTCTGTACCTTTATTGCATTTGCTCCAGTTTTTGCTATGGCTTGAACACTTTGTAGCGCGATATCTAGATTTTGATTATGATTGGCACTAAGTTCTGCGATGATAAATGGCACTTCCACAATAACCTCCAATAACATACAACACATAAGATTCTATCCAACATTGTGTATTTTAGAACAAAAAGTTTAATTTCTAACTACTTTCTCATATGCCTATTCCTATAATCTCTTTATATTTCTTGTTTATATATGAAACATTTTTATTTACGGGTTATACATAATTTAATAAGTTACAAATAAATACATATTTTTATGCTATAAGACATTTTCATTTTATACTTTAAGGTTAGTTATGTCTCACATTAAATCTAGCGTATTTGCTTGGCTGCCTGTTTTATGTGTTACTTTTGGTGCGTTTATTTTTAACACTTCAGAGTTTATACCTATTGGACTTTTAGGTGCTATTGGGGAAGATTTTTCCATGAGTGATTCAGAAGTGGGGATAATGCTAACAATTTATGCATGGGTAGTCGCTCTTGCATCATTGCCACTTATGCTCTATTTTGCACAAAGCAATCTCAAGCCCCTTATGCTAGGCGTTATTGCTCTATTTGTTTTTAGTCATTTTATTTCTGCTTTAGCACAAAACTTCACTATGCTTGTGGCCTCTCGCATAGGCGTGGCACTCTCGCATGCTCTCTTTTGGTCTATCGCCTCTGTCATGGCAGTACGTGCTGCACCTAAAGGCAAGCAAAGCAGTGCATTGGGCTTTGTAATTACAGGCAGTTCACTTGCTATGATTGTGGGATTACCGCTTGGACGCATGATAGGCTTATATGTAGATTGGCGTGTAACCTTCTTGTGCATAGGGCTTGTCGCATTATGTGTGGGTGTTGCTTTTTGGCGAGTATTTCCCACAATGCCAAATACACAAAATATTTCATTGAAAACACTTCCTACACTTTTACACAACAAGGCATTTATGAAAATCTGTCTTTTAACACTGATTTTTGTGAGCGGACATTTTAGTGCCTACACATATATTGAACCATTTTTAGAGAATGTAGCTGGTTTTAGGGCAAGCTCGGTTACTTTTGTTTTATGTTTATTTGGACTTATGGGAGTGGTAGGAAGTGTGCTATTTGCAAAATTTTACGAGCGATTCCATTTAGCATTTGTGCGTCTTAGTCTCTTTGGATTGGGATTTAGCATGTTTTTATTATATTTTGTAAGTGAATCTAGCATAGCTACTACCTTACTTTGTGCAGTATGGGGATTATGTTTCATGCTATTTGGTGTGATTTTTCAATCACAAGTCATTGCTGCTGTACCAAATGCTACTGCAGTAGCAATGAGTATTTTTTCAGGGATTTTTAATGTTGGCATAGGTAGTGGTGCACTCATTGGTGGTCAAACTTATACATATTTTGGAATAGAATCAATTGGCTTTGTAGCAAGTGGGATTTGTGCGGTTGCAGCATTATATTTTATAAGTGCTATGGGCTTTGCAAAAACATTTAAAAAGTTTAGAAGAGTATGAACGCTATATTTTCTTCTTTTTGTTTAAGAATAATGTTTGCAAGATAAATAAGGCAACGCCGCAATTAATAATAATATCTGCAAAATTAAATATAGGAAATTCAAACTTATAATGCCAATAGATATAATCAACAACCCCGCCATGCAAAAACCTATCAAGCACATTTGAAGCCCCACCCGCAAACATAAATGAAAAGGCAATATAATGATCTTTAAAAAGATGTTTTTGTGTAAATAAGATTCCAATAATAATAGCTATGAAACCAACTTGCATGTATTTTAGCCATTCACCAAGCCACGTAAGAAATGAGAAGGCAACTCCTGTGTTAAACACAAGTGCAATTGAAATCACAGGATTATCAGCTATCATAACAAAATCATGTAGACTTTGTGGTTGTGCGACATAAATCATTGCGTATTTTATAGCTTGATCTAGTGCTACAAGCAGAACAAAAAGAATACTAAAATATCGTATTTGCTTTGACATATTAAAACCTTATGTGAATCCAAAAAATAAGAACGACATTGTAGCAAAACGATATAAATATATTTTGTAATTTTTTAGGTATAAAAATAACACTTTAACAAAACAGCTATTAAATATAGATAGAACTGCATTTAGATACACATTCAAATAATACTTTCGTCTTTTCAGAACTAGACACAACAAGCCAGTGTATTAAAAAACTAACTATATAAAACAACTAAGTTGTGCACCTTGGAATATAATCGTGATATCTAGATCTTATAGAATTTATACTACTATAGTCTTGCTATAGAATCTAAACTTTATTTCACCATCTTTCAAGTCGGCCTCAAACCTCATTATTAACACTTTTTACAGACAAATCCTATATAATTGCCTACTATTTTATTTTCTAAGGGAGAGACAATGCTTTTACAAGATAATCTAACTCAAGCTAAAAATGGAGAAAAAATTAGTGCAAGAGGTTATGCAGTAACCCATAAGGATGATACGTTTAAACCCTTTGACTTTACGCGGCATGCAATGGGAGAAAATGATATTTTGATCGAGATTCTTTATGCAGGAATCTGTCACAGCGATATACATTCAGCCCGTAGTGAATGGAAAGATGGAATCTATCCTATGGTGCCAGGACATGAGATAGCTGGTCGTGTAGTAGCTATTGGTAATAAAGTGAGTAAATTTAAAGTCGGCGATTATGCAGGTGTGGGTTGCATGGTAAATTCTTGTGGCGAGTGTGAGGCATGTAAGCAAAGCCAAGAACAATTTTGTGAAAATGGTAAAACAATTTTCACCTATGATTGTCTTGATTGCTTTCATGATAATACTCCAACTTATGGTGGTTATTCAAATAACATTGTTGTAAGTGAAAAATTTGCTTTACAAGTGCCACAAGATGCTCCACTAGAAAAAGTCGCACCACTTCTTTGTGCTGGGATCACTACTTATTCACCGCTTAAATTTAGCAAAATAAAAAAAGGTGATAAGGTTGCAGTGGCAGGATTTGGCGGATTAGGACTCATGGCGGTAAAATATGCGCTCTATCTTGGTGCAGAGGTTAGCATATTTGCACGAAATACACTGAAAATGCAAGAAGCCAAAAATCTTGGTGTAAAAGCTCTCTATACAGATACAAGTGAATGTAGGGAACGCTTTGATTTTATCATTTCAACAATCCCAACTGCCTATGATGTCAATAATTATGTAGATTTACTGAAATTTGGTGGAGAAATGGCAATTGTTGGGTTACCACCTGTGGAGCTTAAAACACATATTGATGTAACGCGACTTGTCTTTAGTGCTGGAAAGAAAGTGTATGGATCGCTTATTGGTGGTATACAAGAAACGCAAGAAATGCTTGACATTTCCCTAAAAGAAGGAATCTATCCTGAAGTTGAAATCATTGGCGTTAATGACATCAATAAAGCCTATGAAAACCTCACAAATGGCAAAGCAAAATTCCGCTATGTAATTGATATGAAAAGCCTAGAAGGATAAAAGTTGCAAATAAAGCGAGGGGCAGAATCTGCTCACATCCTACATTGGTGTGATTCTGTTGTAACTGATTAAAACCAACCAGTTATAGCATCCCAAAGCTTTTTACCAGCTCGTTTAGCTACTTTAAGTGCAGGTATATAATCAGTCACCACATCTACAAGTTCAAGCACATCATCCCAAAATCCTTGATTATGTGAGTTGTGAACCTCCTCGCTTTCTTCTGTAGATTGCACGACTCTTTTGTGCTTTAGGATCTTTCTTAAGATCATAAACCCTAACTGCCCAATATTATAGGGTTTCTCTTGCGTCTGCGTCTCTTCATCATAGAATCCAGCACTATAACACACAATATCATCTGGACTCAATAATAATCCCGTATCTCTTTCAACCCTCTCACGCAAATCTATTGCTTTCTTCTGCAAAAATCTCTCTTGTCTTTCTGCTAATTTGTTATTATCTCTATCAAAAAATCGCTCTGATTCCACGCAATCACATTTGTTAAGTCCAATAAGATACGTTTGCTATCGCCAAGCACACCTAAAAGATATTTGATTGTATTGTATTCTTAATCCCTTTACCGTTGCATCGATAACAACAGGGGCTAAGTCAATCTTTGCATGTCCATATTCATCTTTTTCTTGCAAAAGCCTATGGATTTTATCCATATGTTGCTTATCTTTCTCACTCTCCTCACCAAGCCCTGGAGAATCATAAAGAGTTATATTTTTAGAGATTTTATACTTTTCTATCTCTTGTATTTGTGGTTGAGCATCTGATTCAACTTTTACCCTATCTTCCCCATAAAGAGCATTAATTGTGGAGCTTTTTCCAACACCTGTGCCACCAATAATTAGAATATTAAGAGGCATATCAAGTTCATCTAAGATGGCTTTCATGCCCTCCCTTTGCTCCTCTTCACGCCTACCTTTTAGTTCATAAATCATTTTTAGAATCTTTTTCCATCGTGATTCTAGAAACTGATCTGACATCATTATTTATCCTTTTGTATTATTTTAAGCACCCAGCTTAAAACACATTCTACAAAAAAACAAAACAAGAGTGTAAAAATCTTATAAAGAATTTAGGTATAGCTCAATTAACAAATCATATATCTATCTGTGGGATCAAGAAAATCGTAAACAATACTTGTTTATCTACCTACAAATCAAAATATTATAGGATTTGCAGCAAAGTTATTAAAAGAGAAAAGAAGTAAAGATGAGTTAGAATATGGAAATTTAAATAGAGATTATATAAGAGAATGCAGTATAAAAGATATGATAAAGAATAGTAAAAAAGAAAAATCATAGAAAAGATATAATAAATATAAAAATAAATGATACAGATATGTATCATTATATTATCGATGCGAATGTAAAGATACAATTATAGTAGGCTTATAGTTTGTTGCTATATTATGAGGGACAACATCTAATATAATATCTAAAGTGCCGATTAAGATAAAAAGCCATTAAAAATCATTCATATTATAGCTTTTATAAGAATGTTCATGATAGTAACTTTAAAATTTACTTTAGAGTCTTAGGCTTTTATTTTTAGTTTAATCATTGTATAGCACAGCAGGTGCTATGATGACTTTTATACTTGTATTTGATAGTTATTTGAAAAGATTGAATTGTTTTTATAAATCTTAAACACACAAAGGAATTACAATGTTGTTTCTAATATTTATGTTTTGTATTGCATTATCTCTTTCTTATTTTCTTTTATGACTTATATATAGAAAACTCTTTAAATCACAAAAGAAAATTTCTAAATTTCTTGCATTTCTTGGAAGCATAGGTTTAATTATGTTTTATTACACACCATATTCATTTTATTTAGAGCCTAGTTATTGGCAATTTAGAAATATGTGTAAGCTTAATGAATTACCTAATAATGAGGAGAAGTATAATAAGATTCTAGGGTATTTTGGTAAAAAGTTAGGTGACATAGATGACTTTCCACATACCAAGAAGTAT
>NZ_JRPL02000044.1 GCF_000765905.2 Helicobacter trogontum | reverse complement strand
ACAACAATACACATTAATATTTGCCATTACTAGATTATATTCTTATATTCAATCTATATTTATACTATACAATATCTATAATACACACTCAAGAAAGACTTTCCAATTTTATACATGAACTTTGAGAAAATTTGATTCTTGGATGAAATATACATGCTTGTATCGATGAGTTTAATCTATGTAGTTTACTTATTTTAATACGATATATGCCCATAAACAAGGCGTAAAACGACATTTAATATAAAAAATTATAAAAAAATCAAAATATTTTTATAATTTAAGCTTTTTTTAAGCTTTATTGGCCTATAATTCTGTTTCTCAAGTTCGCGAGAGAGCAAAATAAAGATTTTACGAGATGTAAAATAATAAGGAATATTTTAGCATTTTAAAGTAAATAGCTAACATATTTGTTTAAGTCTTTAAGTGATTAAAGCTTTTTAGTTTTTATATTTTGTAATAATTGAGTTTGTGTTTTCTTTATACTTGTGTTATTTGACTTTGGAAATTTTGGTATTTTTAAAGCAATGATCTTTGACAACTAAGCAAGATTTGATTGTGATATTGTAGCTAGATTGTTTAAAGTTAGTATTTAGTTTTTGTAGAGTTATTATAAATTCTAAATGTTACTCCATTCATCTAGACACTTTGTTTTTTAACAACCAAGTCTTTAAATTGTTAATCTATACAACTCGACTATAACTTAATTTGCTATTGGTTGTTACCTTTAATGAATATATCATGGGTAATAGGCATTGGCAAGTTTTAGTCTTTGTGAAACATTTAGAGATTAGGACAAATTCTTTAATATGTAGTCTTGAGTCATGAATAATTAATTTAAGGTTACTTTTTTATGGAGAGTTTGATCCTGGCTCAGAGTGAACGCTGGCGGCGTGCCTAATACATGCAAGTCGAACGATGAAGCTTTTAGCTTGCTAGAAGTGGATTAGTGGCGCACGGGTGAGTAATGCATAGGTAACATGCCCCATAGTCTGGGATAGCCACTGGAAACGGTGATTAATACCGGATACTCCTTACGAGGGAAAGTTTTTCGCTATGGGATTGGCCTATGTCCTATCAGCTTGTTGGTGAGGTAATGGCTCACCAAGGCTATGACGGGTATCCGGCCTGAGAGGGTGATCGGACACACTGGAACTGAGACACGGTCCAGACTCCTACGGGAGGCAGCAGTAGGGAATATTGCTCAATGGGCGAAAGCCTGAAGCAGCAACGCCGCGTGGAGGATGAAGGTTTTAGGATTGTAAACTCCTTTTCTAAGAGAAGATTATGACGGTATCTTAGGAATAAGCACCGGCTAACTCCGTGCCAGCAGCCGCGGTAATACGGAGGGTGCAAGCGTTACTCGGAATCACTGGGCGTAAAGAGCGCGTAGGCGGGGTAATAAGTCAGATGTGAAATCCTGTAGCTTAACTACAGAACTGCATTTGAAACTGTTATTCTAGAGTGTGGGAGAGGTAGGTGGAATTCTTGGTGTAGGGGTAAAATCCGTAGAGATCAAGAGGAATACTCATTGCGAAGGCGACCTGCTGGAACATTACTGACGCTGATGCGCGAAAGCGTGGGGAGCAAACAGGATTAGATACCCTGGTAGTCCACGCCCTAAACGATGAATGCTAGTTGTTGCCCTGCTTGTCAGGGCAGTAATGCAGCTAACGCATTAAGCATTCCGCCTGGGGAGTACGGTCGCAAGATTAAAACTCAAAGGAATAGACGGGGACCCGCACAAGCGGTGGAGCATGTGGTTTAATTCGAAGATACGCGAAGAACCTTACCTAGGCTTGACATTGATAGAATCTGCTAGAGATAGCGGAGTGCCCTTCGGGGAGCTTGAAAACAGGTGCTGCACGGCTGTCGTCAGCTCGTGTCGTGAGATGTTGGGTTAAGTCCCGCAACGAGCGCAACCCTCGTCCTTAGTTGCTAGCAGTTCGGCTGAGCACTCTAAGGAGACTGCCTTCGTAAGGAGGAGGAAGGTGAGGACGACGTCAAGTCATCATGGCCCTTACGCCTAGGGCTACACACGTGCTACAATGGGGCGCACAAAGAGGAGCAATATCGTGAGATGGAGCAAATCTCAAAAACGTCTCTCAGTTCGGATTGTAGTCTGCAACTCGACTACATAAAGCTGGAATCGCTAGTAATCGCAAATCAGCAATGTTGCGGTGAATACGTTCCCGGGTCTTGTACTCACCGCCCGTCACACCATGGGAGTTGTATTCGCCTTAAGTCGGAATGCCAAACTGGCTACCGCCCACGGCGGATGCAGCGACTGGGGTGAAGTCGTAACAAGGTAACCGTAGGTGAACCTGCGGTTGGATCACCTCCTTTCTAGAGATATATTAAGATATTTACTTATCTTAAATCATAAGAAGTTGTTTAGATGCGATTACTGTTATAGTAACGTTAGCTATGATATTGATCTTGCTTAGTTTTCAGAGATTATTTGCGTATTTTATAAATATTAAATACCGAGTTTATATCATACATTTTGCTATTGCTTTTAACTAGCTTTCTATTTAGTAAAGGGCTTATAGCTCAGGTGGTTAGAGCGCACCCCTGATAAGGGTGAGGTCGGAGGTTCAAGTCCTCCTAAGCCCACCATATAATATATGAGGGGAATTAGCTCAGCTGGGAGAGCGCCTGCTTTGCACGCAGGAGGTCAGCGGTTCGATCCCGCTATTCTCCACCATATTGAGAGTAGTACTTATTGAATGCTATATAATGAATGGTGATATTGTTATTGATATAAATAGTATTAGTTTCATCTTTAAAAAGTATGTGTGAAGTCTAATGCAAGGTTTTTTTTGTTTGAGTAATAGAGTATCGTGCTTTTTAGCCCTAAAAACTAATAAGTAGTTTTTAGTCTTATGGTCTTGAAATCAAAACTTTGCATTAGACTTTGGTCTAAATGTTATTTGAAATTTTATTGTTAATAGCCTAAATAGTAATTAACTACAATTACGCGACATACTTGTCTTATTGAGGTATAGATTTTATCTTGCATTCAATAAGGCAGTATCCTTAGAAGTAAAAAGCTTTTAAGGGCAGATGGTGGATGCCTTGGGTGATAGAGGCGATGAAGGACGTACTAAGCTGCGATAAGCTATGGGAAGCTGCTAAGAAGCGTTGATCCATAGATTTCCGAATGGGGCAACCCAATACATAGAGATATGTATTACCTTTAATGGAGCGAACCTAGTGAAGTGAAACATCTCAGTAACTAGAGGAAAAGAAATCAAACGAGATTCTCCTAGTAGCGGCGAGCGAACGGGGAAGAGGGCAAACCGAATGCTTGCATTCGGGGTTGAGGACTGCAATATCCACTTGAATAATATAGCAGAAGTGTTTGGAAAAGCACATCACAGAGGGTGATAGTCCCGTATGCGCAATATTATTTATAGGTAGCAGGATCCAGAGTAGGCCAGGACACGTGAAATCCGGGCTGAAGCCGGGGAGACCACTCTCCAACCCTAAATACTACTATCACACCGATAGCGAACAAGTACCGTGAGGGAAAGGTGAAAAGAACCGCAGTGAGCGGAGTGAAATAGAACCTGAAACCATCTGCCTACAATCATTCGGAGCCCTATGATTTATCAGGGTGACGGACTGCCTTTTGCATAATGATCCTGCGAGTTGTGGTATCTGGCAAGGTTAAGCACACGCGAAGCCGTAGCGAAAGCGAGTCTGAAAGGGCGTTTAGTCAGATGCTGCAGACCCGAAGCCAAGTGATCTATCCATGGCCAAGTTGAAGCGAGTGTAATAGCTCGTGGAGGACTGAACTCGTACCCATTGAAACGGGTTGGGATGAGCTGTGGATAGGGGTGAAAGGCCAAACAAACTTGGTGATAGCTGGTTCTCTTCGAAATATATTTAGGTATAGCCTCAAGTGATAGTAATAGGGGGTAGAGCTCTGATTGGGCTAGGGCTGCTCACCGCGGTACCAACCCCTGTCAAACTGCAAATACCTATTACCGTATCTTGGGAGTCAGGCGGTGGGTGATAAAATCAATCGTCAAAAGGGGAACAACCCAGACTACCAACTAAGGTCCCAAAGTTCTATTCTAAGTGGAAAATGATGTGAAGTTACTTAGACAACCAGGAGGTTGGCTTAGAAGCAGCCATCCTTTAAAGAAAGCGTAACAGCTCACTGGTCTAGTGATTTTGCGCAGAAAATATAACGGGGCTAAGATAGACACCGAAGTTGTAGATTGTGCTGATGCACAGTGGTAGAAGAGCGTTCGTATCAGCGTTGAAGGTATACCGGTAAGGAGTGCTGGAGCGATGCGAAGTGAGCATGCAGGAATGAGTAGCGATAAAAGTGGTGAGAATCCACTTCGCCGAAAGTCTAAGGTTTCCTACGCGATGCTCGTCATCGTAGGGTTAGTCGGGTCCTAAGACAAGTCAGAAATGGGTAGTCGATGGAAAATGGGTTAATATTCCCATACCAACATTAGTGTGCGATGGGGGGACGCATAGGGCTAAGCAGCGTTAGCTGATGGAAGTGCTAATTTAAAAGCGTAGATTGAGAGATAGGTAAATCCGCTCTTGTATTCGAAACTTGAATAGCTTGTTGCGATCTTCGGATCAAGATGAGTGCTGCTGATGCCGTCGTGCCAAGAAAAGCCTCTAAGTTTAACTAATGTTGCCCGTACCGCAAACCGACACAGGTAGATGAGATGAGTATTCTAAGGCGCGTGAAAGAACTCTGGTTAAGGAACTCTGCAAACTAGCACCGTAAGTTCGCGATAAGGTGTGCCACAGCAATGTGGTCTCAGCAAAGAGTCCCTCCCGACTGTTTACCAAAAACACAGCACTTTGCAAACTCGTAAGAGGAAGTATAAGGTGTGACGCCTGCCCGGTGCTCGAAGGTTAAGAGGATTCGTTAGCAGCAATGCGAAGCGTTGAATTGAAGCCCGAGTAAACGGCGGCCGTAACTATAACGGTCCTAAGGTAGCGAAATTCCTTGTCGGTTAAATACCGACCTGCATGAATGGCGTAACGAGATGGGAGCTGTCTCAACCAGGGATTCAGTGAAATTGTAGTGGAGGTGAAAATTCCTCCTACCCGCGGCAAGACGGAAAGACCCCGTGGACCTTTACTACAGCTTGGCACTGCCGATGGGAGCATTATGCGCAGGATAGGTGGGAGGCTTTGAAATCTTTACTCTGGTAGAGATGGAGCCATCCTTGAGATACCACCCTTAATGTTTCTGTCTGCTAACTAGCTTGAGTTATCCTCAAGTAGGACAATGCCTGGTGGGTAGTTTGACTGGGGCGGTCGCCTCCTAAAAAGTAACGGAGGCTTACAAAGGTTGGCTCATTGCGGTTGGAAATCGCAAGTAGAGTGTAATGGCATAAGCCAGCCTGACTGCAAGACAAACAAGTCAAGCAGAGACGAAAGTCGGTCATAGTGATCCGGTGATTCTGTGTGGAAGGGTCATCGCTCAAAGGATAAAAGGTACCCCGGGGATAACAGGCTGATCTCCCCCAAGAGCTCACATCGACGGGGAGGTTTGGCACCTCGATGTCGGCTCATCGCATCCTGGGGCTGGAGCAGGTCCCAAGGGTATGGCTGTTCGCCATTTAAAGCGGTACGCGAGCTGGGTTCAGAACGTCGTGAGACAGTTCGGTCCCTATCTGCCGTGGGCGTAGGAAAGTTGAGGAGAGCTGTCCCTAGTACGAGAGGACCGGGATGGACATGCCACTGGTGTACCAGTTGTTCTGCCAAGAGCATCGCTGGGTAGCTACGCATGGATGTGATAACCGCTGAAAGCATCTAAGCGGGAAGCCAACTCCAAGATTAACTTTCCCTGAAGGTCGCAGCAAGACTAGCTGCTTGATAGGGTAGGTGTGTAAGTATAGTAATATATTTAGCTGACTACTACTAATAGACCGTTTGGCTTTTTATTAAGGATTACTGCCTTATTGAGTGCAAGAGATTTACCCTGATATATATAGAATTGAGAATTTGGGTATAGGTTTGTATTTGATAGGTGTATGTTTTAAAACATAGGGTATGACGTGTGATTGAAGTTAGTTGCTAGGAAATGAGAATAACATTTAGATTACTCAGGATCTATGGGTTTATTGAGAAGTAGGCTATTAATTTTTATTTTATAGGAAAGATGGAAATAAGGACAAAAGATAGATTCAATGCTTTTAGATGTTCTTTAGCGTGGTTAGTTGTCTTTATTTCCCTTTTTCCTTGTGTCTATAGAGAGAAGGAAACACCCAGCTCCATTCCGAACCTGGCAGTTAAGCTTCTCTTCGCCGATGATACTGCATCTTTCAGGTGTGGGAATGTAGGTCGATGCAAGGATAGGGATATTCTTCTTTTATTCTTTTTATTTCATTATTAATCGTTTATATGAGTTCTAAATTATAGGTTTTATATAAGTGATTGTTTGGTTTTATTAGCATTCTTTTATTTCTAATCATAATAGTTTATATTCTTAGGTGTATTTTAGACTATAGTCTTTCTTAAAATTTTTGTTCTACCTTTTTATCCCTTACTTCAAGTTAGATTTTTTTTATTGCAACCTTTTTATTTTATTAAGCCATATGATTGAAATCTAGCATTTATAGCTTGGCATCGATTAATTATAAACCCCATACCCAAATTCTCAATATTATCTGCTTACTTGTTTGGATTGTTCTAGCAAAGCTTAAAATTATCTTGCATAATTTTTCAATTATTATTTTACTTGCATTGAATGAGAAAATATTTGTTTTAGAATCTATTATTTAGTTTCTTTAGTGATTATTCTTACTGCTTTATATCTGTTTACTATTTTTTTAAAAGAAGTAATCTTATGATTTATTTTTATGATTTTACATTTCTGAAATCTTAAACACTCTTTAGTAATTATTGCTAAATGATTGTAAACTAAAAGCTTTTTAGCATGTCAAACCTTTATATACATGCACTATGGCGGCAAGGATAACCATATGTAAAAGCATGACGTAACTACCAAAAAGCACATCTAACATCCTCGTATCCATAAGATCTTGCAACATGATAAAACACTGCATACAACATTTAGGTTTAAACATTTAATACAAATATAAAATAGCATAGTAAGCAATTCTTGCATATTCTTGACACACAAATATTATTTAAGGGATTCCAAAAAAGATAAGAACTTCTCTAAACTTGTGTTTATAAATATTTAACTTATCAATGCATTGAAAATTCTTTTAATACTTTAATATACTGCTTGTGTATGTTTATAAGCAGTATTACAAAAAACATATAAGAATTATTGAATAAATAAATTACAAGCTTTCTTTATGTAACACGCACCAAATTAAGCTATATTTGTAAGGTTGTTGGAGATGTGATGTA
>NZ_JRPL02000043.1 GCF_000765905.2 Helicobacter trogontum | reverse complement strand
AAATGAATGTATCGCAATATATGCGATTTAAAATTTTTAATACCTAATAAATTTAAGTATTGCATTGTATCAAATATTAAAATTCTTACCTTTTTATTTTATAGTTTTTAGCTAAATTCTTGTCATTAAACATAAGGAAAAACAATGGCAAGACCAAAAAAAGATTTATATCAAGGTAGAAGTTTATTTGATTTCATCGAGCAAGACATAAAGCATAATTTTAAAACTTTAGATCAAGGAGAAGTTAATGAACAAGGAAATAACACTCGAGGAAATGAGGCAACAAGTAACACCGCAGAATATATTCACACTTCCAGTAGAATATTGGAAAAAGACAAAGTGGCAAACAAACAAAGAAAAAGTGTTGTTTATGATGGAAATGATGGACTCATGCGAGTTAAAAACACTCGAACAAATAGACATGCGGATGCGTATGGAGGACAATCTTTATTCTCTTATGAGCAAGGAGGAATGGGAAGAGAGGGAAAACACAATGAAACAGAGATTGCTGGAAGAGAAGAGAAAGGAAGAGGGCTATCCGATACCAGCACAAGAGAATTATACCTATCCAGACGACAAGGACATGGAGAGATTGGAGAGACTATTGCCACAACAAGATTACATAGCAATACTCACAATGAGGTGCGAGAACACTTGGAGGGCGGATCTCTACGACAATTATGGAATGAAGATACTCATTCGGTGGATGTATTATTGGGGGGAAATGATGGCAGATTTAGGGATTCACAATCTAGAAATACGCAAAGCCTTATGCGAACAAAGGAATTACGAACTAGAAATACTAGAGAGCAACGAAGCACAGAAGTTGAAACAAGAGGGTTATTTGGACTTGGATATAGCACAGATGAGGGAAATGAATTATTACAAGTTTATCCTACCGATCATACAGAAATACGCCAAGAATTATCCAAAAGAGTGGAGCAAGAGTCCTTACGAATAGATTTTAGAGCGAATGGAGATCCACACATTGGTTCTCCAAAATCAAGATTCAATAAGAATATAGAGGCAATTACTCTGTTAAAACAATTAGAGCAAGAAGAACGATATGCTACACTAGAAGAACAAAAAATACTCAATCTTTTTTCAAGTTGGGGCGGAATTCCACAAGCATTTGATATAAATAATAAGGATTGGCAGCAAGAATATGAGCTCTTACAATCAATTCTTAGTAAAGAAGAATATGAAAGAGCTAGAAATGCAACACAAGATGCGTTTTATACACCAGAGATCATTATTGATGCAATCTATAAGGGATTAGAACAACTAGGATTCAATAATACTCCACATACAAAAGAAATCTTTGAGCCCTCAATTGGAATTGGTTCATTTTTATCATATGCACATAAATATGGTAATAATTATGCCTTTAGTGGAATAGAATTAGATGATATTACTTACAGAATAGCAAAGAAACTCTACCCTAATCAAGAAATATTTTTAGGTGGCTTTCAGAATCATGGATTTAATAGAGATTATGATGCTTTTATTGGTAATCCACCTTATGGTGAAAAGAAGATCGCAGATGAATTGAGTGTTAATTTAAATGGATTATTAGTTTGTGATTATTTTGTTGCTAAGTCTATCCAAAATACAAAGCAAGATGGAATTATTGCATTTGTAGTTTCTGATAGATTCCTAGATAAAACGCAAAACCATGTAAGAGGATTAATCGCAAAGGAAGCAAGTTTTTTGGGTGCAATAAGATTGCCAAACAATACTTTTAAGGGTAGAGCAAATACAGGTGTAACAACTGATATAGTGTTCTTTAAAAAAGGTTTTGATGCAACAATTAACAAAGATTGGATTGAGAGTAAAAGCTATATTCAAAGAGAAGGTAAAGAGTATAACATTAACGAATATTTTTTAAATAACCCACAATATATTGCAGGGGATTTAGAACTTGTTACAACTGAATATCAGGATTACAAGATTATATGTACTCCAAATAAAGATAAAGTCCTAACATTACAACTTGATGCTTTCATAAAATCTTTGCCTAAAGATGTCTATCGATATAGAGAAACTACTTATAAGCAAGACATGAAAATAATCCCAAAAGATTCTTTACAATACCAACACATAAAAGATTATTTGGCAACTATAGAAAGTGGTAATTATTTTGTTTTGGAGGATGAAATTTATCAAAAAACCAAATTAGAAACACAAGATAACATTCAAGTAGTTATTCCGCTTATTCCTAATCAAAAAGATAAAACACGCATTGTAAAGATGATTGCCATCAGAGATACTTTAAATTCTTTAATAACTTTAGAAAAGAATAGCCAAGAGGATCAAGTTTTAGATCCGTTAAGACAAAAACTAAATAGACTTTATGATGATTTTGTAAAAACAGAAGGCTATCTTAATAGAGATGTGAATAAGAAAGCCTTTAGGCATGATAGGCATAGCAATAAGATTTTAGCTTTGGAAAAGAATTATAATAAAGGCATTTCAAAGAGTGTGGCTATAAAACATGGTGTAGCACCTATGAATCCTAGTGCAGAAAAATCCGATATTTTTTATAAAAGAACAATAGCCCCATACACAAAGGTTGTTGCTCATACTCCTAAGGAAGCATTAATTGCAAGTTTAAATGAATTTGGTAATATAGATTTGGACTATATGCAAAAACTTTTGCAAAAGAGTGTAAATGATATAAATAATTCTTCAAATAAAATTACTCAATACTCAAAAGATTCTATAAAAAATTCATTACTCCATGAGAAACTTATTTTTATTAATCATAATAATCCATCTGAATATATACTTGCCAATCATTATTTGTCAGGTAATGTTAAGAAAAAATATAAAGAAGTAAAGGCAATTTTAGAGGATATGCAAAGTTCCATGTCAAACGATTTAAGAATGCACTTGAAATCTAATTTAGAAAGTTTAGAACAAATATTGCCTAAGGATTTAAAAGCAACACAGATTAATGCTGAATTTGGTGCAGCGTGGATTCCTATGTCCTACTATTATGATTTTTTTACACAGATTCTAGAATCCCCAAGAGAAACAATTGTGTTACATCATAATGACAAAACAGGTGAATGGACTTTTAAAATTAATGATGTAATTTCCAATAAAGCACGAACAAATTATGCAACTAATCGTATAAGTGTTGCAAAGCTTATAGAACATGCTTTGCAGCGAAAGCCTATTAAAATCTATGATACATACATGAAAGATGATAAAGAGGTAAGAGAATTTAATGCAAAAGAAAGCACTCTTGCAAACACAAAAGTTGAACAATTAAAGTTTAATTTTAAAGAATGGATATACAAAGATTATGAACGCAGAAATGCAATAGAAAATATTTATAACGAAACTTTTAATACTGATGTTACACCATATTATGATGGTTCTCATCTACATTTGCAAGATCTTAATGTAAATATTACACTACGTCCTCATCAAAAAAATGCGATATGGGGAGCAATACAGGAAAATAGCCTTATTATAGACCATCAGGTTGGAGCTGGTAAGACTTTAGTTGGAATATGTGCCTTAATGGAGCAAAAAAGAATGGGAATCCTTAAAAAGCCTTTGATTGTTGTGCCAAATCACATTCTTTTCCAATGGAAAGATAGTTTTATTAAGGCTTATCCAAATGCAAATATATTGGTTGCCACAAAAGATGATTTACTAAAAGATAAAAGAGAACAATTTTTTGCAAATATTGCAACAAATGACTATGACGCAATCATTATGACCCATTCGCAGTTTAAATTTTTACCAGCACCTTATGCGGTAATTAAAGAAAGAATTGAAGAAGATATTGAGATTATGAAAGATATTATTGCACGAAAGCAAGAAGATTCTCAAGAAAGCAAATATTCAATAAAAAGACAAGAAGCCCAACTTGATAATTTTAAAGTCAAATTACAAACCCTTATGCAAGATCATAAAAAGTCTAAATCTCTTGATTTTTCAGAATTAGGCATTGATTGTATTATGGTAGATGAAGCACATGAATTTAAGAATTTGTTGCTGACTACTTCAATGGGAGACATTAGCGGACTTGGGAATTTGAAAGGTTCTCAAAAAGCTTATGATCTATTTGCAAAGACACAATATTTACACAATAATAATAAAAAAGTGTATTTTCTTACAGGCACACCTATAAGCAACTCCATCGCAGAGCTTTATACATTGCAACGATATATACAACCAAATACGCTTAAAGAAAAAGGGATTTATTGCTTTGATGATTGGGCAAGTGTATTTGGTGAAGTAAGTAGTCAATGGGAGTTGGATAGTTCGGGAATAAATTATAAAATGGTATCACGATTTAATAAATTTAATAATGTGCCTGAATTATCAAAAATGTATAAGAGTGTTGCTGATATTGTTACCAATGAAGATGTGCAAAAATATCATAAGAATTTTGTACCAAAACTCTATAATGATAAACCAATTAATGTAGTCGCACAAAGAAGTCTAGAAGTTGCTAATTTTATAGGTGTGCAAGATGAACATGGAATATGGAATAAAAGATCTATTGTATGGAGAATGGAGCATTTTAGCGATGATCCGATAAGAAATAATATGCTTGCATGCACAACTGATGCAAGAAAGGCAGGATTAGATTATAGACTAATTGATCCAAATGCACCAGATTATGAGAACTCTAAAGTTAATAAGCTAATAGAAAACCTTGTTTATGAATATAAGGCATGGGAAGCAGATAAAGGGACGCAGTTAGTATTTTGTGATTTATCAACCCCAAAATCACATTCTCAAAAGATTGATAGTAACAGCTTTTCTCATCAGAATTATAGAAATATTCATCAAGAAAATGAACCCAATAAAAGTATAGAATCTGATACAGAGCATACTGATGATTTTACCAATATTAATGATATTTTAGATTCACAAGATCAAGAGATAGATGAAAAAGATGAGAATCTTTCACAAGATGAAATCCTTGCTAAGAATGCTAAATTTGATGTGTATTCTGATATTCTTATAAAACTTACACAGCAAGGTATCCCACAAAATGAAATAAGGTTTATCCATGACGCAAAAACAGATTTACAAAAATCTGAACTTTTTTCGCTTGTAAATAGCGGTAAAGTCAGAATTCTAATTGGTTCTACACAAAAAATGGGAGCAGGGACAAATGTGCAAGAAAGAATTGTTGCATTACATCATCTTGATTGCCCATGGCGTCCAAGTGATTTGGAACAAAGGAGAGGCAGGACAATCAGACAGGGTAATAAACTCTTTGAGAGAGATGTAGAGAATTTTAGAATGAAAGAATATCGCTATGCAACAGAACAAACTTATGACGCACGAATGTGGCAAGTTATAGAAAGCAAGGCAAAGTCTATTGAACAATTTAGAAATGCCGATAGTAATACAAGAAGCCTTGAAGATATATCAATGGGGAGTGCAGATGCAGCAAGTATGAAAGCAGAGGCTACAGGTAATCCCTTAATTCTCACACAAGTGCAATTGAGTAATGATTTAAGAAAAGAAGAAATGCTTTATAATGCGTATAAAAAAGAAATTCATGACAATGAAGATAGACTACAAGATAAAATAACTAGACTTGCACAAGCACAACAACAAATACATGATTACAAACAACTCAAAACAATATTGGATAATAACAAAACTGCTCACTTTAGTGGCAAGTATGCTATCAATTCCATAGACGGATTGCAAGAATTAAAAGATTTTATCGTATATAAAGATGATACAAGCAAAGCAAACAAGCAAATACAAGAGAATCTTTCTATTAATCTCAATAAAACAATAAATCTGCTTATACATGATAATACTAAAGAATATAAGCTTTTTGAATATAGAGGTTTAGAAATTACAGCAGAAGTAAATAACAATGTCCTGCAGGTATTTGTGCAAAAAGATAAACTTGTATTTGAACCAAGCAATCTTGTCTTTATAAGAAAAGAGAATGAAATAGAGGACTTTAACACAAAAGTTACATTAGCAGGATTATTTACACGCATTAATAACTTTTATAATGGTGTCGATAAAGCAATAGAAAATAGCCAAAATCACGTAGTAAGGCTAGAAAAGGAAATAAATGAATTGCAGGAAATAACGCAAAATACACAAGAATATCCTAGAAAACAATATCTTGACGCATTAAGGCTTGATAATACTCTAATACTTAATGAGATCGAAAAATCTAGCAAACAAAAAAAATATAAAAGTAATTTTATTCCAACATCAAGCATTATTTTAGAAAATATAAACAGAAAACAACAAAGTGAGAATATAGTCAAAGAAAAAGATCATGAATTGTAGGTGGAATATGGTTGAGCAACTTTTATTGGTAGCATAATATGAGCTTTAACAACTAAAGCTTGATAAATATTTTGTAAAAACTTCTATGTATAAAGTCATATTGTGAAATAATTCGCCCATGTTTTTCAAAATATTTTTTGCGATGACATTTTTTAAAAAAGACTTGATATTATTTTTAGCTTCCTTTAAGGCTTCTTCAGATGCCAATTGTTTATATGCTATTAATAAACACAATAAATCGTGCAATAATATGTTTTTGATTTTCTTTTTTGTGTTTTTGTTATATAATCCCAATATTTTAAGTTCATCTATTAAGCCTGTTGATTGTGAAAATCTACTATGTTTTGGATTTCGTATAAAGTAATTTAAGATAGTATTATTATGTGCCAAAGCATTTCTTAGCTTTCTAACACAAAACATTAATGAATCTGATGGACATTCAAAACACGGATATTTTTCTTTATAAAATTTTATAAATTCCAATAGTTCGTTAAAAGTTAAAAATTCAATATATGCCCATAAGGGCAATTCTTGATATTTATCTGACAAATATTGTATATAATGATTTTTTAGATTCAAATTTATTTTTTTTGTCACACTTTTCCTCAAATTTTTTAATGATTTCATATCCATCTTCATCCGTTTCGCAGAAATGTTGGTGTAGTTTTACTTTTAAAAAATGTTCGCAGCCTAGTGAAATTTCTAATATCAAATCACGCAGTAGTGTATCCCATACAGAAAATTTTTTCAAGTATTTAAAATCTAAATTAACATATATCCCATTTTTATCTTTTTCAAAATTATAAGTCAAAGCTTTTATTCTAATATAATAATTGCTTTTGCGTAAAAATTCCTTTGCTTGATCTTTTGTCATTTCATTAAATTTTATTCCTTTTTTACCATACTTTCAATTTGTTGCTCAATTGATAGTTTTTTAGGTTTTTCTTTCATAAAAATATTCCTTTCTCATTGACATTAAAGTATAAAACTAATATAATTCCTATGTCGAACCCAAATTATATTTGGAGCAAGAAGATAACCTATCTTTTTGCATGAAGCTTGATTATAATTATACCATTTCACATATTTAAGACTTTTTAAGTTCATGTGTCTAGCTTATTGATATAAACTTGTATAGAAATTATACGCTATTTATTATTTCCAACTAATCCTTTTTTCTTGCAAAAATGATGGAATCCAGCATAAGTTCCTTTTTCATCTAAAAGTAGCCATGTAGCTCTTATGCTTAACTTTTTCTCT
>NZ_JRPL02000042.1 GCF_000765905.2 Helicobacter trogontum | reverse complement strand
ATTCTTTTGTTTTCTTTTTTCTCCAAATAAAGTAGCAGAGAATCCACTTTCAGTATTTGGTTGATGAATGAGTAAATCATATCAAGAAAAGAATCTTTTAGCTTGATTGGGAGTCATGTCGCCATCGAGTTTACCTACTTTTTCAGGCTTTAGCGTAGATAAAGGGCTTGGCTTATAAACTTCATAGTTTTTATAAGTTCTATCCATAATATCAGTAAGAGTAATCTGTTGTGTAACGGGGCCTCCACTTGCATCTACCCTATCTTTGCCTTTTTCATCTTTTAACACAAGAAATAATTGATTAGTGTCGCTTGTCTTTAAATCAAAATACCCATAAGCTGCCATAGCCAATTCAGCATTGTCTCTTAATTTTTGTATTTGTTGTTTATTATTCATTATTTTTTTCCTTTTACATCAATACACTGCAATATTTCTTGATTCCAATAAAATCCACTCCCTTCGTTACCATCCATATAATAGCGGTTAGATTTCCACGACGTTGATAAAAACATACTCTTTATATTATTAGAATCTAACCTATATTTTTCTTTGGGAGTTTCACTTGCCATTTTATGTAATGCAATTTTTCCTTCCAATGAATTTTCCTCTTGCTCTTTAAAATATTGATGATAATAAACAACTAGAGTGATATAGTCTATCCCATCCGAATACTTCTTGGTATGTGGAAAGTCATCTATGTCACCTAACTTTTTACCAAAATACCCTAGAATCTTATTATACTTCTCCTCATTATTAGGTAATTCATTTAACTTACACATTTTTTTAAATTGATGATAACTTGGTTGCAAGTTATATGGCACAAGCCACCCCCAACCACTAATACAACCATTAAACAACAAAGCAACACTAAATAATATTATAAAGTTTAGAAATTTTTTCATTATATAACTCCTTTAGATTCTGTATTCCTTTGCTTTCTTTTTTCTCCAAAGAGGGTAGCAAAAAACCAGATTCAGTATTTGGTTGATAAATATGGAGAGTGTATCCCAAACCTTGTGAATTCTACCCCCGCAACTCTCACATTTAATCTTAAAAGCCATCATGTATTCCTTTATTATTCTTGATTGCAATTGTATTGTATATTGTAGCATAAACCTATATGTTTCAAATCATTGGGCATTTTCCCTACCTCACCTCCACCCTTACTCTTTCGCACCCATTAGGTGCTAGTAATACTTTGCCTTGTATATTAAGTAAAGATATTTTTGTATTGTCCCCATTTTTTCCTTCCCCTATGTTACATTCCCTCATGTAATCCCTGCTTAAATCTATAAATCTCCCATAACCATAACCTAATTCTTCTTTCTCTCTTTGTTCTTTTAAAAGTTTATTTATGAATTTAGGCATAGTTTTTGGCACAATAAGCAAGTATTCATAAATTGTGTAGGCAATTCTTAGAGTAAGGATTCTATAACTAAAGAATATAGGATTATATATCTTGCTTATATCTTGTAGTATTGGTGTAAGAGTAGGATTAGAATCTAATCTAGCATAATCTGTGTTTTTAGATAATGGAGGTAGTATTATCTCTAGTGTATCATTTGGCGTATAAAAGCCACTTTGTGAAGAAATGTATTGTTCTTTAGATTCTCTATTTTCATAAGTGCTTGGTGTGAAATAATATTCCTCTAAATCTCTATAAGGCGTAATAAGAGTTAAAGAGGGAATAGTTATATCTATTTGAGAGCTTAATGCTTCTTTGCTTTGTGTATTAGCATTACTAGGATTTGGTGAGTTTATCCTAAAAGTATTTTCTTTAGGAGTGCAAATAAGAGGAAAGCCTTTATCACTCATTACACCACTAGAGACTAAATCTTGCATAATAGGATAATCATCATTAAACTTTTTTAATCCTCTAGCACTAGGGAGTATTACAGATACAGAGGTACAAGGAGTAGGCACTCCTGCTATATTATTAGTGCAACCTATGATAGAGCTATGTAATAAATCAGATTCTAAAATCATAGGAATACCTTTGGAAGTAAAAGGTTTGCCTTTATTACTCTTTAGCTTTACTACTCCATTATGAGGACATTTAATCTCATTATCCTCTAGTATTGGGTGAAGCATTGCGGTGCTTGTTAGAGAATCTATGGGGGTGGATTCTCTTTGTATCTGCTCTCTTTGTGTTTGTTCTCTCTCTAGTATGGCTTTAGATTCAGAGGAATTACATTTGAGTTTAATATTGAGGCTAGAATCTAAGAGGGAGTAGTTTAAAAGAGTTAGGGTATTGCTACCTAGAAATATTTGGAGGGTTTGAGTAAAGCTCTCTTTAGAATCTTTTGAATCGTAGTCTATTTCGCCACTTAAGTGATACACAGGCTTAGATTCTATAAACTCACCTTTAGAATCTAGCTCACCAAAGAATAAGGGATTGTTAGGAGATTCTTTAGAGCCTAGTAATAATTGAGAATATAAAAATATTTGTGTGTTGCTAGAATACAAAGAATCTGAAGTAAGTTTAGATTCTTGATTATTAGATTCTGGATTATTGGTTTTAGATTCTATGTTGTCATTATCTGATTGGGTGTTATGTATAGGATTAGATTCTGTATTGTTGAAATCTCTAAAGCTATCATTATATTTGTTGATGAGAGATTCTAACTCTTGTATATCTAGCCTTGTGCTATCTTTAGTAAAAATATCTATTCTTTCATCGTGGATATGGATGAGATTAGATAAAGAGTTAGCAGAATCTAAAAAGATAATCACATTGTTTTTATCATTGGATTCTAAGATAAGGTTGTTAGCATTATTAGTATTTCTTTTACTCACTCTTGATTGTAGCCTTTCTTGTCTCTCTTTTTCTCTTTGCTCCTCTTTGTATTCCTTGTAACTTAATTGAGAGATTCTATCCTGCTCCTCTTTATGCTTTTGCTCTCTTTCCTCTCTTAGATTTATCATTGTTTTATACAAGGCTTTTCTAGCTTGTAAATACTCGTTGTTTAGAGAATCTTTATTAGCGATAAAAGAGAGATAGAAATCATCTTTATAACCAAAATTTTGCGTAATGACTTTGCTATTTAGTGTTGTATTATTTTCATTATCTAGCACTAGCAAAGGATTACAGGTATAAAGGCAATACAAATATCCTAGTTTAGATTCATCTTGTAAATCATTAATGCTTAGATTCTCTAACTCTTTAGAATCTACATAAGTATAGTAAGCATTGTGGAAATGGAGGGAGGATAAGAGGTCGTAAGGGTTGCGGTCTTGCTCTTGTATAATATCTTTAGGAAGTTGTCTTATAATCTGCTCTCTTAAAGAGTCATGAAATAGAGTAATATTATAGGCTTGCTGTTCTAAGATAGAATGACTCGTTTCTGTAAATTGTTTTAAGTTTATCAATTTATCAAGCATAACTTTCCTTATCAGTAACATAAGAAATTGCATATAAAAAATCAGTTGGATAATCCATTTCCATTATCATTGTTTCTAATTCCTCTTGAGTTACATCAATGTCATTAGACAACTTTGCTTCTAAAAGGATATTTTCTCGTGCTATGTGGATAGGGTGTGATTGATATTCGTATTGACTAATTTGTTCTTTATATTGATTGTATTCTAATAAATTATTAATACCATTATTAACCTTATTATTCATTAGCATTATAGCTTCCTTTAATGTCATAATTAGTGGCGATAGATAGTGAGAATCAAACCATTCATTAATCATAAAGTATCGTATCCCTGTAAAATGTTCCCCCAAAATATTAAGCAGATAATGCTTCCCATCTATGTCTTTGCCTAAATCCTGTATGAGATTATCTATTTTTTTATTGTTATTGGGATTAGAATCGTCATCAGCTTCTATATGGTGGATAGAATCTTTACACGCTAATGGTTGTTGCAACATCTTATTGGTAAAGAAATTTTCTATTTTATTAGCATAAAATTCATTAAGATGAATCGCATAAAGGGTAATTTTTATCTGACTATAAGAGCTAGTATCTCTTTCTACTTTCGCACTAATAAGCAAGTGATGAAAGTTAGCATTTGGCATATCATAGCCACTCTTGCACTTTTGATAGATTTCTCTTAAAAGCTCATCTATTTTATTTTTATGATATTTTATTCTCTTGAGCGTTAAAACCTTTTGGAGATTATCTGCATAATTATCATTCATATCAATCAATACCGCATTAAAATCAAGCTTTTTAGCACCTGGGGAATTAAAAGTATAGACTTCTTTAATAATGCCAGAATGCGTAGGTGTCGCAAAGGATAAGGCAAAAAGTTGCGTTAAACACCCACCTAGCGAATGCCCCACAACAATTAAGGGAGTAGATTCTGTGATATAACT
The DNA here is from genome assembly GCF_000765905.2 of Helicobacter trogontum. GTDB lineage: Bacteria > Campylobacterota > Campylobacteria > Campylobacterales > Helicobacteraceae > Helicobacter_A > Helicobacter_A trogontum. The sequence goes on along the minus strand of NZ_JRPL02000042.1, from coordinate 3,274 downwards.
TTTCTCAATACATTCGCCATAAAAGTCTAGCATATCCAAATATTGCTTTTTAGGTATAGCACCACCAATCAAAGAAACATCAGCTTCAAATATATCTTTAGAATCTTCTGTGCCACGAAAAGCTAAGATATATTCTGAATCTTTAGAATCTGCTTTTGTGTCTTTAAAGAGAGTAGCAGAGAATCCAGATTCTGTATTTGGTTGATGAAATAAAAGCTGAAAGCGATTAACGAAGTTTATGGTTCTTTTAGAGAGTTTAGAATCCAATTTTACTTGAATAATGTTGTTATTATATTTCTTTCCTATTGTGTCTTGTTCAAATCGTGCTTCGATAGCACAAGCATAAGCTGTGTTTGTGTCTTTGGGTTTGGTGTATAATAAATTTCCCTCATCGTCTTTTATTTCAATATCTTTATTAAGTTTATTCCCAAAAGTTAAATCATCGGCTTTCTTGTCATTCCCTATATTTTTGTGTATATATTCTAATCTTGCATAACTTGCATCTGCACAATTAGCATAGTCAAGAAATTTTTGTGTCAATTTTATGTCCGCTTCGTGTGTTTTAATATTCTTTTTCATTTCTCACCGACTTTTATTTCATTAAATGAAGTTTTACGACCTTTTTGAAACCAAACATTATGTTTATTTTCCTTTGTATATTTAAATCTATAACTTAACTGCAATCCACTTTCTAAAACCGCAAAATAAGACCATCGTTCGCCTTTATTTAAAGTAAATTTATTATCACGATTCATACAGCTGTCAGTATTTTGAAAAGGAGTGCCATCGATTTTAGGTATAAAAAATCCACCTTTATCGTAAATAAAACCTATTTCTATTGCATAGGATTCAACTGCAAAACCTTTTTCATTTTTTATGCTATTAGCATACATAGTAAAAACTTGCGTTATCTTGCCTTGTTTATGTAAGATATATGTAATTTCTCCAATCATATCTTGCTCCCACTTGTCATCGTTACTTGGTAAATTTCCCTTGTAGCCATTGCTTACTTCGATTAATGGTTCTTCATATTCGTAAATACCACTTACCTCTTCACACAATTTTTGAAATTCATCATATTGAGAATTAAAAATTTTGGTAGAACAACCATTAAGCAATAAAACAACTAAGATTCCAAGAATAATATACAACCCTTTAGGATAGAGTTTTTGACAGATATTGTTTTCTGCATTAAAGATATGGCAACCATTGCTATCTTTGTATTGTGCAGAATCTATTTCTTTAGATACATTTGTAATCTTATTATCAATTTTCTTGCCTTGAGGATTTTTAGAATCTTGCATAAATCGTGCTTCAATAGCTCGGGCGTAGGTGGAGATTTGCTCTGTGTTAGTATCTTTGTTGAAATAGGTTGAGCCTAGAGTTTGGGTATCAAATTGTTTTGTAATTTTTTTACTATCCTTTTTTTCGTCAGTAAAAACATATTCCAATAATGCGTAAGAAGCATCCGCACAATTAGCATAATCCAAGAATTTCTGTGTTAGCTTATAATCTGCATTATGCGTTTGAATGTTTTTTTCTTGTGTCATATTCTACCTTTTTAACTTATGAGGATTATAGAGAAAATTATCCATATAACTACAAGTTAAAAAATCATCAGTTTCCCAATGCCACCCAGCAGCTTCATCACCTTGTAATTTTAAATTTTTATAGCTATACCAATATTCTGTATAGGTTATAAAATTTATGCCATCGTAATACCTTTTTATTGAAAGTTTACTTAGCCTTCCTTTTTCAAATTCTTCATGCGTTTCAACCTGAAAATCTCTAAAGCAAATCCTTTGCTGTAATTTCTCACTATAAAAACAGCCTTCCACATTTGTCTTTATATTTTTAGAATTCTTAATAATATCAAAATAATCCTGATTATATACTTCTACTTCAGAATCCACATTAGCACATAGTTTTTTAAATTTATAATACTGCGGGTCAATGGATTTAAAAGAAAAAGAGCAACCATTAAATAACACAATCACTAAGATTCCAAGAATAGAATATAAAATATATTTTAAAAAAGCATAACTCGCATCAGCACAATTAGCGTAATCAAGAAACTTCTGCGTTAGTTTGTAATCTGCATTATGCGTTTGTATGTTTTTTGCCATAATAAAGTCTTTAATTAATTACTCCAAAATCTATCAATAATATCATACATTCCGTGATTAGCCCTATCTCTTGTCATTCTAAAATAGAATCCTCTACCTTCATCGCCACCAAAAAATAATCCTATTTCAGTAAAAGTATAGCGATGAAAGATTCTATAGATATAACGATTATTATCTCTTTCACATATCTCATCACTTCTTTGATGGACAATCCTAGAGCTTATATTTTCTTTAGGATATTCTTTATTATAACACACATAACCCTTAAGCTTCGACTCTTTTTGGTAAATTCTTGATAAATATTCTTGAAAAGTTGCTTTTTCTATACTGCCATCTTTATTCATTTCTAAAATTACTGCAATCTTGGTATTGTAATACAAATCCCCAATTGCTTTAAGTTGTTTATCATACAAAACAAAACTATTGCTTTGAACTAAATTCTTATATTTATAATACTGCGGATCAATGTATTTAAAAGAACAACCATTCAACAATGCAATCACGAAGATCCCAAAGATTAAATATAAGGCATATTTTAAAGAAGCATAACTCGCATCAGCACAATTAGCATAATCCAAGAATTTCTGTGTTAGCTTATAATCTGCCTCGTGAGTTTTAATATTTTTAGTATTTTCAGCCATTATCTCCCTCGCTCTTTGTAAAAATTGTCCAAATAACTACAAGTATGGTTATCTTCTGTTTCCCAATGCCACCCAGCAGCTTCATCGCCTCGCAATTTTAAAGATTTCCCATTGTAGTTATATCTTGTATAGCTAGCATAATGTATATTTTTATAGTATTCATCAAATGTTTGTATTGTAATATTGCCATTTTTTTGTTCTGTTTTTAATATTTCTCTTATATTATATGGATAAACTTTCATATTCAATTTTTCATAATAAAAATATTCTATTCTTTCCTCGTCTATTTTAGAATTTTTAAAACGCTTTTCTACATAATCGCTATACATCTCCCAATAATCTTGATTATAAATCGTTACTTCAGAATCTACATTTTTGCACAACCTCTTAAACTTATAATACTGCGGATCAATGTATTTAAAAGAGATTAAAGAACAACCACTAAGCAATAAAACAATTAAGATTCCAAAGATTAAATATAAGGCATATTTTAAAGAAGCATAACTC
>NZ_JRPL02000041.1 GCF_000765905.2 Helicobacter trogontum | reverse complement strand
GCAATGCTTTTCTATGTTCCTCATTGTTTAGGAAGTCTTTGGTGTCATTAGGATTGTGTTTATTATAGTAGGATTGGAAGTTTGCGTAGTTACTTCTACCTGTCAGTTGCTTTATTCCTCTACCTCTAAATTTATAACCATCGCCTTGTTGTGTATTGCCTAGCTTATTGCTATCCGAACGATTCTCATCAGCATATACCTTATTTGCTATAATCACATCTTTAGCCTTTTTATCACTCCTCTTATTCACTATATGATTAGCTATCGCTTGAGCGATGAGGATAAAAGCCTTATGAGATTCTGTGCTATATGGAATCTCATAGTTTGCCCCTTGTGCTAGAGAGATTGCAGAATGTCTAAAGGCTAATTGGATTGTAAGGTAGGATTGGTATTCTTTAAACGATTCTATAAGCTCTATGGGGGAGTAGGCTTTTTAGAATCAAATTTCTTTTTAGATTCTATCCCTAGTCTTTTTTCTATTTCTGTTGTATTAGCTTTTTGCTCTATTGCTCCATTGGTTTTAGGTAGAGCGTTGATAGAGGTGTTTGCGTGGCTTTTAGATTCTATAATTCTTGCCACTTAGAATCCACCCTTACAATCAATTTGCCTGTTTCATCGATTAGATTGTCAAGATATAACGCACCTAAAACATAATAATATTCCGCTTCTTTATCTTGAAAAATTGCTTTATATTCCTCTGTATGTGTATGAAATATCTGTGTAAAAAGATGTGGGTCATATTGTAAAATAAAGCGTGTAAATTCCATTATTGCTGATTTATAGTGTTCTGATATTATGTCGCCTATCGATTCTTCCCAACTTAATTGTAGCCCACTTCTCTTACTCACTTGTTCCTCATCAGTATATATTTCATTGTTGTGTTCCTGTATTTCCTTATCTGTCTGTTCTACCTCATTGTTTCTTTTTTTTATCATTTCTTTTGCTATTTTTTTAATTTCTGTCTTTCTATCGTCTGAAATATTTTGCATTATGACATAATAGTAACTCGCATAAAAGTTATCCAAGACTGCATTATATCGCCAACGACCAAAGCAAATCAAAGTTTCTGCGGTATTGGTATCTTTATCACAATCAAAGCTCGGCAATGGTTCGTCCTCCCATTGATATATTATGGTATCACTTGCTATTGCTATTTTATCTAGTGAGGCGATTTTATCAAAAGGATTTTTGCTCAACCATTCTTTTGTGCTTTTTACATCAGCAAATATTGCAGTTATCATTAAACATATTAATGCCAACTTGTTCATCATTAATTCCTTTGTTAAAAATCCTCAAAAATATTTGCATTTTTGATTCTTGTATGTTGTTTGGTTCTCTTATCTAACCCATTATAGCCACCATTGACTTTTTTGGTTATTTGCTTGACTATTTCATTGGCATTATTGCTAGTTTGTTTATCTGCAATCTTATAGCATTTTTTATCATTCCAAAACCATACCGCACTAAGCAAAGCTATCTTGCCATTATCAGGCAATGCTTTTCTATGTTCCTCATTGTTTAGGAAGTCTTTGGTGTCATTAGGATTGTGTTTATTATAGTAGGATTGGAAGTTTGCGTAGTTACTTCTACCTGTCAGTTGCTTTATTCCTCTACCTCTAAATTTGTAGCCATCGCCTTGTTGTGTATTGCCTAGCTTATTGCTATCCGAACGATTCTCATCAGCATATACCTTATTTGCTATAATCACATCTTTAGCCTTTTTATCACTCCTCTTATTCACTATATGATTAGCTATCGCTTGAGCGATGAGGATAAAAGCCTTATGAGATTCTGTGCTATATGGAATCTCATAGTTTGCCCCTTGTGCTAGAGAGATTGCAGAATGTCTAAAGGCTAATTGGATTGTAAGGTAGGATTGGTATTCTTTAAACGATTCTATAAGCTCTATGGGGGAGTAGGCTTTTTTAGAATCAAATTTCTTTTTAGATTCTATCCCCAGTGTTTTTTCTATCTCTGTGGTATTAGTTTTTTGCTCTATTGCCCCATTGGTTTTAGGCAAGAGATTGAGGCAGAAATTGATATAGTCTTGGACTAAATCTTTGATAGCTTGGATAGCATTACTTGGTGCATTGCTTAAGATGTCTTTCATAGCATAATCACTTGGCTTTGTGGCTCTGCCATCATCGAGGGCTTCTTTGATTTTTTCTTTGTCGGCTTTTTGTGCTGTTGTGCGATAATAATCAAAACCAGCTGTTATCAGTCCCCTGACACTATAATGCAAATCTTCCTCTAACCTAAACGCACTACCACCCACTTCTACATAGCATTGGGCAAAGAAATGCTCTAGTTTTGCTCTAGTATCCAACCTATAATACACAAACATAGGTTCATTGTCAGTATGGAGTCTATTAAGCTCATTTACCATATCTTTTAGTTTTTGCACTTTAGTATTTACTTCATTGTATTGATTTCTTTGTGCTTGTGTGGTGGGCGTGGTTTCTAATATCGCATAATTAATCCCATTAAACACTCTTTTAGGACTAAAAGCAAAGACCATGATTTGTTTATTATAGTTATGCCATTGGTGTTCTATGAGATTAATTTCTATTTGTTCACCTCTATATTTTTGATTGTTTCTTTTAAAGAATCGTAGCTCACTCACACTGTGCTATGGTCTATTATCTTAATAAAATGCAAATCTTTACCCACTTGCTTGAAATAATAATCATAGTAATACATAGTAATATACATTCGGTGTGAATCAAGCCAAAGAATACAATAAGTCCATAAGTATTCATCTATTGTTAGACTTGAAAAAGCTTCTAAATCTTCTTTATATCTTTGTTTTTCTTCTTCAGTAAGTAATAGAGGTATCTTTGTGCCAATATCAAACTCTATAAAAGGAAAATAATCTTTTGTGGGCATTTTTGCTGGATATATCATTTGAGCTATGGTAAGCGGATCATCACGATAGGCAATATACTCGGCTTGTTTCATTGCATAGATTTCTCGTAAGGTTTTATTATAATAAATAGTGCGTGTAATAGTATGCCACTCATTAAGAGGAATAGTAGAATCATCATTGTGATACACTATTTCTTTAGAATCTTTGGCATTATGTATTTTTTTAATATGCGAATCGTTTGCAATATAAGAATCTACTTCTTTAACAAATGACAATATATCCTTTTTGATGACTCGCTTTCGCAATTCCTTATCCTTAAAGGTATCATCTGGTAAGGGAAATACAGCATAACTTGGCACACTGTTTATCAAGCCCACACAAGCCATTGTCTTAAAAAAATCTCGTCTTGTCATTGCGTTTCTCTATCTTGCAATATTGTCTTGTTGGTATTATACCACTCTCTTAATCTTTGTAGTAACTCATCGTTGATAGAATCTAGGGGAATTTGCTTATTTTGAGATTTATAAAAGACAACTTTACCTTTTAATGTTTCTTCAACATCATCAATGCCTATATACAAATGTTGCTTACCATATTCTTTAAGAAAAATAGTGTCTTGTGATATTGCAAATGTGTAATACCATCTTGTGATATTCCCTGCAGTATCTTGATAGGCAGTAGTAAGCGTGAAATTTTCTTTGTTTGCCATGATCTTTTCTATGCTACGAGAAAAAGACATTGTTCTTATTTTACCTTGTATAAAGACATTCACACAGCTTCTATCTTGGGAAGTTACATTGCCATATTGATCTTGTGTATCTTGATAGTCTTGTAGGACAATGATACTATAATCGTGTGTATTTTCTTGTAGTATCCTAGCATATTGTATTTCGAATACTTTATCCCTACACTTATCTTGTGCTATCTTGATAGATTGTTCCAAATCTAGTGCATATCCTAGATGAGCCAATGCCAACATAACCACACATAAGAGTTTATATTTCCTATTCAAAGTCATCAAATATCCTTTGGGTTCTAATGTGATTGAGAGAATCTTGTCTGTTAGATAAACCATTATTTCCACCATTTATCCTTTGGGAGATAAGGCGTAAGTTATTGCTAAGATTGGGTATATTAGCTACTCCTGTGGAAGTGGGGCTAATGCTATGCTGTGCATTAGCTATATTATATAGATGTGTTCGTGTTTCTCTTGAAATGAGAGTTTTCCATACATATATACCAGCAAGTAAAGCCTCTAAGCCATTATTAGCCAGAGAGTCTCTATCATTAGCATTATTGACAAAGTCCCTATTTTGTAAGCCACCATACAATGGATGAGTAACCCTTTGATTAAACCCTGTATAGCCCTCATTGCGTCCTTGCCCTATTGAGCCTCTACCTGTGATATGTAACAATCCTCTCCCTCTAAAGTTATAGCCATCACCTTGTCCTATCATTTAGAATCTACCTTGATGATTAATTTGCCTGTTTCATCAATTAAGTTGTCAATATAAAGTTTATCAAGTAGCCTAGCCATATCATCTTTAACACTGATATTTTCAACTTCCTTTGCATATTGTAAAAATATAGAATCTAAAAGCTTTGGGTTATTGAAAGCGAGATACTTGCTTAATTCTTGTATCCCATATTCATATGCTACTCCAATATAATCGTGTGAACACATTTGGATTCCAGCACCGCTTGTAAATTTCTTATTACATTCACCTATATATTCCCGTTTTTTCATCGCTTCTCTTGCTATGTTTTTAATCTCTTGCTTTTTATATTCAGATATGTGTTGCATTATGAGGTGGTAGTAGCTAGTAAAAAAATTATCTAAAAAGATTATTGTGGGACTTCTTGCCATTCCACAACCTGCAGCGCAACTTATCACTGCTGCGACTTCATCGCTACACTCAAAATCATCATCAATACTAGGCTCTAAACTCTCTAGCATTCTTTCCTCATTGTTATAGAAATAATCATATATGCCTTCTTTCTTGTTTGTATCATGAGCATACACTATAAGCACTATCAAGCACATAAATATCCATTTTTTCATTATTTGCTCCTTATGTTTCAAAATCCTTAAAGATATTTTGAGATTTAATTCTTGTATGTTGCTTAGTTCTATCACTTAGCCCATTTGTGCCACCATTTATGGTAAGACTAATTGCTAAAACACTTTTTGTAGTATTTACATTTTCTTTTGTGATTATTATATTACCATTAGCTTCATCATCTATGATCTCATAGAGATGCTTTCCTTTAAATATTAAAACTTCTTGATGTTTTTTGGCATTGGGATAGCATTTTCTATCATTCCAATAATACACCGCACTAAGCAAAGCATACACTCCAGAATCTGTAACTAGCTGTGGCTGTGCCTCAAAATCTATATCACTACTTAGCCAACCTTGATTGTGCAAATATCTTGTGCAAGCATGATAATTATCTCTAAAGGTTAAATGTAATAATCCTCTCCCTCTAAAGTTATAGCCATCATCTGTGTTGTGTCTATTGCCATATCGATTGTAATTTTTGTTGGCATTTTCTTTAGAAATACTTTCAGCAAGTCTTAACTGCCCAGCCCAAGTCTCTACCCAACTTTAGGCAAAGAAATGCTCTAGTCTTGCTCTAGTATCCAACCTATAATACACAAACATAGGTTCATTGTCAGTATGGAGTCTATTAAGCTCATTTACCATATCTTTTAGTTTTTGCACTTTAGCACTTGCTTCATTGTGTTGATTTCTTTGTGCTTGTAACATTTTTTAACTCTTGCAATAACTCATCATTTATAGAATCTAAAGGGATAAGTTTTTCTTTCTTTGGGTCATCTCGTGGTTGGCGATAGTAGATTTGAGTGTTGTTTGTGATTTCTTGGTCATCATCGATATGTTCAAATTCCTTGCTATATTGATGTAGATAGAATCTATTCTCAATAAGCCTAAAGGTTAGATAAGTATTGGTGATATTACCTATTCTGTCTTGCCACAAAGAAGTGAGAGTAAAGAAATCATTTTTGTTAGCAACGATACCTATATTGTCACTAAAGCAAAAATTTTGCATGATTACATCACTATCAAAAATGCTTATACAACTATATTTCTTAACAGCTCTCCCTAGCTCATCATCGTCCCAATTAAATAAAGTTATTAAAATAAAATCTTTCTTGTCTGTATGTATATTATAAGATTTTGTGATGATATTTTCTTTATTATAGGGTAGGTTTAGAAGATACTTTTGCTTCGCAATATCCTCAAAACTATTAGCAAAGACTAGAGATGCAAATATCAAAAAAAATATACAATTACCACAACCAATCCTCATCAAATATCCTATCATCTCGTATCCTTTCATATTGATTCCACCTTGCTTGATAGCTATCGGTATATCGATTGATGATTCTTGTTACAGAATCTACACTAGCCCTAGTATCAGCATTGGCATTTACAAAGCAGTTATTCTGCCTCCAAAAATACGCCGCACTCATTATAGCATAACCACCATTTTCAAAGAGTAGGTTTGGATTTACTTCAAAGTTTTAAATGCACTCATGCTTTTTTAACGCCCCATTAGATTCTAGGAGATTATCCTTAGCGGCTTTGTCAATTACATCAAATATCACTTCGGCATCGTCATCAAATGGAGAGTCTGGATTTAGTGGTTTCTTATTCATTATGAGTTGGTAATAACCTTTTGGATTCGGATAAAAGATTTGTTCAAAAATATTTTTATATTGTGGGTGAGTATAAATAAATTTTGTAATTTCTCGCAGGGCTTTGTTGTATGGATAGTAATAACATTGTGCGGCTAATGCAGAATTTAATCCAGAGCTTACATTATCGTCAAACTTTGTATTTGGGCATACCTTACCTCGCTCTTTAAGCATTGTTAAAGAAATATCTTTAATGATTGTTTTATCTTTTAAATCTATATGTTTGATTACTGCTTTATAATAACTTGAATAGAAATTATCAATAATGGCAAAATAAGAAGCAGGTATCATGCCCACACCACCACATATATCCATTTCAGATTCTGAAAGTTTTGGCAAATCACAATCAAAGCTAGGCTTAATGTTATCTTGTTGCAACATTTCTTCAAGGCTTAAGGCATTGAGGCTTGAGACCAAAATAAATACAATATAAAATTTATCCAAAATCTTTAAATATTTCAGCATTTTTTATCCTTGCGTATGTTTGTTGTCTTTCTGCCAAATTATTATACCAACCATTAATTCTTTCAGTAATTAACCTTAGGTTTTGACTCACATTATTTAATGTAATAGTTCCACCTGTGCCATTTCGATTTTTGGTAAAACTATATTGCGCATGAATAATATCTTGGTTTTCGCGATATTATAAAGATTTGCTCATTGATTCTGTATGTATTCCAAACCCACACCGCACTAAGCAAAGCATACACTCCAGAATCTGTAACTAGCTGTGGCTGTGCCTCAAAATCTATATCACTACTTAGCCAACCTTGATTGTGCAAATATCTTGTGCAAGCATGATAATTATCTCTAAAGGTTAAATGCAATAATCCTCTCCCTCTAAAGTTATAGCCATCATCTGTGTTGGGTCTATTGCCATATCGATTATTATAGTTTTTGTTGGCATTTTCTTTAGAAATACTTTCAGCAAGTCTTAACTGCCCAGCCCAAGTCTCTACCCAACTTTGTGCAAAGAAATGCTCTAGTATCCAACCTATAATGCACAAACATAGGTTCATTGTCAGTATGGAGTCTATTAAGCTCATTTACCATATCTTTTAGTTTTTGCACTTTAGCACTTACTTCATTGTGTTGATTTCTTTGTGCTTGTGTGGTGGGCGTGGTTTCTAATATCGCATAATTAATCCCATTAAACACTCTT
>NZ_JRPL02000040.1 GCF_000765905.2 Helicobacter trogontum | reverse complement strand
AAAAGCATAATTTTCTATAACTTCCAATCCCTCATTCAATTTTACACTTTTAAGGCTAGAGCAATCAGAAAACACCCAATGTTCGATAAACTTTAAACTATTTGGCAAAATTACCTCTTCTAAGGATTTACAACCCCCAAAGGCACGATGTCCTATAATCTCTAAGCCCTCATTTAATTTTACACTTTTAAGGCTAGAGCATTCTTTAAATGCCTCATATCCAATCTCTTTTAAACTTGTGGGAAAGATGATTTCTTCTAAGGTTTCACAAGAAGCAAAAGCGCTAGATTCTATAACTTCTAATCCCTCTTTAAATTTTAAGTTTTTAAGGCTAGAGCATTTTTTAAATGCATATTCTCCGATACTCTTTAAACTATCTGGCAAAATTATCTCTTCTAACGATTCACACTCACTAAAAGCATAATTTTCTATAACTTCCAATCCCTCATTCAATTTTACACTTTTAAGGCTAGAGCAATCAGAAAACACCCAATGTTCGATAAACTTTAAACTATTTGGCAAAATTACCTCTTCTAAGGATTTACAACCCCCAAAGGCACGATGTCCTATAATCTCTAAGCCCTCATTTAATTTTACACTTTTAAGGCTAGAGCATTCTTTAAATGCCTCATATCCAATCTCTTTTAAACTTGTGGGAAAGATGATTTCTTCTAAGGTTTCACAAGAAGCAAAAGCGCTAGATTCTATAACTTCTAATCCCTCTTTAAATTTTAAGTTTTTAAGGCTAGAGCATTTTTTAAATGCATATTCTCCGATACTCTTTAAACTATCTGGCAAAATTATCTCTTCTAACGATTCACACTCACTAAAAGCATAATTTTCTATAACTTCCAATCCCTCATTAAAATTTAGATTTTTAAGGCTAGAGCATTCATCAAATGCGGTTCTTTCAATCGTTTTTAAGCTTGTGGGAAAGATGATTTCTTCTAAGGATTTACAATAAGCAAAAGCGCTAGATTTGATAACCTCCAATCCCTCATTTAGAATGACTTTGCGTATGTTTTTATTGTATCTAAATGTCTCCCCTTCAATGACTTTAATATCCTCTGGGATCACTACCTCTTCTTTAGTGTCAAGCCCTAGTGATTCTACTTTTTCTTTTGTTAATTCCATGGTTTTCCTTATTGCAAGTTTTATTTATAAATTCGAAGATAAATTATAACTTTTTTTTTATATAATATTAACCATGGGGTACCAAAATTGTATAAGGAGCTAAGTTTGGATTATATAGAAAAATTAAGCACCCAAAAGAAAATAGATAGTAAGAAAAGAGCAAAGATTTTAGAGCTTTGCAAAGATAAGCAAAACTATCAAATTCTCTCCATAGAGCAGTATAAGCAAGAGTTATTAGAAGATTATGAGTGTAAGCTTAAACACAAAAGTCTAAAAGAACAAATAGAGCGTTTATGCAAATATGATTTTTGTGATACGATAGACTTTAGATACATAGCTATGTATAACATTATAAAAGATGGCTATACGCAAAAGAATGTAGAATTTTTAGATGATGTGCTTTATACAGAGAGCATAAAACACTCTTTTGGAAGGGGGGAGCTTAAATGGGAAGAGATACTGGGTGCGAATAACTTTGCACTTTTCCCTAAAGTCTATCCTTTAAAATATATGCAAAACTGCACACCTTATTTAAGTAGCTTCTATCTTACACGCGCGATGATTTTTTATAATGATTTTACACATAAAAACAAAGCATTAGAGGAACTAACGCGCAACTTGAATGTAAAATCAAACTCCAAAACTTATAAAGATGAGTGTGCCTTATATATTGCTATGATTAATAAAGACTTTGAAGCAATCTCACTAGGACTTGATCTCCTTTGTAAAAATGCAAAGAAAAGCAAAGAATATGGCACAGATATTTTTAAAACAAGTATGGATTTTAAAGCCCTTGCATTATGGAATCTTATGCGTTATGCGTGGGGAGATGAGGCTTATAAAATAGACTTGCCAAAAGAAGAGAATTTCCCTCTAGCCTTGCATTTATACCAAAAGGAGCGAAATTATGCTCTAGGGAAACCTTGTATCCACTTTGAGCCACCACTTGATCTTTGCAATCTCTTTTTGGAAATAGATTTGCCTATAATGATCTATGGAGAAGAAGAATATGGCAGAAAAACATGTTATGAATTAGATGAAAGGGCATCAGAAAATCTTGTAATAGAAAAAGTGTATGAACAAGCTAAGGCTAAAAATATAAAAGTATATAATGATCACAAAGGCAAGCTTACACTACAAATTCAAAAAGATTAGAAGATGAGGCTAGAGAAAACAATGATTTAGAAGATCCTTTTTATCTTATCTTTAAAAATTATGTATTGTATCTAATCCAAGTGCTTGAAGATATTGATACACAAGAATTTAGCGATATTTACGCCTTTGGGCTAAATCATAACTACAAATCCCCTTGCTTTACTTTAAAGCTTAGATTTAACACTCTCTCTAACGCAAAAAGGGTAGCACAATCCAAACAAATCCCCTTGCAAAAAGCAAAATGGGAATATGAAAACTTCCTAGATAGTGTATTAGAAACCATAGAACTATATGAGACTGATAATACTTTTAGAAAATTAGTAGAACCTTATATAAAAGAGATTCAAGCAAAAAAGCTAAGATTTGAAGAGGAATGGAATGAATGCCGCACAACTGATCTTAAGTATTATTTTAAGCTTGTAACCCAAGCACTTAACTATATCCAAAATAGTGGTTTTATGGAGCAAAAGTTTGGCAGACAAATCCCTTTTATCATCTTTAGTCAAATAGAACCACAAAACAAGCTAGAATCTCTAAACATACAAGCAAATGGCAAGGAGCTTGTAAAGGAGTTTTTGGGTTCTAAAGAAAGTGGCCTTGCAAGGGCTTTTTTAAATAAGATTTTTAAATAATTTTAATTTTAAGTTAAGGAGAAATTATGGCACAAGAGTTTACAGAACAATTGTTTAAGCTTATAGCTGAAGATAATGATACAAAAATAAAAGAGCTTTTAGATTCTATGGAATTTAATTTAAATAGTATTGTGTATGAAGATGAGTATATTATGGAACACATAATGAAAAATCATGCACCCAAATCTTTTAAGCTTTTGCTTGAATATGGGCTAAATCCAAATATATTACCTCGTGAAGTTCCACCGCTTCAACTTGGTATTTTGACGGAGAATCATGCATGTGTGAAGATTCTTGTTGGGCTAAAAAATTTTATGCATTTAAATCAGTCTGATGGCGCAGATGATACTGCTCTTAATTATGCAGTAATTATTAAAGATCTTGATATGATCCATTTGCTTATAGAATCTGGTGCGGATATTTATAGACGAAATTACTTTGGTGAAAGTGTGCTTGATCAAGTGCTTGAAATACTGCAAGAAATGGAAGATGATGATAAAGATAAGCAAAAATTTGAAGAGCTTGCAGTCTTTTTGCGTGAAAAGGGTGTTTTGACAAGTGATTCTGATGAAGAATATGACGATGAGGACGATGATGAGTATTATAAAACAAGAGCGCAATATGGCTATTTGCCCACAGACGAATATGCAGGACTTTATACACTCACTGCAAGCGTGCCTACTGCACTACCTAAAAATTATGAAGTAGAAGGCGTAGAAAATCCACAACAAGAAGGTGCTGGCGTGCCTTATTATCTCTCTTTGGTAGCTAGATATGATGGTGAATTTGCCCCACTTGGAGTTGTATCGTATGAAGAAGCTATTACATATCTTGTAGAAAATGAAAAAATTTTAGAAGAGGATGAAGAGTATTATTATACTAATACATTAAGCTCTGAAGAAATAGAAAGCATGTATGATTATTTTGAAATATGATTTATTGTAAGGAGAAATTATGGCACAAGATCTAGATTCGCAGCTTTTAGACGCAATAGAGGCTTTACGTAAGGCACCTTTAGGTGAATGGGACGCCAAAAAGAGTGCGATTTTAGAACTTTTTGAGCAAGGTGCGAAAATCCCACCCCATATATATAGAAAATCTTGAAACTTATCTAAGCGATTTAGAGCAAGAGTATTGGGATGATAGGGCAGTATATGCAGGTAGAAGTATTTATATTACTGATGAATATGAGATTTTTAATATCCTTTCAAAACTAAATGCAGCAAAAGATAAGAAAAAATCCTTAAATGCACTCTTTAAAATTGCAAAAAGTAAAGGCGTTACACTTACGCCAAAAAACAAAACTGAGCTTAAAAAATTGGTCAAAGACAAAAAATATCTATCTAGGCGATATTGATGTCAGCAAAATTAAAAGTTTTAAAGATTTGTTTAAAAATAGCAGACGCAGGGATTTTAGCGGTATAGAAACTTGGGATACAAGCAAGGTTACAGATATGCAATCTTGCTTTGAAGAAGCAGAGTTTTTCAACCATGATATACAATATTGGAATGTCAGTAAAGTAGAGAGTATGGAGCGAATGTTTTATGGAGCAAGGAGTTTTAACCAACCACCTGGCGCTTGGGGTATTTCAAGTGTGTATAATTTTACACAAATGTTTATGAATTCAGAAAGCTTTGATCAAAATTTAGAATCTTGGGGAGAAAAATCGTTTTAAACAATTGTATTGATTTTAAAAATATATTTTGGTTTTCAAAAATCTATGAAGATAAAGCTTATCCAAGTTGGTGTTGTGTCTGTGAAAATGGTATCTATAAACCAAAACATAAAGCTTTTTTAGAAGAACTTATGGAGAATGGGATTAGCCTTGCCAAGATTGATACAAGTTTAATCACAGATATGAGTTTTTTATTTGAATTGACTTCTTGGGATAACGAACGCTTTAGCGGTATAGAATCTTGGAATGTAAGCAATGTAGAAAGTATGTCAGATATGTTTGCATATTGTGAAAACTTCCGCCAAGATTTAAGCAACTGGAATGTAAGTGCTAAAGCATTGCTTAATTGTGAAGAGATTTTTTATCAATGTCCTACAAATATGCTTGAAGTGTGGAATAAAAAGCAACGCGACAGCGTTTCTCAAGGTGCAGACAATGCCAAATATCTCCCAAAAAGCTATGCTGAACTTAAAGCTTTATGTAAGCAAGAGGATGTAAAGTTAGTGATATTGATACAAGCCTTATTACTGATATGTCGCGTTTATTTACTGGAGAAATTAAGCGAAAAGATTTTAGTGGGATTGAATTATAGGATACTTCAAATGTCGTGGATATGAGCTCTATGTTTGCTTGTTCGCCTTATTTTAACCACAATATAGAATCTTGGAATGTCTCTTGTGTTGAAAGTATGGAAAGTATGTTTGAAGGTGCAGAAGCTTTTAATCAGCCTTTGGATAAATGGGATGTCTCTAAAGTTGAGAATTTCAAAAATATGTTTTATGAGTGCAAGAATTTTAATCAAAATCTAGATTCTTGGAAGCTTAGTGAAATTGGGCTTAAAAATGCCATAGAAAATAAAAACAATATCTTTCATGGCACAAAGCTAGAAAATAACTTCCCAAAATGGCTTCAAGCAACGCAAAAAATCCCAGAAAGCGTGAAATAAATCTGTGATCTCTTAAAAGAAATGTGCGATGGAGAGTATGAAAAAGGCAAAGAGTATTTCATAAACTACTACAACAAGGCACTACAAGGGCTTAAAACATTGCTTGAAAAGAAAAAAGTGAATGATAAAGATCTAGCTAGAATCTATGCCTTAGCTATGGGCGAGAGAGAATTTTATAAAGAAAATACCATAGGAAATTGCCCACTAGAGCTTTTAGAACTCATCAAAAAAAGTGCCACAGATCCTAAAATAGCACTAAAAATCGGGCAAAAAGATAAACAAAGAATGAGCTTTTTAGACAATGCCGCAAGCGTAGGAAGGGCGGATATTGTGAAATTTTTATTTGATTGTGGTGAGGTCATTGAGGGAATGAACGGACTAAAGGGTTTATACTATCATCGTAGGCAGACAAGCCAAGAAAGCATGATAGAGATACTGCGACTCTACAAAGCAAATGGGCTAAAAGATACAGATTTAGACTTTCAATATGGTAGCTTGTATATCTTAGCACTAGAACATGGGATTTTTAGTAAAGAAGAAATAGAAAAAGAGCTAGGAGAGCCATTGCTTGAGTGTGTGCTTAAAGAATATATGCCTAAAGGTTCGCAATATATTGAGTGGTATGAGTATTTTGCCTCCAAAGATTTAAGCCAAGAGGAAAAGGATTTTATAGTGCAGGATATTAAAGAACGCAAGAGCAGCAGGAAAGTAGAAGATTATCTACAAAGATACAATGCGATTTTAGAGAAACTTGGAGCAAAAGGAATACTTTGATATTCCTTTTTAGCTTGAATCAATAGGTGAAATGATAAAAAAATGGAGCTTAGCATAATCTCACAGATTAAAGAACCAGAGAGTGCAATTTTAATCATTTTGCTAAAAGTTTATTTATTTGATTATTTCAAGATCCCCATCGCAAAATCCAGTGGTAATGTGTGGGACTTCCAATAATTTTATATGTTTTAGCTCCATAACTAATTCTTTTAAAATATCTATCATCAGCTCTAGCACACTTTCCCATTCTAAATCACTTGGGATTTCTAGTGCAGGACAGATTCTAAGCTTTGGCACAAAATCTTCTTCACACGCCCAATCATCATCATTTTCGTCATAATTTTCTGCTCCAATCAACTCTATCCCATAAGGCTCAAAAAGCCCAAAATTTAAAGCCACAATCCCTTTTGGCAAAGCTTCTTGCCTATTTATCTCTAAAATCCATTCTTTAATGCTTTGCTTTATTTTTTTTCTATCCATATTTTCCTAACAATCTAAATTGCAAAATTATAATGAGTTTATGCTAAATTTATTGGCAATTATATTGCAATGTAACTCTCTTTATAGATTTGCCTTACACTTTATTTATGGCTAGCTTGGTTTGATATGCCTTCCTTGAGAAAACTTCCTTGCAATAACAATAAAGAGAAGTTATCTTCATAGTAAAAAAGAGCATTCTTTTCTTTTTCACAAAAATGTCTCTCCTCTTTTTTTGTTACAATTTAAAACACTTTAAAACCTCTTTATTTTATAGCGTTCAATACATAAAATTCTTAAGGGTAGTTTGCATATATAAAACCCTTACTGCTATTATAAATGATGATTTTAACGATTAAATACAGCCATTAAAACATATAAGGCTATAATATGCCAAAGGAGAAACTATTTAGATTTTGCCCTCAAGGGCTTTGGTGGGGAAAATCGCCAAACTTGCTCCTATATTTTGGCGTATAGTCTCTCCAAAATTTATAAATTTAATGCAAGATTTAATCAAAGATTGTGTGCAATATTTAGATGTAGAAATTAGAAGTCAGGAAATAAATTATTATGATTGTAAAATTATGCATGTAACAAAATCACTTGAAGCTTTAGATTATGAACATTCTGTATATACTTATATGGGTGATAATGATGAATATTTAAGCATTACTAAGGCTGTTTTAAAAAAATCAAAGCTTGATGGAAGTCATATATTTAGAATTAAAGATGATGAAATACCTGTTTTTGTATCAAATGAATTTAGAAAAAGAGTAAGAGAAAACAATTTATTAGGTTTTAGTTTTAGTATACAAAGATTGATTAATATATAAAATATTATAATCATAAATTATATAAACTTATTAGGTTTTATCAAACAAATACCATAATAAAGGATAAAAAATGCTAAGAGATACTAAGAGAGATGAAGCGTATTTTACGAAACATATAATAGAGTGTG
>NZ_JRPL02000003.1 GCF_000765905.2 Helicobacter trogontum | reverse complement strand
ATTAGGTTTTATCAAACAAATACCATAATAAAGGATAAAAAATGCTAAGAGATACTAAGAGAGATGAAGCGTATTTTACGAAACATATAATAGAGTGTGAAGAAAAAATTAAAAAATCCGAAAAAATACTTTTAGAACTTCCATTAGGAAAAAGAGAAACTTGTCTTTTTTGTATAACAGATAGAAAAAAATGTATTGCTATGGATAAATACTCTCGTGGTGATGATATAAATCTAGTTAAAAAAGATTTAGAAGCATACGTATTATTAAAACAAGAACATCGTTTAGAAGTAGGAATTGATATTGGTTATTATAGAGGAAATGCTCTTGAACTTTGCATTAGAGTATTATTAGATATGGATAGTGCTTGTGTATTAGAATTAATAGAAGAAGATGAGAGAAAAAGAAGAGATATTCTCAATAGAGATTGGTTTTTACATTTTATAGGATCTAAGGGTAAAAACTTAAATTTAGAACGCAAATGTATTCGCAAAGAACACGAGCTTATTAAAGAATTTGTAGCTACTAAGGATATTGAGTTTTTACATCAATATATGAAAAAACATACAAGATTAAGAGATCCTCTAGATACTTGGGATCTTGAAGGTGCAGCAATTGTAAAGCTAATGAATTTAGATAAAGAAGAATTTAAACAATACAAATACTTTCCTTATGATTTAATTTAATCTTAGTGGGTTTAAAAACCCACAAGGCTTTTTATAACTAGAAAAAGTTAATCATAAACATTCTGTTTTACAAATGGGTTTGATAGGAGTGAGTATAAAAGGCTATCCTATATTTGCTATACCTAAAAAGAATAAGATTAAATTTGCTTTAGCTAAAATACAAGCTAGTCCTCTTGCTAAGATTGAGTATGATAGGATAAGATGGGAAGGGATAGGAGGTAAATTAAAAGCTGCACAATACCTTATGAAAAAAGATCATTGCCTTATGAAAATAACGAAGCCATGCAAAAAACCTATAAAAGATATGAAGTATTAGAAGATATTAATGCAGAAAGTATTGATAGAAAGATTAAAATGAGTGGGAATGAAGAATTAAAAAAAGATATTAAAAATTTAAAAGAAGAAAACAAATTCCATTCCCCAAAAGAAGGTAAAATATCTCCATACTTTGATCAAGAAGGTGAAGGAACACAAATTAAACTTCCTATTTCCATAGAAGACTTAATGCAATTAGGTTTTATCAAACAAATACCATAATAAAGGATAAAAAATGCTAAGAGATACTAAGAGAGATGAAGCGTATTTTACGAAACATATAATAGAGTGTGAAGAAAAAATTAAAAAATCCGAAAAAATACTTTTAGAACTTCCATTAGGAAAAAGAGAAACTTGTCTTTTTTGTATAACAGATAGAAAAAAATGTATTGCTATGGATAAATACTCTCGTGGTGATGATATAAATCTAGTTAAAAAAGATTTAGAAGCATACGTATTATTAAAACAAGAACATCGTTTAGAAGTAGGAATTGATATTGGTTATTATAGAGGAAATGCTCTTGAACTTTGCATTAGAGTATTATTAGATATGGATAGTGCTTGTGTATTAGAATTAATAGAAGAAGATGAGAGAAAAAGAAGAGATATTCTCAATAGAGATTGGTTTTTACATTTTATAGGATCTAAGGGTAAAAACTTAAATTTAGAACGCAAATGTATTCGCAAAGAACACGAGCTTATTAAAGAATTTGTAGCTACTAAGGATATTGAGTTTTTACATCAATATATGAAAAAACATACAAGATTAAGAGATCCTCTAGATACTTGGGATCTTGAAGGTGCAGCAATTGTAAAGCTAATGAATTTAGATAAAGAAGAATTTAAACAATACAAATACTTTCCTTATGATTTAATTTAATCTTATAGTGGGTTTTTAATTTTCAAATTAAACAAAGTAAAAAATAGTAAAATAATTTTACAAAGGAATTTAAATGACGCAACAAGAAATCTTAGATGATATTGTTCTAAAATTTTGCAAAAAACTGGACAAATTTTCAGCACAATATGGTTTAAAAACAGAAGAATTTATCACTTATGGTGTTTTTGACGACTTACTTTTTACTTTTGAACATTATTTAGAAGAAGAAGATGATTACATAAGTTTTAGTGTTTCTTTTAGAGTAAAATCTATGAAAAGTGATGAAATTTTATGTAGGACAATAGGACTTGATGAGCCTAATTTGGATTTTAAAATTTTAAATCAACATGGCGTTAGATCTTTTCCATTTTCTTTTAAAAGTATGGAATTTACCAATTTGAACGATTTAAAACAATCTGGATTAGATGATATGCCAAGTGATTCTTATCATAGCTTTTTAAAAGCTTATAAAGAAAGCATAGATACTCTTATTGAAGCTTTTAAAACTGATACTACTAACACAATAAAAGGGCTTTATGATTTTATTTACAATTATGAAGAAAATGAAGATACTATTTGGCAAGATAGAACCTTAATGCAAGTTTTACTACTTATAGAACTTAATCAAAAAGAACAAGCATTAAAAATTCTAAAAAATAATCAAAAAGCCATTGAAGAAAGAGACTTTACTATAGAATATGGTGATGGAAGTATAGAAGTATTTGATGTTTTAAAACATTCTATAGAAAATAATCTTTGTTAAGGTTTTTCAAAATAAGTAATACACAATCAAATGAATAATAACCTTTATTCTTTAGTAAAGAAAGTAGATAGTGTGAAAATCAACTTTAACCAATATGGAATAAAACTAAAAGATAAACTGCAAACATTATAGGATTAAATGGCTGCTTACATAAAGCTAAAAATGGCAATCCAGAATCTTTTTGATAAACCTAACTGATTTTGTGGGATAGAATCTAGAATTTCAATCACGTAGATAGTTGTTGGATGTTGTATTTGGATTTCATATTGTTACAAGTATGTTTTAATCGATTCTAAACATGTTGCATCATATTTGCACCTCTCTCTATGCTTATAAAATTAAAACCCAATAAATAATGATAACATATATTTCTGTGAACCCATTGACAATAGTCAGATGTTCTAGTCATTATGTTTTGCATCTAACTACTACCCCATCCTAAGCCTAGATATTTTGGGCGATAATGGCTTATTTACTTAAATAGTTTGATATTAGATCGCTTTGAATTTACACCTAAAATAAAAGTTAAAACACAATATCTCTATGCTACTCTATCCTTTAATTCATCTTAGAAATCAATCTTAAAACTTAACCAATAATTGCGTCCAGGTAAAAATCGTTGATAACGATTAACATAAGTTTGGGCGTTATTAACATTCCCTATTGCATAATCAATAAAATTTGTATTTAAGAGATTATTGAGTGAAAGCGTAAGTGTGTAATATTTGAAAAATGTATAATTAAACGCCATATCAAGCAATATATAGTCTTTATAATATTGTCCTACAAGAATTGTTGGATCACCACCCTTACCAGTTGCAATAGTTGGAGTTTTGAAATTACCTTGCATACGCAAATATGTGCTAAAGTTTTGATATTTATAAGTTATCTTTGTCATAAGTTTGTGTTGCGGAATGCTATTGACTGGTTTCCCTTTTTGCAACCCTGTTAGCTGTTCTGTATAAGTGAAAGCATAAGACGCATCAAAGCTTACACCATAGAAGGGCTTTGTTTGTAAGCTAAACTCTACACCTGCTGCAAGAGATTGATCAACATTATTAAGATATTGACATGTTGTAGCAGAGCTAGCACATACAAAGCCACCAGGTAAACTTGCTCCTGGTGAAACATTTTGAATTGTTTGAATCTGATCTCTAAAATCTGTGTAAAATCCAGTCAAGGTGATGTATGCAGGTTCTGTATCAATAATTGTGCTTAATTCATAATTCCAGCTTTTTTCTGCTTGTAAATCTTTGGTACCATAATAATAAATACCAGAGGTATCAATCTGATAAAGTCCATTATAGCTCTCTTGCAAACTTGGAATCTTCATGCCACTTGCTACACCAGCCTTAAAGGTAAGCCATGAGAATGGGTTATAATTGATGTAAAGCCTTGGATTTGGCATGGCTGCATAGAGATTAGCATAATTATAGCGAAGACCAAGTGTTGTCGAGAAATACTCATTAATAAACCATTGTCCCTCAGCAAAAAGTGCAAGTTGATGCATATCTCTATCAAAATTACTGCTTTTGAGGATAAGTCGCTCATAAAGATAATATATCCCACTTGTTAATCCTAAATCCCCCCAATCTTCAAGGTTAAAGTCATGATTATACATGGAGCTTAGCACAATGTCGTGATTTTGATATATGCTATTATAATTGAGTGGTCCAGATACATTACCAAACCCAGTGGTTGTTTGCGGTATCCTTTGTGTTAAAGAGTATTGGACATAATTAGCCAATTTCCCCCAATCATATTCGCTATCATGGCTAAGTACAACATTAGTTTTATCAAAGTCGCTCGTTGAGCTAACATTGCGACTAGAGGTATTAAGAGTTGTATTGGTTATATGATAGAATTCTCCATCAAGATAGATGCTATTATGCTTATTAATAATATAATCAAGCCTTGCTCCTGCATTATAGGAGTACCATCTACCTGGTGAATGTGTAGTGTATGGATTGCCATTACTACTTGTACCAATTGGATTATAAAAATAACTTGGTTGTGAATATTTATATGCACCTCTAACGCTTAATGATAGCACGTCCTTGACAATTGGCGTTGCAACATAGGTATTAACACCATAATTATCACCCCAATTTTTTCGTTGTTCTTGAATTGTTGATTCAATCATGACGCTTCCAGTAAGCTTTTGCGGATTCTTCTTTGTGATGATATTAATAACCCCTCCCATAGCGTCTGTCCCATATATAATACTTGCAGGACCTCGTATCACCTCAATACGTTCAATCATTGATAAAGGCGGCATAAAGCTTGTAAGTACGCCACCAAAACCATTTTGATTGAAGGCAGAATTTACATTTTGCCGCTTACCATCAATAAGAATTAGTGTGTAGTCAGATCCAAGTCCACGCATATAAATCTGATTTTGTCCTGTTTTAGTTTGTTCTACATAGACACCAGGGACATCTTGCACAGCATCACCTAAATCTTTTATGGGACGCTCCAAAATTTCCTCTTTTGATATAACCGTAATTGAAGCTGGAGCTACCTTTTTATCCTGTGAAAAACCTGTAGATGTTGTCACAACAGATTTAAGTTTGTAGGCTTTTTTATCATCTGATGTCATTGTTTGTTGTTTTGAATCTTGCTTTATATTTTCTTTATCAAGATTTGTATCTGCAAGACTCAAATTAGCACTCATAAGCATTGCAATAAAAGCATATGATATTGGTGTGCTATTTGTTAGGTTATTTACATGATTATGTTGTTGAGATAAGTCCCCCATATAATATCCTTTAATTTCAATTTTAAGAATTATACTTATAATAATCTTAATTTTATATTAATTATAGTTATATATATAATCAGTAGAAATAATATTAGATATGTATTAAATACAGATTTTAGTATTTCTAATATTCCTGTTGTTATTGAAAGACTATGAATATGAGACTACATTACCTGCGATTTTGTTTAACTTTATATCATCTCTTTTCCATGCGTTACTTATAAGATTTACTTGAAATATTCCTCTCGTTCTTATCTTAAGATTTGCTTATAAAACATATGAAACTATTTTATTTATAAAATGTTATGACACTAAAAAATAGACCTCTTATTGATCATTATCTAGCCAATCTATTTGGACTATTATGGGTAATAAATCCACTCTAAAGACGACAATCTATAAATACAATAAATCTCATATATTTCAATAATACCTATAGTTTATAAAAACCTTTTATACGTTATATTTCTTTATGAAAGTTATATGATTTAGCCTTAAAAGCTTTATGTATTCAATATGGAATCTAGATTTTATTCATTAGGAATTTAGCTTGATCTATATTATACAACATAGCAAGATAGATATGCAGATTCTTGATATTTACCTATATTCTACTAAATCATCAAGTGAGATTCTATATCGCTGCTGTTGTTCTTTGCCACGATAGCCAAAACATACAATGAGACTTACCTGCTCTTTAAATGGATCAAGCCCATAGAGTTCTTCTACCGCTTTTTTCTCATACCCCTCAATATAGCAAGTATCAATTTGTAAGTAACTCGCATATGCCACCATATAAGTTGCCATGATATAAGCTTGCTTTGCACTCCAATGCGAGAGAGATTCATAAGAGTCTAACCCTCGCTCTCTCAAATATCCACCCAAACGATCACAAAATGCCTGATATGCACCTAAATCGGGTTTACGTCTAAAGGTGCTTTGCTTTGTATAGTTGCTTGGTGGAACCAGATCATTTTGCAAGCTTTTGAATACAACAACCTCACTTGCACTTGTAATTTGAGGTTGATTCCAACATAATGGACGAAGTGCGGCTTTAGCCTCATCACTACGTAGCACAAGTAATCTTGTGGGTTCTAATCCAAAAGAACTAGGAGAAAGCCTACCTACTTCTAGAATCTCATCAAAAACCTCTTTTGGAATCTTTTTATCCTCATCAAAAAGCTTACATGAATGGCGGAAATATATTGATTCTAGAAACCTATTCATTATATACTCCTTTGCTAATTTATACATAAGATAGCTTTAGTAAAAAGATAAACTTTATTTTGCCTTTGCTCTTTTACGCATATTTGGCTCAAGAATCTTTTTTCTGATTCTAATATTTTGTGGTGTTACCTCCAAAATCTCATCATCTTCTATCCACTCTAATGCTCGCTCTAATGTCAGATCTCGTGGTGGAACAAGCTTGATAGCATCATCACTTCCACTTGCACGCATATTTGTTAGATGCTTTGCTTTAATAGGATTCACATCAAGATCATTATCGCGACTGTGTTCACCAATAACCATACCTACATACACTTTGGTTTGCGGAGCAATAAACAGCACCCCTCTTTCTTGAATATTAAAGAGTGAAAATCCAGTTGCCTCACCATTTTCCATAGAAATTAACGCACCATTTTTTCTCGATTCTACTCCACCACTAAATGGACGGAATTCCAAAAAGCTATGATTCATGACACCCTCACCCTTTGTATCTGTCAAAAACTCGCTTCTATATCCAATAAGTCCTCGTGCTGGGATCTCAAACTCCAATCTTGTATATCCATCACTCATGGGGTTCATAGCTTTCATTTCTGCTTTTCTCTTACCAAGTTTCTCAATGATTGCTCCACTAAAATCTTGCGGTGTATCAATGACTAAATGTTCAAAAGGTTCAGTCTTTACACCATTTTCTTCTTTTACGATAACTTCTGGGCGTGAGATACTAAACTCAAAACCTTCTCGACGAAGATTTTCAGCCAAAATTGTGATTTGTAGCTCACCTCTTCCGCTTACTTTGAATTTTCCCTCACCCATTTCTTCACATCGCATTGCAATATTTGTTTGCATTTCTTTTAATAATCTGTCTTTTATCTTATTGGCAGTTACATGCTTACCTTCTAATCCTGCCAATGGACTATCATTTACTGCAAAATATACACTCATTGTAGGCTCTTCTAGGTGCATAGGATCAAGTGGCATTGGATTATTAGGACATACAATAGAATCTCCCACATCAACAGCATTAAAACCTGCAATAGCTACAATATCTCCTGCTTCAGCAGATTCTATCTCGGTTCTTGCTAATCCCATAAAACCAATAAGTTTGCTTATGCGACCAGTTTCTTTCTCGCCATCGCTCTTTGCAAGCATCACGTTTTCACCCTTTTTTACACGTCCATTAAACACACGTGCAATGCCGATTTTTCCCACATAGTTGTCATAATCAAGCGTGAATACTTGCATTTGAAGTGGATTTTCTGCACTTCCACTTGGTAATGGCACATGCTCTAGAATTGCTTCAAAAAGTGGTTCAAGATCTTTTTTGGGATCGCCTAAATCTTTTATTGCATAACCATCTCGTGCAGCAGCATAAATCACGGGGAAATCAAGTTGCTCATCATTTGCATCCATTGATACAAATAGATCAAACACTTCATCAACTACACGATCTGGCTCTGCAGCAGGTTTATCAATTTTATTTACTACCACAATTGGACGGATTCCAAGGCTAAGAGCCTTTTTAACAACAAACTTAGTTTGAGGCATGACGCCTTCTTGTGCATCTACAAGCAACAAAACACCATCAACCATTTTCAAAACACGCTCTACTTCCCCACCAAAATCAGCATGTCCTGGAGTATCAATAATATTAATTTTTGTGCCTTTATAATTTATAGCAGTGTTTTTTGAAAGGATTGTAATGCCACGCTCTCGCTCCAAATCATTAGAATCCATCACGCGTTCATCAACTTGCTCCCTCTCGCCAAATGTCCCAGACTGACTCAAAAGTCCATCAACTAAAGTCGTTTTACCATGATCAACATGGGCAATTACAGCAATGTTTCGTATATTTTGCATATTTTAATCCTAAGGTAAAATTAAAGTGGAATGAGTCCCAAATTATGACATAGTTATATTAATGATTATATAAGACATGAGAATATTATGCACTGCAGTATAAAAACAAAGCTTTGTTATGTAATATATTACCCTAAATTAAGATAAAAAGCATTACAAGATGCAATACAATGGCATACTTAAATTATTTTGCTTTGTAGGCTAACAAAAGAATATTTTATACCTTAAGTCCTTATAAGACATATTTGCAACAGCAAAACAGACATAAGCAAGATTGAGCATTTAGGCTCCAATAAGTAAAGCAAACATAAAATAATGTAGTAAAAATTGTATACTTTATAGAAATATCTAAAGGGCTATACTGAAGTCTTCTATATCCTTCATATCATAAAAACAGATCTATAAAGAGATTCTCAAAGATAAACACTTTTGCAATATATTTATTAGATGGTTTTTATATCTAGTATTGTATGTTGTGGTTTTTAAAAGTATTAAAAGACTTATTAATGTATGTTAATACATAGAAGCAGTGAGGCACATATAAATGTGCTTAAAAGAGATATGTATCTAAAAGTCTCTTACCCTTGTTTGTTTTACAAATAAAAGTGAGAATAGGCTAAACTCTGCTAATTTACACACAGCTACATAGCTCATGGCAAGATTTTTAAGCCTAACACAAGATTGTTTAAGTAAATTATTTAAGTATAGGTTAGTCTCAAATTCAAGTAAAAACTATGATCACTTTTGATATATGCTTGGCTTATTTACACATCTTCTGCTTGTTTTGCAAGCATACCCCTTTTTGGTCCGCTTTTGCCATGGCAATGCTTATATTTTTTACCACTACCACAAGGACATATTTCATTTCTTGCTGGTTTTTTGTCTTTTATCTCTTCTTCTAGTCCGCTATGATTTAGCACGATATTATCATTATCGTGTTCTAAATTAGAGAGAATCTTCTCTTCTTCTTGCTGCATATCCTGCGTATTAAACTGAATGATTTGCAATGTGCGATAAGCTTCAATCTTAATGTTGTCTATGAGTTCTAAAAATAGATTATAGCTTTCTTTTTTATACTCTACAAGCGGATCTTTTTGGTTATATCCTCGCAAACCAATACCAGTTTTTAAGTGATCTATAGAATATAAATGCTCTCGCCATGCATTATCTACAACTTGTAAGTAAATAATTCGCTCAAGTTCATTACGCATTTCAGGAGTTGTATTTGCAAACTTTTTCTCATATTCGTTTTTCAATGCAGATATAAGAATCTCTTGTATTTCATGATAAGTTTTTGCCTGCAAAGATTCTTCTAAATCGAGCAAATATTCTTCTTTTAACACAGCTAAAAGAGCAGAAATATCATAATTTTCTGGCACATCATGCGGCAATATTTGATTGCGTTCAAGCAGGTTATGCACACTTGTTTCTCGGTTTTCTGCTATGCGTCCTGCCATATCAAAGTTTTTTTGAAGTAATTCATTTCTGAATCTATATATCACCTTTCTTTGCTCATTACTCACATCATCATACTCAAGTAGATGTTTTCTTGATTCAAAATGCAAAGATTCTACCTTTTTTTGTGCTTTTTCGATAGATTTTGTAATCATACTAGATTCTATACTCTCGCCATCTTTCATACCAAGCTTACCCATAATACCTTTTAATTTATCACTCCCAAAGATTCTAAGCAATGAATCTTCAAGGCTTAGATAAAATTGGCTGACACCAGGATCTCCTTGTCTACCCGCACGACCACGCAACTGATTATCAATCCTTCTGCTTTCGTGTCGCTCTGTACCAATAATGTAAAGCCCACCAAGCTCTCTTATCTCATCATCGATTTTAATATCCACCCCTCTACCTGCCATATTTGTAGCAATAGTAACTGCACCTTTTAGTCCAGCATTTTTAATAATTTCTGCTTCTTTTTCATGTTGTTTTGCATTTAATACGTTATGTGGGATTCTAGCTTTCTTAAGCCATTCATGTAGCACTTCACTTTTTTCTATACTTGCTGTACCAACAAGCACTGGTTGCCCTTTCTTGTAAAGTTCTGTGATTTTATCTAATACTGCTTGGAATTTCTCATGCTCACTTTTATAGATTAAGTCATTTAAGTCTTTTCGTTGTATAGGGAGGTTAGTGGGTATAGAGACAACCTCAAGTTTATATATTTCTAAAAATTCTGTTGCTTCGGTTTGGGCTGTTCCTGTCATGCCCCCTAATTTATCATACAAGCGAAAATAATTTTGGAATGTAATATCTGCTAGAGTCTGACTCTCTTCTTTAATTGCTACGCCTTCTTTTGCTTCTAGTGCCTGATGAAGCCCTTCGCTAAATCTTCTACCCTCACTTAGTCTGCCTGTAAACTCATCTACAATCACGACTTCGCCATTTTGGACTACATAATCTTTATCTTTTACAAACAAATAGTTTGCCTTTAATGCTTGATCTAGGTGATGTGATAAAGACGCGTTTTCGATTGCGTAAAGATTCTCTACATTAAAAAGAGATTCTGCTTTTTTAATCCCATCTTCTGTTGTCAAAACTACACGATTTTTTTCATCAACGCTAAAATCAGAATCTTTTTGCATTTTTTTTGCTACAGAATCTGCTAGTTGATAGTTTTCCATTTTGCGATTAATAGGACCTGAGATAATAAGAGGAGTTCTTGCTTCATCGATTAGAATAGAATCCACTTCATCAACGATAGCAAAAAAGTGATGTTTTTGCACTTTTTGTTCTAAATTGTATTTCATATTATCACGTAAATAATCAAATCCATATTCATTATTTGTGCCATACACAATATCACTTGCATAAATTTTTAAGCGTTCTTCATCGCTTTGTATTGCATTTGTAATCACACCTACACTAAAGCCAAAAAAGTTATAGAGTGGTTGCATGGTTGCTGCGTCTCTGTTTGCAAGATAGTCATTCACTGTTACAACGTGCACACTCTTACCTGATAATGCATTTAATATAACTGGTAAAGTTGCTACAAGTGTTTTTCCCTCACCTGTTTTCATCTCTGCAATCTTTCCTTCATGTAAAGCCATGCCACCAATAAGCTGCACATCAAAATGTCGCATATTAAGAATTCTTTTACTTGCCTCTCTTGTGAGTGCAAAGACTTCTTCAAGCTTGGAGTCTAAAAGTGAGTTTACAACTTGTATAGAAAAATCAGCATTATCTAAGCTGCTAAGTTTATGTGCAACTTCATCTTTAATAGTCTGAAATCTTTGTTGCAAGGACTCATCACTTAAGGTTTCTAACTCTGTTTCTAGTGCATTGATCTTACGCACACGATTTTTATAGCCTTTTAGAATCTTATCATTACGTGTGCCAAAAATTTTTCCAAATAAAGTTTTCATATTTTTCCTTTTTACAGAATCTTTTTACTGCTTCTTTGAATGCAGGACAAGTTCATAAGAGCTTTTTACAATTGTTAAATCTCCTGAAACACTTTTTGTGTTTTGTTGCTTGTGTAAATTATTGCGTAGATCATCATTTAAGCTATCAAGCTCATCCATTCTCTCTTTCAATCGCAAGATAATATCCACACCTGCAAGATTCACACCCAAATCCCTAGTAAGCTTTAAGATTGTTTTAATTTTATCCATATCTCGCTGTGAATAAAGACGCATTTTTCCATCAGTGCGTGATGGTTCAATAAGCCCCTCTTTTTCATATTGTCGTAAAGTCTGTGGGTGAATATCAAGTATCTTTGCTACTACACTAATCAAAAAAACCGGTTCATCATAACTTGCATCCATGCTACATCCTTCTCTAAAAATTATAATTCTTTTTGCAATAATTCTTTTAACTCATCGCTCAATGTGTTGGGATCTGGTAACTTTGCATATACTTGCAAGATTAAATCACCATATTGCCCTGTTTTTCTATCCTTAAAGCCTTTATTTTTAATACGCATTTTTTTTCCATTTTGTGTATTTGCTGGGATCTTAATTGTCATTTCTTCTCGTGCTGTTTGTATGTGTGCCTTATCTCCAAAAAGCATCGCTTTTAATGGCACCTCTACAACTTGAGTGAGGTTATAACCATCAATACTATATCCTTCTTCTGGTGTTATATCGATAGTAATTATTGCATCTCCAACCATATTGCCAAGCTTTTTACCTTTACCTTTTGCACGCAGCTTTGAACCACTTGTAATGCCTTCTGGAATTTTTAACTCAAAGCTTGACCCATTTAAATGTAAACGCAAGGTATCACCTAGAAGCGCACTCTTAAGCGGTATAGTCGCATGTGCTTCAATATCCAAGTCAATACTATCGTGCATATTATTATCAAATCCAAAATTAAATGAACCAAATCCTGCACTACCGCCATTAAAACCTCTGCCACGAGCACCAAAAATATTTTTTAAAATATCATTTAAATCAGCACTTTGATATGAACGACTAAAATCGCTAAAATTTTGTCCATTAAACATGCTATCGCCATATTGATCATACTCGGCTTTTTTTTGTGGGTCGCTTAGAATCTCATACGCACCATTTATTTCTTTAAACTTTTCTTCAGCTTCTGCAGATTTATTCACATCTGGATGATATTGTCTTGCAAGTTTCCTATATGCTTTTTTAATTTCATCTGCACTCGCATTTTCACTAATATTTAATGTTTGATATAAACTTTTTGCCATAAGCACCTCGTAAAACTTTTAGTGTTATTTTAGCATAAAATATGAGTTTATGTATATAAACTTTATTTAGTTTGTATGAAATTGTGTGCTGAATACTAAAAATAAATTAAATATCTCTTAGCTTTATAGCATAGATTCTATATCATTTCGTATCGATAGAATGAATATCTAAGATTTTGAGAAAAATATTTAGTTAATTCAAATATTTGAAGAGTGGTAGAAGAATAAAAGTAGGGTATAATTTTGGGCATTGAACACAATTAAGTAATAAATATGTAGAACAATACAAAAGTTATAAATGCAAGAAATAGCTAAAAATAGATTCTAAACTCTAAACTAAGAAAAGCGAGATAATAAAATGTATAAAAACCTCTGCATACATTTGTGTATATGTGCGATCACGACGAGTATAATATATGCAAAACAAACAATAAATCCTACCATTTCCAAAACAGAATCTAAGCATAAAGATTCTGTAATTACAGATTTTGCAAATACAAGCTCTATGACAACAGGATCCATAAGCACCAATTCCAACAATATAGAACCTACAACAACAATCCCACACACTAAAACTATAAATCACAACAATGATAACAAAGATATACATGTTTTGTATGGTTTTGATTTTGTGTTTTTTGGTGATAATTTGGAAGATTCCTTCCCATATTGGGACACACGCACATTGCTTCAAGCAAGTATATTTCCTGAAATAGGCTTACATTTTTATGGGCAAAATCTGCGTGTTGGTGGGTATTACATTCTTAATATGGGCGAGAAAATCCCACAATTTCCACAAAATACAGGTTTAAGTCTTTATTATGATACACATTACAAGAATTTCAGTGGCTATTTTGGAATCTTTCCACGGAAGCATTGGATTGGAGTATATCCTAATCTCTATTATCGCAAAGATTTTTTACTACAAAATCCTATGACAAATGGGCTTGCCTTACAATATCAAAGCAATGATAATGATCTGAAGGCAGAATTTATATTTGATTGGTATGGTGGAAATCTACAAAAAAGAATTGATGAGTTCTTGGCACAGGGTTTCGTGCAGCAGAATTTATGGCGTGACAATATTTTTCTTGGCGGCTCATTCCTGCTTTATCATACAAAGAATGATGATATCCTTAATCCTTTAAGCACAAATAAAGATGTATGGTTACTTGATAGGCTATATTATAATGTATTTGCTGGCTTAGATTTACAAAAGCATTTTATGTCCTACATGGATTCTATGAATTTTAGTCTTGGTATACTTGGCTCTGTAGAACGTAAAAGAAGACATTCTAGCGGACTTGATCCATTCTCAAATAATGTTGGATTAGATTTTTTATTAAAGGCACAATATAAAGGGTTTGGCATTGAAAATAGTTTATATTATGGACAACCACAAATGAAGTATTTTAATGAATATGGAGAATCTCTATATTGGGGTTTGCCATTTTATCAAGCAAAATTTTATGATCGATTAGAAATGTATTGGGAACATAAAAATTCATATTGCACTGCTCGTTTTAGCTTTATATTCCATTTTGTAGATACAAAGATTGCAAATACACAAATGCTTACAATAATTCTTAATACAGATAAATTGTTTAAAGGACTAGCAAAAAAGCAGTAATCATGTAAAAGTTACAAATTTTGCTATAATATCCCATGGATTTATTCCAAATCTATCCTAAAGGGTATTGTATGAAAAGATTTTTTTTTGCAGTTTTTCTGTTAGCTGTAGGAAACATGGTAATGTTGCAAGCGTTGTCTATTGAAGAGATGCAAGAAGAAAAAAAACCAAATATCGTCATTCTTGCGACGGGTGGAACGATTGCTGGTTCTATTGATTCTAATATTAAAACAACAGGTTACACTGCAGGTGTTGTAGGCGTTGATGTACTTATTAATGCTGTGCCAGAAATTAAAAATCTTGCTAATATAAAAGGTGAACAAATCGCAAATATTGATAGCGCTGATATGACTGATGAGATATGGTTAACTCTTGCTAAGCGTATCAATAAACTTTTAGCAAGTCGTGATGTGGATGGCATTGTTATTACACATGGCACTGACACTATGGAAGAAACCGCGTTTTTTTTACACCTAACGATTAAAAGTGATAAGCCTGTAGTGCTAGTGGGTGCTATGCGACCAAGCACTGCAATGAGTGCTGATGGTCCAAAAAATCTTTACAATGCGGTTGCTCTTGCTGCAAACCCAAAAGCAAAAAATAAAGGTGTAATGATTGCAATGAATGATAGGATTCAGAGTGCAAGAGGTGCCACAAAAACACATGCACTCAATGTGGAAACCTTCAAGTCGCCAAATAGCGGCGATATGGGTTATATTCTTGATGGAAATGTATTTTTTAATTATGTGCCATTGCAACCACATACAAGAAAAAGCATTTTTAATATAGACAGAATTGATACTCTCCCAAAAGTTGATATTTTATACTCTTATGCGAATGATGGTTCTGGTGTTGCTGCTAAAGCTTTATTTCAGGCTGGTACAAAAGGTATTGTTGTAGCTGGAAGCGGTGCTGGTAGTATTCATAAATATCAAAAAGAAGTATTAAAGAATCTTATGCAAAAAGGTTTAGTGGTTGTGCAAAGTTCAAGAGTTGGATCTGGTATTGTGCTTGCAAATAGTAATGATTCTAAACTTGGATTTATTGGTGCACATGACTTAAACCCACAAAAAGCACGTATTCTACTTATGCTTGCATTAACAAAAACAAACAGACTTGATGCTATCGCAAATATTTTTGAAACCTATTAATTCAATACATTAATGTAACTTTAATAGTGCTATCTAAATTGTATGAGGGCACTATCTCTACTCTCAATCTATGAAAGCTTACAATTTGCTAGATGTTAGATCTATCAGAGATCTCATCTTATGCTGATTTGCTGATTTTAAAAATTACTAACTAATAGATTTTGTAAAATACAAACAAAAAATAAAGTTATTAACACATATCAATTTTTATTCCGAAATTATCATTTACTATTGCATCAATTTAAGTTTAATTATAAAGGATTTTTCATGTTAGATAAACACAGTATAGAAATTGTAAAAAGCACAGTTCCTGTTTTAAAAACTCATGGTGAAACAATCACGAAAGAGTTTTACAGCATTTTATTCACTAATTATCCACAAGTGCAAGGTATGTTTGATATGACAAAGCAAAAAAATGGTAAGCAACCAAAGGCACTTGCTATGGCTGTATTAAATGCTGCAATGAATATTGAAAACCTAGATTCAATTCGTTCACAAATAGAATCTATTGGTAAAACACATGTTAAGCTTAATGTAAAAAAAGAACATTATCCAATTGTTGGTGAATGCTTAATAAAAGCACTTAAAAATGTGTTGCAAGAAAATGCAACTGATGAAATCTTGCAAGCATGGGAGAAAGCATATCAAGAAATTGCAAATTACTATATAGAGGTAGAGGAAAAAATGTATAATCTACAATAATCTTATTTTTAGAATTCTAAAAAATGAGTTTATTTTATGCCATCAAAGAACAATGATAGAATAAATGATGAGGTATTGAATTTAAATGAAGAACATATTTTGTTTAAGCTTTTTTGCATTTAAAAACATTCAAAGTGTTTAGGTATGGGTGAAAAAAGCTTGACAAAGTAAAATGGCTGGGTTAAATTTTAATTCTGCTAAGTTTGGTTATATCATACCTCTTTATTATCTCGACGTGGGAGCATTTACATCAATAGCTTCCTTAAACAATGAGACTACCTTAAACTCTCAATATCAAAAGCCACAAAAAATTACCAAAAAAAGAATAAAGATAATAAAACTCTATTAAAATACTAAAGTAAGATTGTTTTAAGCCTAGCCATGCTGAACAATATTGTTATTAGATGATTTAAAACAAAATCTTAGTTATTTTTTAATACAATAGTTGTCTTATCATTTTGCCTTAAGGAGGGTTTATGCTTGGGATCAGTTTGTCTTATCTTTGGATAGTTATTTTGCTAATATTAGTTGGAGTTTTTTTAAAGCTAAGTATAAAGATAGTTTCACAAAGTGATATTATGATTATTGAGCGTTTAGGTAAATTTAACAAAGAGATTGGTGGTGGCTTTCATGTAATTATCCCATTTTTAGATATTCCACGTGCAGTCATTACGATCCGTGAGCAACTTATCAATATAGAAAGACAGCAAGTTATCACAAAGGATAATGTCAATATTTCAGTTGATGGTATCGTGTATCTCAAGGTAACAAATGGAAAAATGGCACTTTACAATGTAGAAGATTATAAAAAAGCCATTTCAAATCTTGCAATGACAACTTTGCGTGGAGAGATTGGTGGGATGAATCTTGATGATACTCTAAGTAGTCGCGACAGGCTTAATGGAGCTTTGCAAATTGCATTGGGTGGTGCCGCAGATAACTGGGGTGTAAAAATCATGCGTGTTGAAATTTCAGAAATTTCTGTTCCTTTAGGTATAGAAGAAGCAATGAATTTACAAATGAAAGCTGAGCGCGAAAAAAGAGCGATTGAGCTTAATGCGGAAGCTAAAAAGGTGGCTATGATACGTAATGCAGAGGCACAAAAACAAGAGCAGGTTTTAATCGCTGAAGCTATTGAGAGAATGGCAGATGCAAAGCGTTATGAGCAAATCGCTATCGCACAAGGACAAAAAGAGGCTATGGAAAATATCAATAAGGCTATGCAAGAAAGCCCATTAGCCGCAGAATTTTTACTCGCAAAAGATAGAGTTGAAGCGTTTAATGAATTTGCAAAAAGTGCATCAAAAGATAAAATTTTAGTGCCATATGAAAGTGCTGACTTAATTGGTGCTATCAGCATACTTAAAGATTCTATGGGCAGAAAGGATGCTTAATGCATATTTACTTTTGGCTATAGCTTTTATACTTGCGATTACTGAACTTTTGCTTGGTAGTTTTTATATAATATTTTTTGCTTTAGCTTTTTTAGTTGTTGGACTTTTAAGTCTTTTTATCCCATTCAATTTGGTATGGCAAGTTTTACTCAT
This sequence comes from Helicobacter trogontum, assembly GCF_000765905.2. GTDB lineage: Bacteria > Campylobacterota > Campylobacteria > Campylobacterales > Helicobacteraceae > Helicobacter_A > Helicobacter_A trogontum. The sequence goes on along the minus strand of NZ_JRPL02000003.1, from coordinate 144,699 downwards.
TGTTTTTATTTCTGTTGTTTCTTTATTTGTTTTTAAAAGAAAATTTAAACGAGGTAAGAAGACAGAAGATTTGAATGATAATTTCTTAGATGAATGCGGCGAGGGTGTAATTCAAAATGGATTAATTTATTATAAAGGTGCACTTTGGCAAAGCAATCAGATCGAGGGCTTAAAAGATGGAGATAAGGTCTTTGTAAAAGGAGTAAAAGATAATCAGATTCAAATTGCAAGAGATGAGTATCAAGAGTAACTATAGAGATCAGTCTATACTTTATTAGCAAGGAAAATCTTTAGAAAACTATAAACTTTGTAAGTGAGTATTATTAATCAAATTAATATAAACAAACGCAAAGTTGTGTGTTATCTTGGCTACAAATTTAATAGGATAGTATGCTTTGAATATAGAGAAGAATGCGTTATAAACAAGCTTTAGGTACGATTGATGGTGATTTTATCGGTATTTAAAATGAATTTTGATTTAAAAAAGTACCAAATACACGAAAAACACTATTTATTTTATGATAATTTTAGATGTTTCACTCGTTATTGATGAAAGCAATAGAATGACTGAGAATTATTTTAAGGATAAAAAGGATTTAAAAGTGTGTGTTACGCGTCTTTTTAGATAATTTACTTGTGATTGTGGTGATAAAATATTATCAACTAGAGGAAACAAGAAACGTAGAATGCGTAATTCTGTGTTGCTTTGTCGTTATCGCCCAATCAATCTTGCTCACTTATTGTGCTCGGATGACCACATTAATTAACACAAATTCGATACAATGAAAAGTTATTTTAAGTTAAAAAGGCTTGGTGATGAATATTAAGAGGAATATGCTCTTTGCTGTATCTATATGTATTTTATTATCAATATTATATGTTGTGCTATATTTAGCACAGGGTGACACAACTGCACATCTAATAAGGATAAACATCAACAAACATGAGACTATAAGTCTTTACAATAGAGAACATAAAGATACAAAGAAAATTGATGATTATTATACAGACGAAGATATTTTTCTTGATGATCAAATTGATAAATATGTATATAGCTTTACGTTATCACCAGATAGTAAAATTTTCAGAAAAAATTTTATTTACAATATATATCCAAATTTTAGTGTTCTAGGCAAAGATATAGAGTATGCATATATGATAAACCATGGTGATAAATTTGGAAATTTAGTGAGTACACAAAAGATTACAGAAAACAACATAGAAGCAATTCCGATTATACGCTCTTTAAATGACAGTGTGTTATATTGGTTGTTTACTAGTTATATAGTTATACTTCTTGCTGGAGTGAGTATACCAACTTGTGTAAGTAAGATACAGAATTGTGTGAGTGGAGCTACATGTGATGCAAGGATGGGTATACAAATCATTTCTCCACCTCTCTATTCATATCTTTTTGTTTTCTATATTTTGTTATTGGGGCTTTTTCTTATCACCCAATATAATATGATATCGCTGGATGGAGATAACTGGCTTATGAGTTCAGTATATGATAGCTTTTATATGCTTTATGATATAACAATTGGTTGGCAAAGGGGTAGACATTTTGCGGATCTTTTTATGTCTCTTAGTATGCGACCGCTTGGGGAGATGTTTGTTGTTTTAGGCATGAGTCCCATTCGTGCATTTAATATTTTTGCGTCATTTTTTACGGTTATTTTTTACTTTATGTTTTTTATTAGTTCTTCATTATTTGTTTGGTTGCTCAATGCTAAAAAGCAATTTAGATTAATTTTTATGCTTGTTTCTCTTAGTTTTTTACTTATTATTGATGGTAGATTTGATTATATAACAACTGCAGCATATATTGGTAGTGCTGGCATAGCTTTACTTATATTCTTGCCTATTTTATATTTTTTTATATACAAAAAGACTGTGCTTCTAGGTAATAATATTTACTTGCAGAGCGGATTATTGTTTTTCTTTGTTTACATGGCAAGTTTTCAAATAGAAACTTCGACATTACCTATATTTGGTCTGACACTATTGATGTTGCTGTATATGTACTGGAGACGCAGTAGTTTTGCAATCCCTTATTTCATTTATTATCACATGGGATTGTTTTTAATTCTTGTGCCACTTGCATTTATCTTAACAATGATATCTGGTAGAGGACAGACTCAACTAAATGTTGTAGAAAAAACAACGCTCTTTGAAAATATGATATATGTTTTCAGGGAAGTTAATATGTTTAATATGTGTATTATTGTTATTGGTTTTATATACTTTATTTACCTTGTGGTGCATTGGATAAAAAAGAGAGAAATAACAGAGGTCTTGTATTTTAAAATTATTGTATTATTTGTAGGGCTACTAGGAACTGTGGGATTTGCATGTATTAAAGTTCCAGGAATATGGTTTGAGGTTATGTTGATTGCTCTTGTGTTGATCTTAGCATTACTAGAGTTTGCCGCTTGCACACATGTTGTAAAAGCATGGTGTAGCAATTTTTTACTTGTTGGTTTTATATTTTGTACAATGTTACAGAATGTGAATATTTTTGAACGTAATTTTGTAAAATATTATAATCTCAACACACAAGATACACTTATTTCATTATTCCAACATGCAGAAGAAAAAGGCTTGAAAGAAATCATATTAACATCAAAAGATATTGAAACCATGCAATTATCAACTCAATATCTCAATAAAGATAAACAGGGATGGCCAAACAAAGATATGTCTGCATGGATGCAGCGTTATTACACTCGCACATATATTCCGATTATGGTGAATGATGAATAAAAGTAGTAGCATAGAATAAGATTTATGAGGAAAAAGGACATAATGTATAAATGTGGATGAAAAAACTAGGCTATAGATCTGCATTAGAACTATGAGACTTTGATAAGGCATATAGTTTACATAAAAGATGTTATACAAAGATTACCAATTTACGTTTACGGATGGAAAAGCTTATAGCTTATATATCTTAATAAACTTCATTATTAAATACCCATATACTCACGGCTCAATGCCATGATACATATCACCTTAATTGCAAATATCATACAATAATGCAGTATAATACCCGCTATTTTACTTGCACTACATAGCATACTAAGGGAAAATATGTACAAACGTTGCCTACAGCATAAAGACCTAAAACAAAAGGCTTCTATATATTTTTTTACAAGCTTTGTAAGCCATTATCTACATCGTATATATTTGTTAGATTCTTATGTCAATACGTTTGTGTCTTATGATTGCAATGATTTTTTATTGAGCATGGATGTAGAGCTGGAGCAATACATTTCATTCAATCTCATGGCATGTGTTATAAAAGCTAACATGATTGCAAGATTTTCTAATGTGTGGCACACACCATTTTATTTTAAAATTATTCCTAGCAAGGTGGAAATACGTATTGATAAATTTGATAATGTTAACCCCTATCATATTTTGTTATACAATAAAAAACTTAATATAGCTGATTGTAGAAAAACTATTATTGGAGTGAATCTAAGCGGAGCTAAAGATGTTTATTCTATATTTATTTTACATTTAAAAGATGAATTCCAACACAACTTTTATGTAATTACGCAACACGCATTACTCGCATTAATTAGAATCTGTGTGACTAACAATAACACACTTCTTTTTTCCAAACTTATTGTAAGATATTGGAAGATAGTGCTAGAGCATATAAGCTATCTATACAACATCTTCTATCTTTTTTTGACACATAGGAAGGACTATGCAATATCGACTAGAAAGTTTTCTTAAAGCACAACAAAGTTACAAAGACAATACACCAATTCAGGCTTATATGCGCGAATATTTACTAAGAATGCTTTTGGATACGCATAAAAAAGACTTTCCAGATATCTTTGAATTTGGATGTGGGCAATGTGAGCTTACTTATATGCTTACTAGACACTTAGATTATAAACAATATATTTGCAATGATATAAATAAATATAAAGATATCAGGCTTCCACAGAATACACAGCATCTTTGTTTTGATATGCGTAGTGTGAAAGATACACCTGTATTCTCACAGCGATTTCATCTTATTGCTTCAAATGCATGTTTGCAGTGGTTACCATTTGTTGAAACTCTAGAGAATCTAAAGCATATGTTGCACGCACATGGATGGCTTCTTATTGGGACTTTTGGTGTGGATAATTTTAAGGAAATAAGAGAAGTTACGGGTATTGGGCTGCCATATATGCAATCTCATGTTATGAAGGAATATTTGGCAGATAGCTTTGAGTGCAAAGTATGGCATGAAGAACGTATTACATTACAGTTTGAGAATCCGCTTGAAGTTTTTCGTCATATTAAAAAAGGTGGAGTAAATGCCTTGCAAACATGTTATATCAAAAAATCATGGCTTACACAATATACAGAATCTCACAATAACACTCTTACATACCATATTATTTGTTTTCTTGCAAAAAAATATTAGTTTATCGTTTGAAGATTCTAAAATGCTTTGAATTATAATAATTCATAAGATAGATAGTGAAAATAGAAATTAGTCCGCCTATAATAGTATGCCATTGGGGTAATTCACCTAGAATAAGCCAGGCAAATAAGAGTGCTGAAGGTGGCACAAGCAAAGCATAGATTCCACCTTGTGTTACACCTAGTACATACAACCCACGATAATAAGTCGTTGTTGAAAAAGTTGTGCAAAAAAGTGCAGTAACAAGGGCTAGAATCCAAAAACTCACACCAACCTCCTTTAAAGGTGCAACGCCATAATATAAAAAGCTAGGTAGTAGCAAAATCGCTGTACAAAGACTAGAATAAAAGCTTAATGATATAGCAGAAATATGTTCAGTTGCGTAACGAGAGCTAATAATAAGCATAGCCCAAACCAATGCAGCAAGTAGAAAAATGATGTTAAAAGGCATAAGTATCATACGCCAGTTTTCAAATAAATCAATAAGGAAAATACCCGCCAAGATTCCAAAAAATAATGCCCATTTCTCTCTTTTTAATAATGTTGTTTTTTTGATAAAACTATACAAAAAGGCTGCAATAATGATTGGCAAAACTTCTGCTATAACACCAGCACTACCAGCATCACCATGTAACAATCCAATATACATAAGGTAGCTATAAGCTGTATTAAATAAACCCGTGAGTAATACGGGTAGTAAGGCATTTTTAGGAATCTTAAATGGAATTTTATAGATATACATGATTGGTAAAAAACTAAGGCTTACAATAATAAAGCGAATACATGAAGCCTGCTCTGGGTTTAGTGTCTCACTCATAATCTTTGATAATGGCCACACAAGTCCCCAGCCCATCATGGCAAGTATCATAAGAAGTTTCATGCAATTAGCTCCAAGAATTATAAAAATCTTAATTTTGTAGCGAATAGTAATGCAATGAAACTTAAACCATGCTTAGAATATAAAAGTTTCTAAGTTGTCTTTTTGCAATGATAGAAAATCGTATAAAATAAAGAATGTAATTATTCATTTAACTTTAATAACACTATTATAATACATATAAAAGTATCCATGAGAAAGCATATGTAAGAAAGGCACTACGCTATTCTTATACTACATACAGATTAATATAATATACCTAACTAGCTTAAATCTATCCAAAAACTTTCAACCAACTAGTTTTTATACATTTAACTTGGGTAAAAATGCTTAAAGTTCTTACTTCAAACATCTAGAGCATAAGAATTACACCAAAACACCAAAGAAGAAGTTCATCACCAGTTTTAATCACGTTGAGCAAAATGTAAAATAGTGGAATCTTAAATTATTTTTCAGATACATTCTTTTCTTTCAACATACGTCTCAAATTTACATAAAATTTCATCCAGTCATCAAGCTGCATAATAGGATGACCACCCCATTTGCTCTTTGGTGGCAGATTCTTAGATACTGCTCCTCTACCTGCAACTTGCACGAAGTCTCCAATATGCACATGTCCAGCTGTGCCAACTTGCCCGCCCAAAACAACATTGCGTCCTGTTGTAGTGGAGCCTGCCAAACCAACTTGTGCAACAAGTAAAGAATGCTCTCCTACAACAGAATTGTGTGCTATAACACAACTATGTCCAACCTTACTTCCTTTTTTAACACGAGTTTCGCCAAAAACAGCTCTATCTATTACATTATTCGCACCGATCTCTACATCATCTTCAATAATTGTTCGTCCATTATGCTCAATTTTTACGTGTTCTCCGAGTGCGTTCTGTGCATATCCAAAACCATCACTTCCAATAACACTGTTAGCATGGATAAGCACCCTATCACCTATTACACTTTCACGATAGATCACAACATTTGGATAAATTTTGCAATTTGATCCAATACTTACATTATCGGCAATCACAACACCAGGCATAATTACTGTATTAGCACCGATATTGACATTATTTCCTAAGACAACATTGGTTGCGATTGAGGCACTCGTATCAATTTTGGAATCTACATGCGGTCTTGCAATAAAATCACCCTTTGCAAATAATTGTGATAGTAAAGCAAATGCGAGATGCGGATTATCAACTATAAGTGGTTGTATATGGCTTGGTACCTTATCTTGTATAGTCTCTCTAATTAGTACCGCACCTGCCTTAGAATCTTGCAACCCTTGAATGTATTTATCCTGTTGTATATAGCTTACCTGGTTTTGTGTGGCAGATTCTAGGGGTGCTAACCCTTCCAGCGTAAAATCGTTGGTAATACAATTTTTTAATACCGCATTGTTACCAAAAGCCTTATTGATTGCTTCACTTAATTTCATAAAATTCCTTTAATTATTCTGTATTACTATGCAAGATTAGCCACTTATGTATCTTTACGCTTATCTAAAAAAGTTTATTAAAAGAAAGCATGGTGCGATGCTTAACCATGCTCATGTTATAAAGTATAGAGATTATCTTAGTGTAAATTAATAAATGCTGTTAGCCCTGTTATTTGAAACGAGCCACTCCAACTTCAATTCTATATCGATTAAACACATCACCATTAAAGAGATCCAACACTTGTCCTGCTACGTCCTTACCAGATTGATCCAATTTTTCTGTATCTCGTGTAACTTTATCATACGCACGACTAAGATTAAATCCTTTGTTTGTGCGATTGGTAATTGTAATATATATAGTCTTAATGTTAGAATCAAGCATAGCAGAATCTCTTAATGCTACAAAAAGTTTATTAAGACTTTCTTTTGTGCGATCATCAATTGTATCATTACCCCATACATAGCCCATTATATTGCCATATATATAACCTACACCAGAGTTATAGATTGCATGTGCTTGTTGGTTGTATCTTTTATTGGCATAATCTGAAGCTTCATCAGAATAATCAATCATATCAGCAAAAATATGCTCATAAATTTTTTGTGGCAATTGAGGTTTTGTAATAGCAATGTCTATACCATAAAGATTTACATCAATATCGCTTAATATATCTCTAATGTTCTTAGTCAATTGCTTCTCATCTCTTGCTTTGACTACTTCCTTTAGCATTTTATCCCAAAATGCTGCACTTTTTTGTAGCAAAGACATTGAATCTACATTAGCAAACAGAGACGAGGTTGCTTTTGATCTTAAACGGATGTTTAATTTATATAAATCATTGCTTACCATGCAAACAAGCTGCTTATTTACTTGACTTTTTTCATTGTGAATTTGGGTAAAATCTGAGCATTCAAAATACGTTGGCACAAAAGCCTTCAAATCATGGTTTCTAGGTGCCTCAACCTTGGCACTCATTCTTTCAATCACACGTGAATCTCTATAATCAACAGTATATCTGTAATCACGCAATACAAAGCCACTCGTCCTACCAATTTCATAGCGATCAATCTTACATATTGCGCTTCTTTCACCACCTTCACACTCAAAATTATTAACATAATCAAACATTTTTGACATAGAAGTCTTCATAAAATCTGTAGCCGTATTACCAGCATATGCAGATGAAGCTAACACTCCACTTAGTGTAAAAGCACACAATAAAGACTTCACACCACCACTTAAAAAAGTGCGACTAGCAGTACTTTTACTTTTTAAACTGCCTTCAAAACCCTTAAACTTTAACATACTTTTCCTTTTTCACAAGATACCAAAAAACTATTCTAAATTGTATAAAAATTCAACTTAATTTATCATAAAAAGCTAAAACTTCACCGCTTTTTTACAACGTCTACCCTTGCGTTAATATTGCATACCACTCCTTTATACTTTTTTCACTCACTTGTGCCAACAATTTTGCCTTTTGTTTTGGCTGTATATCAAGAGCTAAGATATCATCTTGATTTAATCGCAAAATTTGTTGAGTATTTGAAGTCTCTGAAGAGAGATTTTTAGAATCTTTTTGGATAATTATGCAATATTCCCCTTTAATGCTGCTTGGCAATTTATTGAGTATTTCTTGTGCTGTACCCATGATTTCTGTTTCATATAGTTTTGTAAGTTCTTTATATATAAAAAGTGTAGAATGTGGCATAATAAGTGCTATGTCGCCAAGAGATTCTCTAAGTCTTTTAGGACTTTCATAGAGGATTATATGCATTTCATTGTGATATTCAAGCAAGGATTTTAAATATCTTTGTCGATCATGTTGTTTATGTGCCAAAAATCCACCAAAATAAAATGCACCTTCTAAACCACTACACACAAAAGCATGACTAAATGCACCACCACCAAGCACAACCTCATAATCTATACCATGTTCTCGCATATAACGAAGCAACAAAGCTCCTGGGTCACTAATATTTGGCATACCTGCATCCGTGCAAAAGGCAATATCTTGTGTGAAAAAATCTTTATCTACATTCTTTAGAAAATCTTCCTGATTGTGGCTGTGAAAGCTTATAAATTGCTTTTCTTTTGGATTGATATTTGGATAATATTGCTGTATGAGATCATTGCGTAACAATAAGGTGAGCAACTTCTTTGTTACACGCGTATCTTCACATAAAATTACTTGGCATTTATTGAAAACCATAAGAGTATGCAAAGATACATCCAATAAATTTCCTATCGGAGTTGGCACAAAAAATAGCATGATAACCCTTCCTGAAGACAAATATCCATTTTGTAGATTCTAATTATTATCATTAAACTTCAAGATTTAGCTATATTTTTGCAACAATCATCAAAGTCCTGCTAGGATTTACTTTAACTTTTAGTGTAATTTCTTCACAAATACACTTTAAGATAAAGCACAAAAACTATCCCAATTAAGATTATAAAAATAACTATTGGAACAACACTATATCGCCTAAAGTTGCATACAGATGATACATGCAAAACTACCCTAAAAATTCACATGCTTGCGCAATACTTGTAAAATACAATATTCCTTCTTTTAAGCAATATTCTCTAGCATCTTTCACGTTTTCTCCACCAAGCAAAATAGGCACTACCTTGTGCTGAAATGCATATTGCTTGAGAATCTTAACTGTGCCAAGTGCATCAGTCATATCTTGTGGTGTGATAAGTAGATAGATTAAATCAAGATTTGAGAATGTATCCACAATTTTTAAAGCATTTTCATACCTATCTGGCAAGGCATCGCCTATGACATCAATTGGATTATTATGCGACCACATCGGTGGTAATACAGAATCTAGCTCTTTTTTCTGTGCTTCACTAAGCTCGTATAATTCCTTATTGCGTGCTGCTATCGCATCAGTCAAAACGGTTCCTGGACCCCCAGCATTTGTGATTACTGCAATAGTTCTCACATCTTTAAATAATGGTGCAAAAAGCAGAGAATCTAGAGTATTTACAACCTTAACGCCTAAGCTTTGCATAATCCCATTAAACATAGCATAGTTTCCACTCAGATTACCTGTATGTGAAAACGCTGCTTTTTTTGCGGCTTCAGACTTTGCGGCTTTAAAGAGATATATTGGTTTATTACAATTTCTGATACTCTCACACAAAGATTTACCGCGTGCTACACCCTCCAAATATAACGCAATGCTTTCACAACTTTTTGCATTATTTAACATTGGAATAATTTCTGCACTCCTTAAATCTACCGCATTTCCTACACTAATTAAATGTGAAAAACCAAGTCCAAGCTCAGCTGCTCTATCCATAAGACTTGCTAAAACCGCACCACTTTGTGATACAAACGCGTGTTTTCCATCATGCACCACACCCGTTCCAAAGGTGATATTTAGCCTTTCTTCATTTGCATAGAATCCAAGACAATTTGGACCAATAACATTAAAGTTGTGTTCTGTTGCTAGCCTGCCAATCTCTTCTTCTTCTGCATCATGCCCACTTTCTTTGAAACCCGCGGTAATAATAATGAGATTTTTAAGCTGCTTTTTGATAAGTTCATGTATTGTAGGAATAACAAATTTTGCTCCAACCACAATCACTGCAGTATCGATATTTCCACTAATTTCGCTTACACTTTTATAGAGCTTTCTGCCAAAGAGTTCCCCACCTTTTGCATTGACATAAAGTAACTCTCCCTTAAAACTTTGTGCATTTTTAGCTATTGTATAGCCTGTTTTGCCCTTTTCTGTGCTTGCACCAACGATTACAACCCGTTCATTTTTTAAAAAATCTGGACGCTTTTTTTCTCTTTGTATTTCAGTATATTGAGATTTGCCTTTTAAGATTCTAGCATCTACTGCAACTAGACCATCTTTTGTGAGTTTCAAAGGATTTATATCAAGCTCTTTTATCTCATTGTCTTGCAACATTTTTTGCACACTTTTAACAAGATTAATCACCCATTCAATTTTGTAATCAAAGCCTCTAAAACCATCAAAAAGCTTAGCAATCTTTGTTGTAGCTAAAGCTCTTCTAATCTCATCTTCTCTGGCATTAGATTCAATATAACACACGTCTTTATAAAGCTCAAGATAGATTCCACCCTTACCAAATAAGACAACATTTCCAAAAGTAGAATCTTCTACGCTTCCAATATAGAGCTCTTCACCAAATACCATTTGCGTAACAATAAAACCATCGTTATCATCAAGTGTTATATTATGTCTTTTTAAGTTTGCAATAATCGTTTTTCTAGCTTCTTCTAATTCTTCATTGCTTGTAAGATTAAGTATCACGCCGCCTACATCGCTTTTATGCACTACCTTTGGTGATTGTATTTTAATAACAGCTGGAAAAGCATCAAAAGTAATTTTTTCATTTAAACCCACGCTCTTGCACGCTGGAGTTTTAATCCCATACTTACCTAAAAAACCATAAAGTTCACTTTCGCTTATTGTTTGGTTTTGCATTACATGATTTGGCATGACTGCTCCTTTTGTAGAATAAGACTAATTGTAGTACAAATTCAAAGTAAAGGAGTGGGGTTAGATAATATTCTTATGCAATTTAGATTCGCATTTTCTTTTTTACTCAATTTATATTATGCTATTACATGGGCATACATCTTTGCAATAACACGATGAAAATGTATTCCAACAAAGCAAACATTTATCTCCCATATCTTAATGCTTGTGCATGGGTGAGAGCTACTGCTAAAGCATCGCTAATATCAAGTGGTTTGATATCACATTGCAATTTTAATAAGATTTTTACCATATAGGCAACTTGCTTTTTGTCAGCCTTGCCATTGCCTGTTAATGACTTTTTAACCTGTAAGGGTGTATATTCTGCAAAGTTTCCTAAATCCTGCAAAATCTTCAGACTAATTGCACCTCGAAATTGTGCAAGTTTAATCACACTTTTTGGATTATAAGCATAAAAAATATCTTCCATTGCTACTTCATCTATTTGATAGTGCTTTAAGATCAAATCAATACCTTCAACAAACTCCACAATTTGACTTTGCAGTTCCCTTGTCTCAATCTTAATGATGCCAGCATCAAGCAGACTAGCCTTACCAGATTCTACATTAATTATGCCATAACCACAATTCCTGCTACCTGGATCAATCCCTAAAATAACCATACTAGTCCAAATAATCCGTACCACCAACCCCAGCGAATGCAACATTCATATTCTTTGGGATAGCTTTGATTATCTTGTCAAGGAAGCATTGTTTAAGCAATAAATCCCCACATACAAAAACCTCTTGTATACCATAATTTAGCATCATATCACCTGCTAATGTGCCTATAAACTCTGCCAAAGAATCAATAACACCATAGCATATTAATTCATTCTCCACCCCAGCAAGTTGAAAACTCATTACACTACGCAACAACCTTGCATAATCAAGCACGATAGAATCACCTTGTCTAATAAGCTTATAATCAATGCGTGGTCCTCTATCCCTTACACAACGATTTGCATAAATTAATGCACTAGATTCTATATTTAGAATCTGCTCAATAAGCTCTAGTATGTCAAGTAAATTATTTGTTTCTATATGTTGTTTTCTAGTTACCGCAGAGGGTTTGATAAGCTCGTGAATGCCAAGCTTTTCTAACTCATTTTGCGTAAGATTCCATTTTGTTACAATATCTGCATTTGCCTTTGTGAAATTAAAAATCAACTTATCACCATTTTTATAACTATGCAAGATTTCTAAATGTTTGTACAAATCAGTAAAAAAAGAAATATCTAAGATTTGTTGTAGGTTAGATTCTGTATTTTGCGGCTTTTCTATGAGAAATTCGCTCCTATGTGTGGTTGATAAGAAAGTAATAAATCTAGCAGACTTAGCTGCATTGCTTCTAAGCAATGCATACAAACTCTTATGTGTTTGCAAATGGCTTAAATAAATGTGTTCAGCTACACTATACGTGGATTCTAGTATTTTATTTTTATCTACATAAGTGTATGGATAGGCATCTATATAGGATAGCAGGGCGTCATGAGATTGCATGACTTTTAAATCCTGCATAGAATCTGAATGTGGCATATAAAATAGATAGGATATTTCATGTTTGCTTTGTAGATATGAAAGCAGCAAAAGCACGATAATATCAGAAGAAAGTCCAGCTAGTATGGTATCTGCACCAAATTCCTTAGCAAATACTTCTTTGCACTGTGTGCTTACAAACGGCTTCTCAAAACTTGCCAACATGCTTTTTTGTGCTTCACTCATACGCAAATAACTCTGTGCAGAATCTAATGTGCCAAAAAGTATAAATGGCGCTTCATCTTGTATCTCATTTGGCATTATATTTCTTAGTGAGAGCGTGAAAGTGATAGCATTTCGCTTTAATGTAATTGTTGTATCATTCATGAGAATTTGAGCGAGTGCTTCTATCAGCTCGTATTTTATGAAATGCCCCATTTGCTCCTCATTGAGCACTGCCAACTTGTCTGCATCATAGGGTTTTACATTAAGAGATTGTAATTTGATAAAGCGTGTAATTGATACTGTTTTATTTGTGGAATCCAGACTGCCTAGTATTTGAGTAGATTCTAGACTTTTTAAAGTGGATTGTGCAGGATCTAAATTTTTATCACCTTGTATTTCACATTCATCGGTTTGTTTAGGTAGGTTAGAATCTAAATGGCTTACTTCGTGTGCTTGGGATACAACCCTTAAGGTATCATTACCTATCATATCCACACTATGCTCTATATCACCTTTAAGTAGTATGTGCATCTCATCTACATTTGGTAGTAAAAGGGATGGGCATTGTTTAGATTCCAAAGGTTTGATTTGTGAATGGTTTGTATGAATAATTTGCGTGGTTATTGAAGTAGAATTTGGCATTTTAGAATCTGATACCAAAGAGTTTGTAAAATTAGGATATGAAGATACATGATCTTTGATGTGAGATTCTGTAGTATCAGAATCTAATCCCTTATTACTTGTGTGTATAAACACGCATTCTTTAGTCTTTGCATGATTAAATTCATCGATACCAAGCTGTTTAATATCTTTAAATGTGAAATCAAGTCCCAAGGGTAGCTTATGACTAAGGTTATCTGCAAGTGCTAGTATATTTGTTGAATCTGCTTGTACATAGATATAAAAACTATCTAATTCATTATCTTTGTAAAATATTTCTTTGATGTTAAGAAGCTGTTTTAATTCGTAAAGCAAACGAACAAGAATACTTTGCAATGCCTTGCTATGCAAAGTGCTTTTACGCACAAAAGTAAAAACACACTCCAAGATCTGTGTATCCTCTAATGCATCCTTATGCTCATCATGTTTATGAATGTGTATTTGTTGCGATGGATCACCGATGAACAGAATCTCATCATGTACTTCTTGTGATTTTTGTGACTGCATTACTTCCTCTGAAAGACTTTATAAAATGATTAAAATAAATTATGACTTGTATGTCTCATGTACAATTTGCATTTCATTGTTACTACCAAAAAAACAAGGTGTGCTTGCATGTATAGAATCTGTGTGTATGTCGAGTAATCTCTCACTACCATTTGTAGCTTTGCCACCAGCACTTTCAAAAATATATGCAAAAGGAAAAACTTCAAAAAGATTCCGTAACTTTCCTTGTTTAGAATCTGTTGTAGCAGGATAGCTAAAAATACCACCACCTTTACATAAGATCTGATGTAAATCAGCCACCATACCGCCACTATAACGCAATCTATATCCTTTGAGAAAAAAGCTCTCTATAAGATCCTTGTGCTTGGCATACCAATACTTTTGTGTGCCCCCTGGTGAGTTTAACTTGCCTTCTTCTTTAAGCTCTAACCTTTGGATAAATTCCCATGTATGCTTTGTATAATCATAAAGATAATGCATACTTTTAGAGTCTTTTGCAACAACCATTTCTAAACGCGGACCATAAAGGAAGTATAAAGATGCAACAAGATTTTTTCCCTGAAACTCATCGACATAGATTCCAAAAATACTACCAATTGTAAGATTGCTATCCATAAGTGATGAGCCATCAAGTGGATCATAAGCAACCAAAAGTGAGTGGGATTTTATATCAAATGCATCATTGTCATAGGCGTATTGGTTTTGTTTTAAACAAACTGCTTCTTCCCTCTCTTCACTCGCAAAACCCTTGATGTTTAACTCTCCTAAGATATCACCAAAGAGTCTATCTGCAAGAATATCAACCCTCAATTGATTATCGCCGCTTGTATTCTCTGTATCGCTGTATTCGACATCTCGCTTTTGTAATAAATTTGCAACTTGGACTGCACCTACTTGCAATGCTGTTATAATCTCATCAATTGCATAACTCATTGGCTTCCTTTACTAGCATTTAGTGATTTTATTAAATAACAAAGTTTTGTATTCTACCATGTTTGTGTGTGGTTTACTACCATTCTTTGTTGCTTGAAACAGCTCTACTAACAACGGATACATTCGTTATATTTACATGTATAATCCACCATTTACTTTTAGGACTTCACCTGTTATATATGTAGAATAATCGCTTAATAAAAACGCAACCGCATTTGCGATTTCTTCTGGTTTACCAAGTCGTGAAAGCGGAATATTTTTGACATATTCATTCCGCACTTCCTCGCTTAATCCTGCAGTCATATCTGTTTCAATAAAACCTGGGGTAACAACATTAAATCTGACATTTCTAGAACCTGATTCAAGTGCAAAACTTTTTGTCATTGCTATCATACCGCCTTTACTAGCCGCGTAATTTGTTTGCCCAGGATTTCCCTTTTCCCCAACAATTGAAGCAATATTTACAACACTACCATGTCTTTGTCTACTCATAATCTTTAATGCTTCTCTGCAACCAATAAAGCAAGATTTCAAATTTGCATCAATAACACTTGAAAAATCATCAACACTCATGCGTAACGCGAGTTTATCGTTTGTAATACCAGCATTATTGACGAGATAAGAAAGCTCTCCATCGCTATCTTTAATAAGATTTAAGGCTTTTATAAATGCCTCTTCATCTGTTGCATCAAAAGCAATCACTGCTGCTTTGCCACCCTTAGATTCTATTTCTTCTTTTAGCGTATTTGCAATCTCTGGTTTACTGCGATAATTAATCCACACTTTTAAACCAAACCCCGCTAAAGTTCGTGCGATTTCTGCACCAATTCCTTTACTTGCACCTGTGATTAAAACATTTTTACCGCTAAATTGCATAGTATCTACTCCTTATATGACAAAATATATTTTGCAATTTTTTACAAAAAAACGGATTATAGCATAGCAAAAAAAACAAAATACTCTTTTGTAAAATGCAGGAAAATGGTAGGAAAATGTAATGTTTTATCGTATAATTGCACACATGAAAACACATAAAAAGCGTAGAGGCAAAGGATTTTTATTGCGACTTCAATCTTCTATTATTCTATTATTATGCTATTTTTATGCGTGCTATGTGCCACTCTTTGGCTTGGATATGAAACTTAATTACGGAAAAGAAAATAAAGAAACATTTGCTGTTTTAAATTTACGTAATGAACATCCTTTCAGCTGTGAATCAAAGCTAAAAATTAATGGTGATGTAGAGAAAATTTTGTGCAGAATAGTGGGTATCCCACAAAGCGGATTTAATCCAACAAAAAGTCCTATGTTAAGCTTCAACTACACTATGGAAGCAAAAAAACAAGATGATGAAAAAAGAGCTATGATTATAGAGATCACACCAGAAAAAGGAGTAAAGTTGCAGTTATTCTCTGTCTTTAGTGATTTAAAAACGGAGAATCCAATCCCTGTAACAAGGCAAACAGATTCCAAAAGCTATCAAATTGTAGCCTATTATACAAAAATACCATTTTTAAAACCTGATGAAAACCTTGAAAAAAGAGATTCTATTAATTTTCCCGTTTCTATACCAAAAACTGCAACGCCAACTATTAGTGAACTTGATATCAACCGCAAACCCCTTGATTATATCGCAGGTAAAGATCTTGATGCGTTTTTAGAAATACGAGAATTGATGAATGCTAGAAAATATCCAGAAGCTCTTGAAAAAATTGCAAAGGCATTGAAAGCGTATCCAAATAGTTTGTTTGTAAAAGATATGATGTATTACACGATTGTTGCTCTAAGTCATTCTAAAAGCAAAGAGTCGCAAGCTTATCTTGCCGAGGTTGCAACTCCTTGGATAAAAGCATATGCAAGTGATGATAAAATACCAGAGGTTATGTATCTTTTGTCTAAGACACTTTTAACGCAAAACAAGATGAAAGAAGCTTACTACTATCTTAATAGGACAATTGAGGAATATTCACGCACACGCTATGCAGCACTTTCAAAAATGCAAATTGCAAATACATTAAAATCTCCAAGCGATATAAAGCGTGCGCCACTTATTTATAGAGAAGCCTATAAAGAAGCACAAGATCTTGAAGCTGCAGGAGAAATAGCTGTATCATGGGCAAAATTTAGCCTAAGAAATGATGATGTAGAGTATGCAAACGAGTTGTTACACAAAGTCTATAATGTGTTTCCAGCTTTCTTTCTTATCGATAAAGATGCTACGATGGAGCTTTTAAGCGAACTTGAAGAAGCAGAGCAATATACCATGGCAGCACCCATTGCTGAATATTTAAGCGGGAATGTCCCATATAATAGCGATTTACACGCAAAGCTCTTGAATAAGTCTTCTGAATTTTATACTAAGATTGGAGATTTTGATAGGGCACATAAGCTACATCTAGATTTTTTACACTATCATCCTAATGATAAGTTAGCTGAAAAGGTTAAAGCAAGGGATGATTCCTTATTATTCCAAGTAACAGGAGATTATGAAACAAAACTTGCACGCTATGATTATGTGCTTGCCAATTACCCAAATACAGAAACTGCAAAAAAAGCATTGGAGCTAAAAGCAAAACTCTATCTTGAAAACAAAAAATATGAGGACATTTTGCAAATGCAGTCTCTCTTACCAAAAGATTCCAAAATACTTCAAGCTGCCATCGACAATCAAACTATGATTTTTTTACAAGAAAATAATTGTAATGGTGTAGCAGGCGTGCTTAGTCGTGCAAACAAGGTCCATTTGGGTATACATGAGAGTTTACAAGCCTTTGAATGTCTTTATAACCAAACTGCGTTTCAAAAAGCTCATGAACTTTTTTCAGAATTACACAGACACATTAAAGACGGAGAGGAGCAATTGCGTTGGCTTTACTTAGAATCTAATACGCTTTTTGCGCTTGGTCGAAATAAAGAAGCAATTCAAGCAGGACGCGATGTTATGGATTTGGCATTTGCTATGGGTAAACCGCAATACTATGATATTGGTTTCAAAATGTTTCATGCTTTTTACAATGATGAAGCAACGCGACACGAAGCAATAAGTTTAAGCAAGAGGATGGATAAATGGTTTCCAACAGATAGGAGAATATTAGAAATTCATTTTACATTATTAAATGAGGCTGAACACAAAAAAGATCCGCTTGCTGCAAGCACAGAGGCAAAAACAATACTGGCTTTACAGGATAGGATAAAGGAATATGATTATAGTCCTTATGTGAATTTTATTTATATCAATACTCTGATAAATGAAAATAATTATACAGAAGCATTAAAGCAGCTTGATCGTATTAAAGAATTTAAAATGACAACTGATGATAGGCAGCAAAGATTCTATAAGATTGCTACAATTAACTATACATTAAAATACATGGAAAATAGTAAAAAAGCTCTTGATGCATGTGTAGCGCTTGGCACAACTTCTGCATGGGGCACACTTTGCAATAATGCGCTTTCTTTACATAATAATGGTTTTGAATAGAACTATGGCATTGACATAGCTTTGTAATGATAAGTGTATATTAACCATTTTAGCCTCAAACTCTCTTTTATACTCTAGCAAATAAGTAAATAGTGATGTCATATCCTAGATTCTAAACCCTAACTTTTTGACAATTTGAAGGAGTTTATCTGTTATGCTTTACATGATACTAGATACACTTTGTTCTAATAAACTCTTAGCCTAATAGACTCTTTATATATATATATGCTTGTTACCAAAAATGATTTATGTAGATTATTTCCAGACTTTCTTTACTTTATAAATTATATAGGATATAAATTTTTACTATATCTATAAGGTGTCATCTTGCATGAGGGTAGAAGTTTATTTTTATAGCTGTGAAATACATTGTTGCATCTCAATGAGAATACCAATAAAATCTAGGCTATCAGCCTCATATCTGTGTAAACCAATATAAAATAGTGTGAGAAAAATGAATAATACATATAAACTTCAACATTTTTTGGATATTATAACAGCTATCTGCTTATGAAAAGTGAGGAATATATGCCATTAGGTGCGATGAGTGCGTTAATTACCCCATTTAAGTGTGGAAAAATAGACACACAGACTTATGAGTATCTTATAAAGCGACAAATCAAATATGGTATGGATGCGTGTGTGCCAGCAGGCACGACGGGCGAGAGTGCCACCATGAGTCATAGCGAACATAAACAATGTATAGAAATTGCAGTGCAAACATGTAAGGGTACGAATACAAAAGTATTAGCGGGTGCAGGGAGTAATAATACGATTGAAGCTATTGAGTTGGCACGATTTGCGGAAAAATGCGGTGCGGACGCTATATTATCAGTTGCTCCATATTATAATAAACCTACACAAGAGGGTATTTATAGACATTACAAAGCAATAGCAGATTCTGTAGATATACCAGTCATGCTTTATAATGTTCCCTCACGAACTGGATGTAGTATTGAAGTAGAAACCGCCATAAGACTTTTTCAATCATCAAAAAACATATACGCAATTAAGGAAGCAAGTGGTATGCTTGATAAAGTATATTCGCTTGTCAATATGCAGAAAGAAGGAATTGAATCTAATACTAATTTGAGCACTAGATTTCATGTTCTAAGTGGTGATGATGCGCTAAATCATGGGATTTTATGTAGCGGGGGTAGTGGTGTCGTATCAGTAACTGGAAATATTTTTCCAAAGGAGATTGCTGATCTTTGCCATTTTGCAATGGAGCAAAAAATTGATGAGAGTTTAGCTATTTCTAATAAACTTTATGGTATAAATAAGGCTTTGTTTTTTGAAAGCAATCCCATTCCTATTAAGGCAGCGATGTTTTTACAAGGGCTTATTCCTACGTTAGAATATCGTCTGCCATTGTGTGAGCCAAGCAAGGCGTGTATGACATTGCTTGAGAAAACTTTACAACATTATGAGGTGCAAAAATGAAAGAACAACTTACAAGTGAATATATGAAAGGCAAAACTCTAGTTATAAGTGGTGCTACTCGAGGTATTGGCAAAGCTATTCTTTATCGCTTTGCACGAGAGGGTGTTAATGTGGCTTTTACATATAATAAGAATGAAGAGGAAGCACAAAAAATTGCACAAGATTTAGAGTCTAAATATCAGATTAAAGCTCGATACTATCCGCTTAATGTATTGGAGCCAGAGCAGTATGTTGGTCTATTTGAGCAAATTGATAAAGACTTTGATAGAGTGGACTTCTTTATATCAAATGCTATTATTTACGGACGAAGCGTAGTTGGTGGGTTTGCACCATTTATGCGTTTAAAACCTAAGGGATTAAATAATATTTACACAGCAACTGTGTTGGCCTTCGTCGTGGGTGCACAAGAGGCGGTTAAGCGTATGCAAAAGGTAGGTGGTGGGAATATTGTAACTCTTAGTTCCACAGGGAATCTTGTCTACATGCCAAACTATGCAGGACATGGTAACTCTAAGAATGCAGTGGAAACAATGGTAAAATACGCTGCACAAGACTTGGGTGAGTTTAACATTCGTGTCAATGCGGTAAGTGGTGGACCAATTGATACAGATGCATTGAAGGCATTTCCAGATTACGATGAAGTAAAGGCAAAGGTTGAGGAACAAAGTCCATTAAAAAGAATGGGAACGCCAAATGATTTGGCTGGAGCCGCATTCTTCCTTTGCGATAATACACAAAGCTCTTGGTTGACAGGACAGACTATTGTAATTGATGGTGGCACAACTTTTGTATAAAGATAAGGTTTGGGGATGTATAAATGCAAATGTTAAATGCCATTATACACAGCTATAGGGCATTTAGAGAATTTTGGCATACGCATATTACTACCTACACATATGTGGATTTAAGTTGTAATCTACATACAAAATCAAACGCAAATAATCTATCAAATATCAATGCTTTCGCACAAGTTGAGAAATCTATAAATACAAACAATTCCAAGAATGCAAAGCCTATACATAGTGAAACCCCATCAATAGATTCTCTGTATAGTAAGGATACACAGGATAAGAGCTTTTTGCAGCCTCTCTTCACACAGAATGATACATCAACACAGGCTGAAAGCATTATAAATTCTGCACATATAGATACACTACATAATTTTAAAATGCAAAATAGGCAAAGATTAGATTCTAAAACAGATTTAGATGAAGAGGCTTTGCCTTCCTTAAAAACTCAACATAATCCATCTAAATCTTTTGTGAATCATACAGATCAAAGCAAAATGTCTAAAAATCTTAACCTAACCCCTTTGGAAGTAGGTATGGAATCTAGCATACCTCATCATGGTTATTTGGACTCTAAGTCTATCAATATGCAAGACAATGATGTTTCTAAACAAAATTTGTATCCTCAAATTCTTGATACCAACCAACATAAAGAAATTAGTACAACACTCAATATAAATTCTTTACCCCATGTTCATAATAATATCTCTTCAGAAAACAAAAAGAATCTAGATTTCATGAATTTATATCCTAAAACTCACACTCAATATGTTCAAGACAATAAAATAGATTCTACACAGAATATCTCTACAATGCAACATAGCGCAGACTCTACGCATAAGACTCACTCAAAAATCCCTGCCACAATAACATCATTACAATATATTTTAGAGCTTCCATATACTACATTGGCACAATTACATAATAAACAGACAAAGCCACACACACTAGCAAAGATGTTATATTGTAAAAGAAGTATGCGTATGTATTATGGTATATTGCCACTAGATTATTTAAAGGCAACTCATATTGAGATTGAAAAAGGTGATTTAAGGCAAATGGGTATGCTTGATAGTATTGTGCCCTTGAGAGCTAAAAACAGCGGTTCTATACCACATAATTATGAATGTAGGTATTTTTTGCAACACCAAACACAAACGCATTTTAACTTTCAACTTTTTGCTATAAAAGATGAGATCCTGCAGCATTACGCTTCGCATTATTCAGGTAAATTAATATGCCTAAATCCACTTGAAATATTTTCATCTCTTTTTGCTTTTTATCCACATCTCAAAAGATATACAATAATCTTTCAAGATTCTAAGAAACACGCTTTGTGTCATTATGTATATGGTTTATTGGTAGTAAGCATTATCACAGATCGCACAGAAGCATTGCAAGATTATTACTCATTAATTGATGATTTTGGAGAGATCTTTTATTGTGATTTTAGCGGCAAAGCAGATTTATTATTAGATTTCAAAGATATTACAACGTTGTTTAATATGCCTTTAAAAGATTGTTTACATATACTTGCATTAGAACATATTCGTACAAAACCAACATATACACACTTTTATGCAAAGGCATTTTATAATATGCGATCTACTATAAAAATGTTTGCATTTGCAAGTGTGTGTATCTTTGCATTTTATCTGTCCACTTTTTTGTATCATAAGTATGAGTATTCTAAGTTTTTGCACCATGAAGCACTCATACATAGCACACAAATTGATTCGCTATATCATAAAAAACAGCAATATCCATTCATGTATGAACGTATATATGATCATATTTTAGAAACGCAAAGCCTAAACTTTTGCTTACAGCAAGATTACAGCAATACAGAATCTGCATGGATTCAAATGGATTGTAATAAAGAATAAGCATTCATTTATGATGAAAAGAAATATAAGAAATCGTTAAATTGAACAAGATAGATTCTAAGTTTAAAGAAATAGAATCTCTATTTAGTAAAAAAGATTATGAAAAGTATGGATTAGAAACCAAAAGTGGTGGCATCTCATCTGCGTTTAAAAAGCATATCTTATGGGCAAAAGATAATGAAGGGGATAATGCAAATAATGAACGTTTAGACAAAACTACAAAAGAGAACTTTTATAAAGTTTTAGAATATTTGCTAAGAGATATTTAAGAGCAATAAGCCAAAAATAAAAGACAATAAGATACAAAAGTCGCATGACTTTGTATAACATAATTCAACATATCTATTTTGCAAAATCGTATAAAAGATATAAGTAGTTGTCAGCATATATCTCATTTAAGTTTATTTTATATAGAAACAATGTAAAATTGTATGGGATCTTTTTGTGAAGTAGGAGCTTATGCGTTTTATATTCTTTGTGGTATTTACATTACATGTATGTTTGGCAAGCATAATAGATTCTATTCGCATACAGCAACCAAAGAATTTCAGTAAAGAAACTTGGGAAGTCCATACACAACAATGCCTCAATAAGAATGCAGAATCATGCAAAATAGTGATTGAAATCGGTTTAAAAACTTTAAGTGAATGCAAGGCAAAAAATGAGTGTAGCATAATAGGGGAAATATTTTGGTATGCAGATTCTACAAGACAGGCAATCCCTTATTTTGAAAAGGCATGTGAAGCAAAGGATATGAATGGTTGTTATTTTGTCGGTTTATATAGAACACAAAATAATAGTTTCCTAAAAGCAATCCCTTATTTTGAAAAAGCGTGTGATAAAAAACATGCACCATCATGCTTTATGAGTGCCAACCTTTATGAGTATGGCAAAGGTATTAGACAGGATTACGACAAGGCTGCTATGCTGTACAAAAAATCATGCAAGTTAAAATATCCCAACGCATGTTTTACACTTGGTAATCTGCATAAAAGCGGAAAAGTTTTGATACATGATCTTTCACTCGCAAAAGAGTTTTATGGAAAAGCATGTGATATTGGTATGCAAGAAGGTTGCGATTCTTATAGAGAGCTGAATCAATCTGGTATCCCTTCGCTTTATCAGGATAAAAATGTGTTTGATTAAGATATATTGTGCAATTGATTTACTATACAAGCAAATATGACACAATGAGAAGATATAAATAATCTCCCCTTATTTGCAATAAAACATTGCATATAAAACTTGAAAGCTTTGCATAAAGAAATTCTTTTAATATTCTTATAACTTGCAAATATCTTTTGCACTTATAATCCTATAGAGAGTGAAAGTCATAAGTCCTAGTTTGTGAAAAGCGGTGAATCTAAAATATTATTATAGTTTTTCAGATTGCATGTGTAGAAATAATTGCAGATTATTTTAATATATAAGAATTTTAAGTAAAGACATTTTATTGTAAGAAAGATTTTGTATAGCAATATGATGTATTTTCAAATTATATTCAAGCTGTTTTCACCCAATATGAAATGGAAATGGATGTAAGGTGAGATAGGGGTTATATGAGTGAGCTAGACTATTAAAAAGTATTGAATAAAATATTGTTGGATATAGGATTTAGTGTGCAATAGGCATTCTTAAATACCTCTAAGACAAATGCTTCTGAAACAAGACTAGATTCTATAATTCATGGCATTATAGACTTTAAGCAAATATGACTTAAGGGCTTTTTGGTAAAATCCTATAGATTTCCTTAATCACTCATTGCCCAAGCTAGTTTCTCCTCTATTTCCAATGGCATTTTCCAGAATTTTTGTACCAGCTTTGAGAGTTTGGCGTAAGTCGATGATATCTCTTATTCTATCTCGGATATTTCTCTCATGTTCTTTTGTTACTTGCAAGAGTTGTTTTGGAGTAGAATCAAAAGTTGTATGTAGAATAGGGAGGGAGCAAAAAATTTGTTCAATTCTTTCAGGTAAAAACTCAACAATGCAATCTCGTAGGAACGCTTTATCAATTGGGGTTATATGTATCTTATTGTTCTGTTTTACTAGAGATTTATCTGCATGAAACTTTTGATCTATGCGTAACACAAGACACTCAAGCAAGAGAGTTTTTGTAGCTTCTACCCATATCCTTATGGCTGCAATGTCAGTGTGCATTTTCATAAGAGAATTATCTATAATTGCTTTATGCTGTTTGGTAAAGTCTTGAAAAATTCCAAGTTGAAATTCTTCAAGATCAATATAGCTATCCGTGCTTACATAACTTGGCTTTTTTTGCAATATGAGATGATGTGTTTCTTCCCCCCATTCTTGGAGTACCTGTTCGAAATTTTGCATAATATCTAGCATACTTTGCGTAATATTAGAATCAAGCTTTGCAAGTTTTTGCAATAAATTTTTATGTTTTCTTGCCAAAAGACTTTTTGAATCTTTTATTTCCCTTAGTAGTTCGTCTTTATTGAGTTGGAAACTCTCATATACAATACGACGATTTGTCAGCATACCAAGCAAATTTAGCTGATTTGGCCTCGTCTTTATTTTAATTGTATCAAGATTATCTAAGATACTCTCTATGATACTATCTAAATATCTCTTTAGATCTTTTGCAATGGTAACAAAAACTTCATGGTGATAATCAGCAAATACTTTATTTAATCTTGTGATAAAATGCTCATTTGCCTTATGATAGGCTACATCAAGCTTTTTATAGTGTTGAAAGATGATTTTATAATGCTTGTCTATATTTTTATTTTTTTCAAGTGCAACTTTAAGGATAGTATTTCCCCTTTTTAGTCTTGCTTGTTGTAAAACTTCATATATATTATCTACAATGTCTTGCATAATTGTATTTTGTGTTATATCTTGTTTTGATGTGTCTTTTTCTTTTTGTGCATAAAAAGATTCTATGAGATTTTTTGTTTGCTCTAATGCAGATAGAATGCTACCTGATGTTTTTATCTTGCCTGATAGCTGCTGTTTAGCAAAGTTGTTAATGATTTTACATAATGTAAATTTCTCATCAAGCCTATGAGATTCAAATAGATTCCATACATGCAAATCATGGAGAGATTGCAGATTATATTGTGAAATTAGCTGTTTTCTAAGTGTAGATATTTGCTCTAATGCTTCATGCTCTTCTTTTTTATTTTTGTCATATGAAACTATAGCGATACTTGGCTTTTTTTTAATGATTTTTAATAAATCTTCCTTTTTGCATTTCTCAGGCTTACTTAATACCCATAAAATACAATCTGAATCTTTTATAGCATTGAGAGTTTTTTTATTGCTAAAATCACTTTCTTTTATAATCACACATTCCTGTAATAAGTCTAAATTGACAAAGACTTCAAAATATTCAATCGCCTCTAAATTACTTAAGGAGTAATCTAGTGTGTAGAGATTTATATTAATATTATTGTGCTTATAATGTGCTCTTACAAAAGAGGTTTGGCAAAAGCGAATGATAAATTTTTTTTGTGCTAAAGAGTTGTTTAAAGGTATAAGAGAATCTTTGAAAAGTATATTTAAAAATGCAATCATAGTTAAATGGCAATCACCCACAAGATGCATTACTAATGCACTTTTATATTGTTCTTTTAGTTGCTTGTAGCATTGCTTTATCTCTGGTGTAGGATGTAGTTTTGGCATATTGATAATCTTTTCTGCCTGTTTTATTTCTTGCAGAATATTGTCTGTATTTTCTTTATTAAGATTTGTGTAATATACATCATCGTATTCTTGTATAAATTGCTTTAATAAGCTCATTTACCTCCTCCATGTGTAAGCATTGTAATGAGTGTATCGAGTTCTTCTGTTTCATATCCTTTAGGATCTTCAAAATACTTGATAAAACAAGATTCTAGAATACATTCAAGCCGATCTATTTGAATGTTAAAAAGACTTATTTTATTGTGAAAAAGCGTATTGATATTTTGCTCTAATAGTAAAAAGTAATAATCAAAACTTTCTTTTAATGGTTTGATTACAGAATCTTCTTGTATCTCTGTCTTTTTGATGGTGTTTGGTAATAAAATATCTAATCGATATGAGAGATGTTCTACTACAAGCGCATTACTATCATCAAAAAAATCAGTTTTAATACTATTTGTGTATCGAGTGAAAATAAGATCAAGAATCTTTTTATGTTCTTTTGTTATTGCAAATTTTGCTATAGAGTCTGTATTGTTTGGTTGCAATAGAGTTGTGATTTCGTGTAACTCTTTAAAAGTAAAAAAGTGTTCTTGTAGAATTCTAGCAAGCTCTTTCAATCCAACAATAAGACTTTGTATCATAGAAGTTTTTAGTTTCTGTATATCAATATTCCCTCGCTTTTTTGTCTCATAATTGAGGGCTTGTATGAATTGTGAATATAAATTGTCACGTAAATTTGCAAATGCATCATAAAAGGAGTAGTATTGTGTCGGAAGTCTTTTTGTGACTTCTTGACATAAGGACTTTATATGTTTTATTTGTGTTTTTATCTCTTCTTTATTATTTTCTATTATGAGGTTTGCCTGCATAGTTTCATTGGATAGCTTACAAAGTGTGAGTATGTGCTCTAACATTTGAATATTAAAATGTGTGGATGGGGTGTTAAATGTATGCGTAAAAACAGCAGACTCTAGCTCTAAAATCCCACTTGTCGTTATATCAAATCCACTTTCTGATGTACTTACACCATGACATCGCATTGAGTAGGCAACCTCTGTAGCAATAAAATGAAAGTTTAGCTTTGTGAGTTGATTTTGCTTTTCTTTTTGCGTACATACAAGACGCTCTTCTATTGTACTTTGTAGCTTTTGACAAAGGTTTTGTTTTTTTCGTAAAGTCATATTTGCCTTGTCAATATGCGTTACAATAAAATGAATGTGAGAAATATTTGCCTTTTTTAGTAAACGTAATAAAACAGCAATAATTTTGTCATAAGATGACGTTATGTTCAATTCATCAAAACTAGCCAAATATAAAACTATATCACTTCTTGCAGCATGACCATATACTTGTAAATGGCGAAAAGTATGGGGTATAAGCGATGGTGTGTTAATGAAATGTATAAATTGCAATAAATTGTAATCCTGTGGTACTAAAATACGATCTACAATGTCAATTTTGTTGTTCTTAAGATATAAATCATAGATCTTTTCATATTGAACTTTTTCATTACCATTTTTTAGACAATCATAGAAATTTTCCTGCAATGTTTTATAATGTTGTGCAACATCTGCTAATGGCGATTCTTGTAGGGTTTGTAAATCATTTGGGTGCATATAAACCGCATTTGCAGAGCCTTTACCATAGTAGTATTCAATAGGTGCCTTTGCTTCTAATGGCATATTAGATTCAATAGACTTTTTATCATCATAAAGCATAGTTGCTATAAGTGTTGATTTACCTGTTTTTTGTCCACCTATAACTACAACCTTTTTAGTGAAATCTTCTTCGCACAAAAAAATTAGGTTTCTAGCCCATGAGATTCTTTTTAGAAACTTTTTTGCTTTTGCAATAACCTTAAACTGGTTATATAATGGCGTTTTATCTGGAGATAAATGTATAAAAGAATTCATAGTGATTGAATTGGTGTTTGTTGCTTCATGTGATTCTATAACATCAACTTGAGCTAACACTCCAATACACTTTTGTTCATGAAAGCTTATAATGCCATGTTCTCTTAATACTCTTATATGCTTTATTATTTGTCGTATTGCTTTAGAATCAAGATGATATAAAATGCTTGCCTGTAGATATTTGATATAGTCTAAATGATATTTTGTGGGGATGGAGTCAAATTTTTTGCAACACGTGTTACATAGTCTTAGAAAGCTTGGAATCACAATAAATATATTAAGGTTGTTCTCATTGCAGGCAAGCAATAGACTAGCGGCTTCATATATGTCACAATCTTTTATTTCTTCTTTTAATACCTGCAGTGGATTTTCTAAGAGTATATAATGCGGTGGATTTTGCACATAAAGCAAATTGAAGAAAGTATACATCCTCTTGTTTGGCTCTTGTGGTACTAACGCCAAATAATCATGCAAAAGTGTTATATGTTGTGTCTCTTTATCCTTCTTTTTTGTTTTCATAGCCTAATCCTCTGCTACATAACGAAACACATTCGTGTATTGGAGAATCATGTGTACAACACACACAACCTTATCTTAATATTGTTTCGCTTTTTATATCTTTTATGTATAGGTTATTCATTGTGTTGTATAACCTGCAGTGCCTTGTCTTGCAAACATTGCTCTTGTAAATCTCGTGTTTCTAGTGCTACCTGCAACATCTGATCAGCAAGTTTTATACGTATAATGCAATAACGCACAATAGCAGCAAGAAAAATAAAAAATGCAAAAACACACACAGCAAACAAAACTGCTGGAAAAAAATCTGGCGTAATGAGAAAAGTGAGTGTTGCTCCAAAAAGTGCTACACCAAAGAGAAAGCCATAACAAAACTCCATTACCGCTAGAAAGCGTCTCATTTCGGTTTTATACATTATGTTTATAACTTTTAGTGCTCATCGTCTAGCAAAACAGCACTTGCCAAATATACATAAGTAAGAATCATAAACACAAATGCCTGTAATACAGCCATAAACATAAGGATTCCAAATGGTAAAAGTGGTACAACCCATGGAACAAGTTGCAGCATTACAAGCAAAAACATATCATCGCCACGTATGTTACCAAATAAACGAAACGACAAAGAGATAATACGGGAACAATGTGAGATAATCTCAACAGGAAAAAGCAATGGTGAAAGTAGTTTTATAGGACCAGCAAAGTGTCCGAAATACTTACCAAAACCATTCGCTCTTATACCCTCAAAGTGGTAGTAGAAAAATACAATCAAAGCTAAAACTAAAGTAAAGCTGATGCTTGCCGTAGGAGCTTCAAACCCTGGAATCATACCTATGACATTACAATAGAATACCAAGATGCCTATCGTACCAGCTAAAGGGAAGTATTTACGCGCTAGTTTCTCACCCAATGCATCCTTACCAATATAAAGCATACCACCAATAATCCACTCATAGAAATTTTGCATACCTGTTGGCACAGCCTGCAGTTTCCTCACAGCAAATACACTTATGCCAACTGTTACAGCTGCACATAAAATAGTGTAAAATATCGTAATAAACGCATGGTCAGTGCTGATTAACCCCGCAAATGTAAAGAGTCTTTCTTCCATGTCTATCCTTTTTGCAAAAAAACATATGCGTGATTTTATCTAAAAAACGCTTAAAGGTAGCTAAAAAACTACAACAACTAACAAGAGTAAATCCTTGTATAACAAGAGTATTAAGATTCTAGAAGCATCAATGTTTATCTGCATAAAATTATCGAACTTGCAATTAACTTAGTTTGAAGAATGATAGACATAGACGTAGTATAACAATGAAGTTATGCAAGTAGGGCTAAACTTATTTGCTTCAACAAGTATCAATAAGCAGAAGAGATTTTTGGCTGCTTTTTAAATGGTTGTTAAAATTACAATAGCTTTAAAAGTAAAATAGGCTCATGAGATTTTAATTTGATATTTTGGCTTAATTGTTGTTGCATTAGATGTATGCTTAGTCAATATCATGCAATATCTAATTATTTATGTTAATTAATATATGAATAAATGTTTAATTTTAGAAATGAGTATGATAGGAAACTAGGTGCTAAATCATTGTTGGTTAGGTGATAACCTAGTGTTTTAGATCTGCATTTAAGGTATGTAAGATTCTATAGAATACTTGAGATATTTTAAAATCTGTATCCAAATTTATTTTAGGCAGGAGTTAAATGATACATAGTATTAGATTTTTTACAATTGTTTTATGGTTATGATACTTTTATACACCAATACAATGTATGTTTTATCTTTTCTTACATCTATCATCGTGGATAAAAATATAATTTTGTTATAATTTAGGGATTTAAAATTATTAAGATCATAAAGGTATGAGGTGGAAGAACTTTTTAGTCTAGCAACGTTATGGAGAGTGTTAGATGGCGTTGGTATTTTATTGTTTGTAGCGTTGATTAGTATTGTTTTTTCGATTATTGGTGGGCTTATTATGGGGCGTCTCATGATTGTAAAAAGCAAGGCTGTGCAATATGTTTGCAAGTTTTTTTTAGAATCTGTGAGGATTGTGCCACTTGTTGCATGGCTTTTTATCATTTATTATGGTATACCCAGTGCATTTGATTTGCATATTAGTGCCATTTCTTGTGGAATCATTGTCTTTAGTATGTGGGGGGTTGCTGAAATGGGTGATTTAGTCCGCGCAAGTATCCTTAATACACCAAAGCATCAAAGAGAATCTGCACTTGCCTTAGGATTTAATGCATGGCAGATTGAATATTACATAATTGTCCCCCAAGCGTTAAAAGCACTGACACCATCAAGTATAAATCTTTTTGGACGTATTATTAAAACTACTTCACTTTTGCCTCTTATTGGTGTTGTAGAGCTTTTAAAAGTTGGACAGCAATTGATTGAGGTTGTCGGACGACACGATACGAGTGTGAATTTTATTGTGTATGGTGCAATACTTTTTATCTATTTTATGCTTTGTTATCCATTTTCTTATATCGGAAATTATCTTGAGAAAAAATTTATCACGCACTAAAATTTATTGTCAGAAAAGCACAAAAGGTTTAAATATCGCAGCTATATATATGGTAAGATTCTACCAATATGTGATTTCACCACTACTTGGTTCAAATTGTCGTTTTTATCCATCATGCTCATCATATGCTCTATTGCTTTTGCGTTTTGATAACATCTTTGCGGCATGTATAAAGATTCTTATGCGAATCTTTCGTTGTAATCCTTTTTTTCTTGGTGGCTTTGACTACCCAAGTTTATATTTAAGCCAAAGAGCATTTGATGCTATGTTATTACATGCGTATAGACAAAATATATTGGCAAAACCCCACATAAAAGTCGCACCAAAAGTGGCATATTTTTTCGTAGATTCACATTCTTATTTGCTTAAATTGAAAAAATTTTATATAATTGCGATTCATCTATAAAAAATATTAAGGGTTTTTAGTGGATAAACAAGGTAATTTAAGATTAATTTTAGCCGTTGCTATCTCATTTGCAGTTATTGTGATATGGTCGAAGTTTTTTGCACCAGAACCACCGGTAAAAGAATCGCAAACACAGGTCAATCAAACGCTAGATTCAAATGCTAAGAATAGTGGGAATGAGGTGATCCCACAAAGCGCCATTAATACGCATACAATCACACCACCAAGCAATAGTAATATGAAAGGAATCCCATCATCACTGCCGCAACATAAAGAAAAATTAGTGCACATAGAATCACAAGACTTTGATATGGATATTGATGTCTTTGGATCTATTACGCAAGTATACCTCAAAGCAGATAAATATACGCAACCACGACAAGAGGGTATTTTTACACACATAGGGCGACTTTTTGGCATGGTGAATGGTGAAAATAAAAAGCTTGAAAGATTGCCCCTGTTAGCTGATAACGTCCCACTTTATCCATTACAAATGGTATTTACTGATGAGAATTACAGAAAGAAAGCAAGTGAGACAAAATATAGTGCTGATAGATCACACATTGTGCTTACAGACAAAGCAGAAACACTTACTCTAACGCAGGATTTAGGTGATTTGATAGTCAAAAAAATTATAACCATTGAACCAAATATGACTTATAAGGTGCAAGTTGAATTAAGTAAACAAACGCAATATTTAATCAGCAATGGTATGCGTCCAAATGCAGATTCTGAAAGCTATGTATTTCATGGTGTAGTATTGCAAAAAAATAATGGATCGATTGAAAAAATAGAAGATGGTGATGCAAAAAGTGAAGGAGAGAACTTTGATGATGCATTATATGTTGCGAGTGTGGATAGATATTATACTAGTCTTTTGTTTAATGTCGATAAGCCACTTTCACTAAGTATTGGAGCTTTTAGTAAGGGATTACCTACACCATTTATTAACGTGAGCACTACAAATGAGGTATTGCATGGCTATATAGGACCAAAAGATTATAGAGTGTTAGAATCTATTAATCCAAATCTAACAAGTGTTGTTGAGTATGGCAGGATTACTTTTTTTGCGAAATATATCTTTGCATTACTTGATTTCTTGTATCAATATATTGGCAATTGGGGGGTTGCTATCATTGTTTTAACAATCATTATACGCATTATTTTGTTCCCATTGAGTTTTAAGGGTATGGTGGGTATGCAAAAATTAAAAGAGCTTGCACCTAAAATGAAAGATTTACAAGCAAAACATAAGGGTGATCCACAAAAATTACAGGCTGCAATGATGGAGCTTTATAAAAAGCATGGTGCAAATCCGCTTGGTGGCTGTTTACCGCTTGTGTTGCAAATCCCAGTATTTTTTGCGATTTATCGCGTTTTATATAATGCGGTTGAACTGAAAAATGCACCACTTATGTGGTGGATACATGATTTAAGTGTTATGGATCCTTATTTTGTATTGCCTTTACTTATGGGTCTTTCTATGTATTTACAGCAAGCACTCACCCCAACAACTTTTACAGATCCTATGCAGGAGAAAGTGTTTAAATGGCTGCCTGTTATCTTTACATTCTTTTTAATTACGTTTCCAGCAGGACTTATACTCTACTGGACGATTAATAACCTTATTTCTATTGTCCAACAACTTGCGATTAATAAAATGTTGGAATCTAAAAAACAAAAAGAGGTTGAGGAACACACGCATAAAAAACACGCACATAAGGCAAAAAAATAAGTAATAATGTGTTACAATATGTAGATAAAAGTAGATTTGAGGGATATATAAATGAAGAAGTTTAGTGCAAATACACTTGATGCTGCATTAATAGAGGCAACTAAATATTTTAACTGCTCATTAACGCAAATAGAATATGAGATTGTCCAGAATCCAAGTGGCGGATTCTTAGGATTTTTGAAGAAAGACGCAATAATTGTCGCCACAAAAAAGCACAATATAGATATTGTGAAAGAAAAGACTTACACGAGTGCTGCACCAACAATTGAGAATACACAAGAGGGGCTGTTTGAGGCAAACGCAGCAACATCATCTCACACACAAACAGAAACTAATATTAACAAGCCTACCTTAGATATTGCCACAACAAGTATGGATTCTAAAGGTGTTTCTCAAGTAATTTCTAAAGTGGATTCAAGTATAGATGTAAGTTGTGAAAATTGTGCAAAACCCTTAAATGATAAAAATCTTTCAGGTAATATATGTTTTGAAAATGCGGAAGTAATCAATCAGACAATGATAACTAACCAAGAGAGTATAAGTGGAGAGGCCAATAATAATTCTAATTCTTCACATGTAAATATCTCAACAAAAAGTTTAGGAGACAAAGAAGAAAGTCAAGACAAGACTTCCATGAAATATTGTGAAGATAAGATAGCTGCTAAAAATTTAGATACAAACTTAGAATCTGATGTAATAAATTCTAAACATGTTGAAACGTTTGCACAACAGGATAAGGCACAATCAAACTCTCCTGCCTTGCATAAAAAGTCTATTGATGAAAAAATGCAAGGTGATTTTGATTCTACATTTTATGATCAGGATTCTAATATTGCATGGCAAGATGCTGTGCCAAGTAGTATGCAACAAAAAAAAGGCATAGAATCTATTTGCAAAGAAGTGCAAGATGAGCTTGTAGAGTTGCTCTCGTATCTACCACTTAAACTTAATAAGGTTCATGTAGAACCCTATGATGATCACACACTTTTTATTTTAATTGATGGCTTTGATGCAGCTCTACTTATTGGGCAGAAGGGTTATCGCTATAAATCCTTAAGCTATTTATTGTTTAATTGGATTCATACCTGTTATGGCTATGGCGTACGGCTTGAGATAGCACAATTCCTAAAAAATCAAGAAGAGATAATGAAATCGTATCTTGAGCCAATTATTGAGAATGCAAAAATAAATGGTAAAGCACAAACAAAACCTCTTGATGGCGTCCTAACGCATATTGCATTAAAAATGTTGCGTGATGCTCTGCCAAACAAATATGTTGTTTTTAGAGAAAATGCTGATGGAGAAAAATATATTAGCATTAGTGAGTTTGTGAGTAATGGTAATATGCGAAGCAGTGTGCATGGATTTGGAAATCTTCCGAAATATTAAATGAATACGATTGTAGCAATATCTACCGCACTTGCAAAAAGTGCTATAAGTATTATTCGTCTTAGTGGTAATGAAGCATTAAATATTGCTGCAAAATTGCTCCTCAAAGAGAATAGGGAGCTTAGTGGTGAGCAGGATAACAATGTGTTAGAAAATCTGTTTGCACCAAGGGTGGCAACCCTGCGTAATATATATAATGAAAAAGGCGAAATGCTAGATAAGGCAATTGTAATTTATTTTAAAGCCCCAAAAAGTTTCACTGGCGAAGATATTGTTGAGATACAGAGTCATGGTGGGATTTTAGTAGCTAATGAGATTCTTAGGGCGTGTCTATCTTTTGGTGCGACTTTGGCTAAAGCGGGTGAATTTAGTATGCGTGCATTGCGTAATGATAAGCTTGATTTAGTGGAATTAGAAGCGACAATCGCATTGATAAATAATACAAATACAAATCTAACAAAACTTTTAACAAGAAATTTAGATGGCAAATTAAGTCAAATGTTGGAATCTTTGAGGCAAGAGATCTTGCATGTTATTGCACAAATTGAGGTAAATATTGATTATAGTGAAGAGGATTTAGACAGGGACACATTGCTTAGAAGTGTTTCTACCTTGCTTTCAATACAAAGTCGATTTCAATCTGTACTTAATTCAAGTAAACATTACCAAAAGTTGCAAGATGTAAAACTTTGTATTATAGGAAAACCAAATGTTGGCAAAAGTTCATTACTTAATCTCTTATTAATGCAAGATCGAGCAATCGTCAGTGATCAGGCTGGAACAACACGAGATACAATTACTGCTATGCTTGATATTTGTGGGAATCTAGTCTCATTGACTGATACTGCTGGTATACATACAAGTATAGATTCTATTGAAATGCAGGGTATAGAGAGAAGCTTTAAGAGTGCGAGAGAGAGTGAAATAATACTTTGTGTTTTTGATATTTCAAAACCTATGGATGAGCAAGATTTTGTTATTATGGAATTTTTAGAGCAAGAATGCAAGGATAAATCTGTCTTGATTGTGTTAAACAAAGATGATTTAATGCAGCAAAATAGCTATGATTTCACTCCGTTTCAAACGATTAAACTGAACACAAAAGATGAGAATAACTCAACATTATTGAAAGAAAAAATTGCTAGCTTCTTGGTGATGGATATTAATAGTGATACGTTTGTGCTGACAAATACTATGCAAAGCAATCTTTTGGAATCTGCGTGTAAGAATCTTGAGAGTGCACAAGACTTTCTTACCAATGGAGAGCTTGAACTCGCAAGTTTTGAGTTGCACCAAAGTTTGCAATCATTGGGTGCCATGACAAAACCTTATAATGTCGAAGATATGCTTGATTCTATGTTTTCGCAATTTTGTGTTGGAAAATAGTTATTCCTTGGATATCTTTAATCATTTGCCTATAAGATTTCAATACTGCCTTTGATCAATCAATTAAGATTACATACGCTTATGAATACAAATTCTGCGTTATTATTACTTTATTAACTCGCTTTTAGAATCCTTGTTTGCATTGTTTTTTGTTTCTGGAATCCTTTTTGCTTAATAACGTGTAAATCTATTTTGAAAGGATTTAAAATGCAGGTTTCACAGAATATTTTACAAAAAAGATATGCAGATAGCGTACATAATCAACAAGGAATTGATATTCATCATGGCTCAAGAAATCGCTATATACCAATAAGTTCAGATGAAAACTATTTGCCACAAGATGTATTTGTAAAATCAGAATATTTGCAAAAGATTGAGGGACTTGGCGACTCTATACAAGGAGGATTTAAAGATGCTTCAAGTTTTATGGCAATGGCAAATGTATTGCGTGGTGAGAATATTTTAAATAGTCAGGATTTAATAGCAGCTGGCTATATTGCTAAAACGAGTGATGATATTAACTTTGAAACATTTAATAAGTTATTGCGTAATGAGCAGCTAAGTATGGAGATGAAAGGACTTATTAGCCAACTTATGAATAAGCTCTATAATATTAATTATATACATGCTGGAATAATGATGGCTTCATAATATAAGTGAAAGCCTAGATTAGAGTTTTTAATGAAACTTCTTTTTGCAGTCTTATTTTGCATGATGTCTTGTGCTCTTTATGCAAATACAGACATACAAGACGTCCCGTTACCAAATCTTAGAGAATCTCATAGTTTAGATAAATTATATAAAAATGTTACATTGCAATTTAGCAAGAGTTCAAAAAAATCAATTCCAAAAAAGCAAGGTATTATTGCAAGTAAAATGACACATCATATTTTTAAAGATTCTAAAGAAGTCTGCCTTATGCTCTTTTTCTCTGCATTAAAGGATTTACAAATGCAGGCTTTGCAACTTGGTGGTACAAAAATAGGGAATATAGAAAGCTACTTGAATGGTAGTTCAAAACGCATCACAAAATACTTTCAATGTAAAAGTGGTTTTATATTTAACATTGTAACGCTTCGTGCTGATGTGTATTAAACAATAATTGGTTATTGACATGCGTGATTAAATGTGCTAGAATGAGATAAAGCTTAAAGGGAAATGAGTATGCAAGAATCAAAAAAGACACAAGAGGATGCAACTAATATTGCAAGTACACAAGATTTGCTACACCAAGAGAAACAACAAAAAGATGTAGTGTTATCCCTTTTTCGATTTTGTTTTAGGTGGTACAAAGATTCTGAGCGTTTTTTTCATCTTTTAGTTGGATTGCCAAGTTATGAAAAGTATTTAGATTATCATAGAAAATATCATCCGCACTGCATACCAAAGACACGCAAGGAGTTTTTCATAGATTC
This sequence comes from Helicobacter trogontum, assembly GCF_000765905.2. Lineage (GTDB taxonomy): Bacteria > Campylobacterota > Campylobacteria > Campylobacterales > Helicobacteraceae > Helicobacter_A > Helicobacter_A trogontum. The sequence continues at coordinate 107,077 of NZ_JRPL02000003.1, read as the reverse complement.
TCAAAATAAAAGATATAGTCGAGATGGTGCTAAAAAGTGCTGTTAATATAGCATGAGAAATATCAAGACCACGTAAAATAATGACCATTGCATAACGTTATTTATGGTGGTATAGATTTGCCTTTATTCAAAGATCTTATGTCTACCAATTTAAGAAACATAAGTTAGATTGACTTTGACTTATTCCTATTATATATTTTATTTTCTATGTTTTCGTAGAATTATATTAAGGTAAATATTGCTGAATTCTTAGCAAAAAAGTGGCAATCTAGGACTTCTCTGAATTGCCTTTTGACTTATAAACTTTAGTGCTATAAGACTATTATCTTTTTGCACAATATGAATGCAATGTTTGCATACAAACATAATCTGTCATATCAAGCTGCATAGGTGTGATGGAAACATAATTATTCATTACTGCTTCAAAATCATTTACTACCGGCATTTGCATGTCTTGATAGATATAATGATTATTTTTAATATATGGATTATCTATGTTATTTCTTTCTTGCCATTGTATTGGATTTAAACCTATCCAATGGTATTTTTGTCCACGTGGGCTTTGCATATCTTGTGCTTTGGAATTATAGATTCTATAGCCAAGTTGTGTGGCTTGAATACCCTTGCATTTATCTTTTGGGATTGCAGGAATATTAATATTAAGCAGTTTGCGATGTCCAATTAAATAGCGATTGTGTAATATATCAGATGCGAGCTGTTTTATTGTATCAAGAGCAAGAGTAAAGTCACGATTGACTAGTTTATTATCTTCTCCATGTTTATCATCAATAAATTGTGAAATTGCAATGCTTTGTATCCCATGCAATGCACCCTCAATTGCACCCGCAACCGTTCCAGAATATGTTGTATCCTCACCGAGATTCGCACCAATATTAATTCCTGATATTAACAAATCTGGTTTTTCAGTTGAGAAAAGTTCGCATAAGCCAACATATACACAATCAGTTGGACTACCATCATCAAGCTTATAAAAATCTCGTTCTAGTTCTATGAGTTGCAAGGGTTTACTTACGCATAAGCTATGACCACATGCAGATTTTTCGTGTGCGGGAGCTACAACCACAACGCGTGCAATATCGGATAACGTATTTCGCAATGCAATTAAGCCTTGACTAAAATAACCATCATCATTTGTTAAAAAAATCGTTTTATTCATAAAATTTACCTTAATTTTGTTGTTTAAAAGGCGTATTATATCCTATTTTATTACCACCAAGTAAGCAAAAACAGAGCAGTCATTAAAGGGAATATCCCATATCTTAGAATCTTAGTATTTGCTTATATAAGTTTTATTTGATATATGGGATTTATAAAGCATATTAGATTATACCTAGCGTCGTTATTGATTGGTTTCATGCTGGGCTTGTTATTTAATTTATGATTTTTAGGGGGAGGTATATAGTTGTAGCCACCTTTCATTGTTTAAAGTTTATGGCTATATTTTGGTATATTATAAGTATATTGTAAATATTATATACGCCCTAGTTTATATTTATGCTTTTTATAATTTCATTAGAATATTTGCATAAATAAGATGCTCCGCATTGCTTTAACATGTATTTTATTGATATTAAATCAAGCCCTAGAGACTTTTTAATTATATGAATAAATTTGGTGGTAGCTAGATTTTTTAACCTCTATTTTTTAGTTTTTAACATGCTTATATTTTCAAATCATAAAGTAGTCAGTAATACAGATAAGAGAATCTAGGTTATAAATTAGATTGATATATTATTCCATTATGCTAACCATAGATGAAAACCAGTTAATCACAACTAAGACATACAATGGTGTATATACTAAATTCATGGTGTAGTTTTTATTCTAATTTTTGCAGTTTTTATGGTTTTATTAGACATAAATGAGTAAAATACCGAAATATTTTTTTATAGAAGGATAACAATGACAATTGAAATGGGTGATCTTAAAAAAGGTTTAAAGATTGAAATAGAAGGAATCCCTTATAGAATCACAGAATATCAACATGTAAAGCCAGGCAAGGGTCCTGCATTTGTGCGTGTAAAAATTAAAAGTTTCTTAGATGGTAAAGTCATTGAAAAGACATTCCATGCAGGTGATAAGTGTGAAACACCAAACATCATTGAAAAGGGTATGCAATATCTTTATCATGATGGTGAGCTCTATCAGTTTATGGATAATGAGACTTATGAGCAAATAGGTTTAAATGAAGATCAGGTTGGTGATAGTGCAAAATGGCTTTTAGATAGTATGAATGTTAGTGTTTTGCTCTATAATGATAAAGCAATATCAGTCAATGTCCCACAAATTGTTGAATTAAAAATCGTGGAGACACCGCCAAACTTTAAAGGTGATACTTCGAGTGCAGGTAAAAAACCAGCAACTTTAGAAACAGGTGCAGTTGTGCAAATTCCATTTCATGTATTAGAAGGTGAGACAATAAGAGTAAATACAGAGACAGGTGAGTATATAGAAAAGGTTAAATAAAGTATGAATAATCTCTCACTAGATACTTTGCTCCCCTTATTGCAACGTGATTTTTTTATGCGTATTGTGCTTGCAAGTGTGGAAGTAATTCGCCTTTTACATACGCAAGATTCAATACTGCATGAGAGTTTTGGCGTCGGTGCTGGGGGTGATCGTAGTAGTGGGGCAGATCTACTTGCAGAAACCATATTTTGTAAATTTTTGCTACCACATTATCACATTGATTCTGAAGAAAGCGGATTGTTAAAGGGTGGTAGCAATGTGAAAGGCACAATTGTGCTTGATCCACTTGATGGCAGCAGTAATTTTAAGTCAAATATTCCGTATTTTGGTGCAAGTGTAGCATTGTGTGATGCGACTGGGAAAGTGTGTGAAGCATGTGTTGTCAATTATATTTCATGTGAAATAGCATATCTCAATGACGATTTATTAGCTTTAACCAAAATGCCTTGCATATTTAGTTTGCAAACTTTTATCGCAGATTTGCAACCAGAATATCTCATATATGCAAGGACAGCCAAAAAGCCAACTTCTATGCAGCCCTACTACATGCCCTGTAATTTCACAAAGCTTTTACAAAATAGCAATACCACAATAAAAAGCGTTTTTATGACAAACGCATGTAATGCAATTAGGGAATCTGCACAGTATCTCCCGACATTTGATGCAAACTTTTTACACGCAATGTTTGCTAGTCAGATACTCATTTATAGACCACAAAAAGTCATTGCAGAAAAGCTTGAGTGTGGCATATTTGAAAAAGCCATGCAATATACTAGGTGGGCATCTTTTTTAGCAGAAAGTGGTTTAAAGTTCCGTAGTCTTGGGGCTATTGCCTTGAGTCTTGCTTTTAGCTTTCGCTATCTTTTTGTGCTTTTGCCAATGCAAGTTAGAAAATATGATGGAATGGCAGGATTTTATTTGGCACAAAATCAAATTATCTATGGTAATTTGGAGTGTTATTATGAGGCTATTCCATCACTTAGACAATGCAAAGAGGTGATTTCTCATATTTTAATCACGACAGATTCTCACATTGTTGATAAATTTAAAGGAAGGTAAAATGGGTTTTTCAGATTTTTTTAAAAACTTTAAACGAGAAGATTCTAGAGATAGAAAAGATGCGGCACAATGTTGGACAAAATGTCCTAGTTGTGGTGCAGTTATGTATAATAAGGAGGTGATTGAGAGCTCATATGTGTGCTCAAAATGTTCTCACCACTTTAGAATCAGTGCGCAAGATAGGTTAAAACTCATTTGTGATTCTGACACATTTATTGAATACGATAATGATTTAGCCCCAAATGATCCGCTTGCATTTGTAGATAAAAAAAGTTATACAAAACGCATTGAAGAAGGTTATGCAAAGACAAATAGGAAAAGTGCAGTTATTTCTGGAGAAGCCCTTATACATGGGAAGGAAGTGCAACTTGTAATCTTTGATTTTTCATTTATGGGCGGTAGCTTAGGAAGTGTTGAGGGTGAAAAGATTGTGCGGGCAATCAATCGTGCCATCAGTAAAAAGCAGGGATTAATCATTGTATCCACAAGTGGTGGAGCCAGAATGCAAGAGTCAACTTATTCACTCATGCAAATGGCAAAAACTTCGGCGGCATTGGGTAAGCTTGCCGAGGCAAAGTTGCCCTATATATCGGTATTAACCGATCCTACTTTTGGTGGAGTTTCAGCATCATTTGCATTTTTAGGAGATATAATCATTGCAGAGCCTGGGGCTATGATAGGGTTTGCTGGGGCAAGGGTTATTAAGCAGACAATTGGTGCGGATTTGCCAGATGGTTTTCAAACTGCAGAATTTTTACTTGATCATGGATTGATAGATATGATTGTATCGCGTAAAGATTTGAAACATACTTTAAGCGATCTTATTGAAATGCTTGTGCCTTATGAAAATACATATATATACAATTCATAAGAATGAAATGCCAGGTGATGTTATGCAATATTATAGCAAGGCTTGTAAGAGTTTTGGTGCTACTATGAGTTTTTTTAATATGTTTAATAAACGTATACAAGAGGCACAAAAACAAGATTCTAATATTGCAAAACAGAGTTACACAATGGCATTTTCTAAATATCTTGACAAGCAGAGCATTCTCCTTGATGCAGGAGGAAGGGGGCTGACTTCAATAGAATTTAGCCATATGATAGAAACATATGGTATGCAGGGCGGCGGAATTATAAAGTTTTTTATTGCAGGGGCATTTGGCTTTGAGAGAGAAGTGTTAGAGCAACACAAAACAATAAGTTTGAGCTCGCTAACCTTTAGTCATGAAATTGCAAAAATTGTGCTTGTAGAACAGATTTATCGCTCACTGAGCATTATTAATAAACACCCATATCATAAGCTTTAGTAAGGAAGAAGAATGCGTGATGAAGATTTGTTGTCATTAAGACAAACATTAGAGAAACGATTAGAGTATTTAGATGGATTGAGCTTGAACTTACATAAGAGCTTACAAGAAATGAGTGCTTTGAAGTTAAATGAAAATGCAGACATTATATCCACACAATCCCAACTGCGATTTGATGATTCCATGTTGGAACGCAATCAAAAAGAGATGAAAGAAATTAGTGCATCTCTTGCAAAATTTGATGATGGAATCTATGGTATTTGTGAGATGTGTGAAGATGAGATTGGTATTGAAAGATTGCAGGCAAAACCGCATGCAAGATTTTGTATTAATTGTCGCGAAATTTATGAGAAAGGCGAAAAACAAAAGGAGAGAACATGAAGATCCGATATTTTTTTAGTTTTGCATTGTTGTATCTGTTGCTTATTGGTGCTTATGCATTCTATATCAGTACAGATTATTACACACTTCAGAATACATTCTTGGTAGAGTTTAGTATAACCTTACCTGTTGCATTATGGGTATGTTTACCTGCTGCATTTTTATTTGTGTTTGCTTTGCTTTTTATGAGCTTTGTCTCATTAATGCAAAAATTTAAAAGCATGACTCTAAATAGAGATATTGAGAAGATTTTTACTCAAATACAAGAGCAAATGTTGGGTAATCCTGTGCGCGAAAAGGTGTTTTCAAATGCAGGATTAAAGACACTCTCAAAAGTCTTGCAGCGATTTGTATTGTTACCAGATACGAAATCTCATAACGCGAGTTATGAAAAGGTAGATTCTGTGTTTAATGTATTTAAGGAAATAGAGAATGGTGGTAGTGATTCAAAAATACGATTAAACCCATTACACCCACTTTATAGCCTTAATATAAGAAATGCAATCAAGGATGATGCACAAAGAGCATTAGATATACTTAAACAAGATTTTAGTAAAGATTCTGCAGGGCCAAATCCATATCTGCAAAATAACACACAGATAATTTATGATAAAGCATGGGATGTTGTATTAAATGGGCAACCAAAAATACTACAAAAAGCATTGAGTTTAGATAAAAACTATCTCACATATACCACACTTTTAGGGCTTGTGAAGACATGTGCTAAGAATAATATCAATATTCAAAAAGATATGATGATACAAACATGCAAAAAAGTAAAAATGAGTGAGAGAGAATATCTAGGATTAGCAATTGCTGTGTGTGAATTGTTGCGACAAGATAATATTAATTTTTGGCTTAGCATTTTTGAATCTTTAAGCAAAGAAGTAGAACAGAGTGTACTTGCATACTTCTATATATTGCTTGAGGTAGGAAAGACAAACGAAGCAATGGAATTAAAACAACAATATCCAAGGGATGACTTTTTACCTGTCAGTGCATTTAATACATTAAAAGAAAAAGGGTATCCTTTGCTTGTATTTTTTGATCCACTTTTATATCGATCAAGAAAGCAGGAGAAAATGTCAACGGATAATGTTGTCATAAAACAGATAGATTATGTAAATCATTAGCAATATCTTGTGTGAACATTCAACATAAATAAAGAGAGTAGGGTGCAATTTTAGCAATATTCTTTTTTAATATGCTGTTTGACTTATTTTATAATCCCTCTGTGATGACAGGATAAAGAGTTTAACAAGGTTTATAGAATCTATTCCCACATAAGATATTTGTTGCTAGGAGAAGTAGCTTATCTACACAAGATAATATGCCTATAATAATGTACTTATGCAAAATGATGCAAAGTTATTTAGATAAAATCTAGACACATTTAAATATGAAGTGAATGATATATTTATTTTCAATCAGAGATAATAAATAGACTAAGACAACATATAAGACATTCAGTAGAGTTAGAATCTATATGCAACCCTGTATCACTAAGACATTTTGAAATCATAAGTAAATTTTGATTATTCTTGATTCTATAGTTTATGTCATTGTGGGTTTTTATTTGTTAAAATCAATATGTGCTTAAACAAGGCATTATTGCATATATGCTAATAATGTATTATTGTATTGCATATTGATACTCTAATGAGGATATATAATACAACAAAACCTCCCTATTCACAATAATTAAAACGAGATTATCTGTGTGTTTATAAAGAAATTATTGTTAAATTTATAAAGCCTGTAAGGCTTTTAGTATAGGAAAAAATAGTGTGCTTAATTGTTAAACAAAGTTTGCTAGAATACAAGTGATAATAGCTATTTTATTATCATTTAATATTTTTTAAGGAGACACTATGTTAGTAACAAGAAAAGCACCAGATTTTACTGCTCCAGCTGTATTGGCGAATGGCAGTATTGTAAATGATTTTGAATTAAGCAAAAATTTAGGTAAGAATGGTGCAGTATTATTTTTCTGGCCAAAAGATTTTACTTTTGTATGTCCTAGTGAGATCATCGCTATGGATAAAAGAGTAGAAGCTTTTAAAGAACGCGGTGTAAATGTAATTGGGGTTTCTATTGATTCTGATGTTGTGCATTTTGCATGGAGAAATACACCAGTAAATGAGGGTGGTATCGGGCAAGTAAGCTTCCCTATGGTGTCTGATATTACAAAACAAATCTCAAGAGATTATGATGTATTATTTGGTGGAGCAGTTGCATTGCGTGGTAGCTTTATCATTGATGAAAACCAAATCGTGCGACATGCAACAATAAATGATTTGCCACTTGGTAGAAATATGGATGAATATTTGCGTTTAGTTGATGCAATTTTATTCCATAAAGAGCATGGTGAAGTGTGCCCTGCTGGTTGGCAAAAAGGTGATAAAGGGATGAAAGCTACAGCTGAAGGTGTTAAAGAATATCTTTCACAAAATAGCAACAAACTTTAATCCTTATTTGTGAACTATTTTTACTTATAAGGGACACCCAAGTTTTTAAAATAGATTTTTGGGTGTTCCGCCCTTTTATGCTAGATTCTTTCCTTACGGTGAACTTTTCTATTTAATTTAGTTTGTTTTATATTGAAAAATTTTATGAAACTATTTTTTACACTCAATTTATTTTAAACAGGGAATACAAAAAATACTTTTATCTCTATAATTAGAACTGATTTTTGCTCTACAAGAGTTTAGCTTTCAGCAAAGTTGTTGGGATTGATGTGGTAGGTAGACTAATAAGCTGTAGCATCTTATAATTTTTAGACTTTAAGACTTTTGGCTATGCGTGCTGTGTTCTTTCTTTATTTTTTAGATGATTACGTTTGAATGTCATTTTTATATTAGTATTTATGGCTTTGTATTTATGGAGCATCTTTGTCTTTTTAATTTATTTTTTATAAAGTATAATAAATTTATTTTACTTTATTTAGGGCATTAATTCTTAGTTTTGCATCACAAGATAACGAGGTATGTATCGAAAACACATGAACATTTAACCCCACTATACTAAGATTATAAGTAATTCTATTGAAAATAATTTGACTCCATTTGATCTATTGCAAGTTAATTAACCCTGTAGAATTTTTTTTAAATTTTCTTGTAATTGCAAAATCTTGTTTTTATTAGCAAAAAAGCTATTTGTGTTTGCAATGAGATAGGCACTTGATTCCATAATAACTTCATCAATTTGTAAATTATTTTGTTTCATTGTGCTACCTGTTTCAACAATATCTACAATACCATCTGCAAGATTCACGAGTGGAGCAAGCTCAATAGAGCCATAAAGTTTTATAACATCAACAGCAATAGCACGAGCGGAAAAAAAGTTTTGAGTGATATTTGTCATCTTTGTAGCAATTTTTATACGAGGTTTTAGATAATTTATTGGTTTACCACACTCGCTACCAAGCACAACCTTGCATTTGCCAATTTTCAGATCTAATAATCTTGCGACATCAATATCTTTGTGTTCTTCAAGCACATCAAGTCCCACGACACCCAAATCAGCTGCACCATAATACACATAGGTTGGCACATCTTGATTTCTTACGAGCAGAAATGTATAATTTCCCTCCTTTAATATAAGTTTTCTGTCATCAAATTGTATTTTTTTGTCGAGAATCTTCGCAAAAAGTGATAGAGCCTCATCTGCTATTCTTCCCTTTGGGAGTGCGATTGTAAGCATTGTATATCCTTTTTTAAATTATATTATTTTCTTTTAGGGCTTGTTGCATACCTTTGAAAATTAACGTGTTGTCAAATATACTATTTTCAAAATACTTAGCAAAAAATTTACCATCGCCACCTGTGAAATACATCTTTTTTGTTTGGGTTGTATGCTTTAGCATAAGTATAATACTTTTTAGGATTCCAAAACTTATTGCTTCTTTTGTATTTTGTGGTGGTGCATATAGATTTACACTTAGATCAAGCGGGACATGCAGGGCAGGAGATATGCATTGATATAAGTGTTGATATGAGCTTATTCCAGGTAAAATGTAACCACCAATATGTTGATTATCTTCCATAATATCAATAGTAATAGCACTTCCAGCATCAACTATCACACCATTACTAATGGCTTTGCATGCGGCTTTTCTATCAATCCCTAAACCTTTATATACGCTTTGTAGTTGTATAAATTTTTCAAGATTAATGCAAGTTTTATGGGAATCTAATAATTTTTTCTCAAAATTTGGATTCACACTAATATAATAGATTGGGATATGAGGTTTTTTTAGCGTAATGCTATTTGGATTCTCTCGCCATATTCTACCCGCGTAATAAAAATGCAAAAAAGAATTGCCTATATCACATAGAATAATACCTGCCATTACAAACCTCCTTTCCCTTCATTTTTTGAAACAAATTTTATTTCTTATCCTCATATATTGTCTTTTTTAATGCCTCATTGAAATTTAAAATATTATTATTGATATAGAAAATATTTGGCGTATAAAACATTGTAACACGTTTGCTAAACCATCTATCTATACCAAATTTCAGCTTAAATGCCTCATAGCTAAAATCATTAAGTGATAAATCAATCAAGTATCCACCACTATTATCAAAGGTATATAGGTGATCTTTCTTAATTATGATTCCATTCAGATTTGCATATGGCAATTTTACGCTTTGAAGTGTTGCCAATGTTTTGTCGAATTGATATATTGTGCCATTGAGACTTAATGCATAAATATGTGTCCCATCAAAATAAATGTCACGAATCTCTAACTCTTTGCCATAAGATTCCCCATGTATAAGTGTATAGATACGCTTGTGCGTAGCACTTACTAATTCATCCTTTTGCACCTTGAGGTAAATAATATTATTTAGGAATTTTTCTGTATTTACAATGATATTTTTGACACTTTTTCCTTGTGTTATGTCGATTGTGTTTAGTCTGCCATCAAGCGTTGGGAAAATGACGAGCGTATCAAGGATGATGGGATTTGCATGTCTTGATGAAATCGCATAGATTGATTCTTCCTTGATTTGAAACTTAAAGGTATCTTTTGCAAGATCGTAGAGAAAAAGTGTATTGCTAGCAAGTACACCAGCAACAAGATCCCCTTTTATACTTGCACTTACAACACAACCTTTTGTTGCAATGGTCTTCATGTTGTTGCGATCAAGCTTTGCTATATTGTTTTCATATAATAGCGGGATAACTAACAATCCTGCACAGCCATCGCCAATAAGCCATTGCTTAGAATCTGCGTAGAGTAGATTTTCATGTTCATTGATCGTAATATGTGATAAGCCATTATCAGTGATGACTGCATTGTTTTTGAGTTTTGCACTCGCTTGATTGCTGTTTACCAAGGGTTTATCTAATTTGTCATTAAATTCTATTTTGCCATAAACACGTTGTGGTTTAAAGTTTTTTTGTGAGTCACAGCCACTATAAAATACAAGGAGTAATAATATGGTTAGAGTGCATGATGCTTTGCTCAAAAAGGTTTTATTTAAAGCATTCTGGATCGTAAAATATTGTAAATATTTTGCACCATACAAACATTGTGATATGTGTTTTTGGTAAGATTGAAGATTACACACAATGTAGCAAAAACTTGATTTCAATATTTTATACATTATTTTCCTTACTCTTTTGTTTTATTTGCTTCCACAGGCAATTTAGCCGTATCTTCTTTTGATGCATCTGCATTTTGTGTAGGTAAGCTTTTGCTATCCAAGCCATAATGTTTGAGTAGAGTTGCCATTTCTGTAACAAGTCGATTGTTATCTCTTGGTTGTATGGATTCTAGAATCTCATGAGCTTTTTGCGTGTTATTATTTTGCATATATAGATATGCTGCCAAAAATCTCGCTCTATCGCGTAATAGCGGCATAGAATCTGACTCAAAATTTTCAAGCAATTCCAATTTTTCACTAAAAACTGCATATTGATAGTTGGCTAGTGTAGCAATGAGTTCATTGCTTGATTTGCTTAATTGTTCTAATATGGCGAGGTTTTCATCACTCTTTAACTGCAATAGACTTAGATTTTGCAGTTGAGTGTAGCGATAAAAGTCGTATAGGTCTGGTTTTATTGTGGCAAGTAATTCCTCTGTTTTTTTTCTATCTTCTTCAGTGATATTTTTGCTATGTAAAGTATTCATAAGCTCATTAGCTTGCGTATTTGTCTTATGTTCCTTGTATGCACTAATGCCCTTATATGCACCAAAAAGCACCAATAAAGCTATAATAAGAAATAGAAAGTTTTTATATTTTTTGTAGAATGTTTCAAGTTTAAATGCACTTACAAGTAAATTTTGATCTTTTGTAAGTTTATCCTTTACTTCATGGAGATTTTTTTCTATTGACATGCTAAACCTTGATATTCTGATTAAGCTTAGAATGATAGCACAAGATTTTCAATAATTTGGCTTTATGCTCTCATTTCATATATACTTTTTTCTGCAAGATTTTAGTGTTATTTCAATGGTTATGTATGCCATTTTATTGTGTGAAAAAAATGAGGTTTATGACGACCAAATTTACCTACAACATGGAGTTGTGTTCGCGTGGAATCTGCTATATGTTGCAGGGCAGAGAGATTACTCTCTTTGAAGCTAAAGAGTAGCTCATATTCCTCTCCACTTTGATATATTTCTCGTTTTAGAGTAGAGTAGGGTAAGAGTGTCAATTTGTTTTGAGATTCTAATCGTTGTATCTCATTGGCTAACCCATCGCTAATATCCATACAAGCATGTAGCAATCTATGTGATTTTTTAAGGAAATTCATACGTAAAAAGGGTAGGGTAAAGCGACTATCCCTGTGTTGAGATTCTATATTGTGATGCGGTATAATATTTTTATGTGCACCATATCTAAGTAGCTTTTTTAGAGTATTTAGACTCCTTCCAAGATTTCCTTTTCGCATACTTGTATAGGCAAGTAAATCACCCTCTCTCACCCTGCCTCTATGTAGATATTTGCCTATAAGATTCCCAATGATTGTAATGTGAAATGAAAGTTCGTTGCCACACATTGTATCACCACCTATAAGTCTAATATTGTATTCTTTACAAATTTGTGTAATACCTTGTATGATTTCTTTGATTTGTGTGTTTTGTATTTTTTTATGCAACACGATGGAGAGTAGAGCATATTGTGGTAATGCTCCTGAACTTAATATATCAGAGATGTTTACCAAAAAAGCTTTTTTTGCGAGATTCTCATAACTTAACCATTGATTTTTATGCGTATATGTTATAAAGTTGTTTACACTATGGCATTTCTTATTTTCTAGATGATGGATCTTAAAGTGAATATTTTCTACAAAGCTATCGGCTGCAATGATATAGTTTTTATTCTTGAAAAGTAGTGGTGATAGCAAAGCACAATCATCGTTAAGATTTTGTGTAATACCACTTTGTGTTAAAAGTGTTAGAAAGTATGATTCCTTATCCATAATGATCCTTTTTTATAGGTTATGAGCACACGAGTTATGCAATGTTAATGTTTGAATTAAAAACATGTTATAATATCGCATAAAAGCCATTAGGAATAAATTTTATATGCAAGATTCTAAAAACGATACAACTACATCTCACAATAACCTCACACAAGAGCAAGATGAGGTGCACCTAGATACCATAGATCTTAATAAAGCGCAAAAAGATTCAGAAAATATACAAACAGATTCTCTGCATGATATTATTGTAGATGATATACAATCTGGCTTAGGTGCTTCATATGAAAGTGATGCACATATTCATAAAGGGGATACAAGTCCTCATTCTTCAATCACGCCTATTAGTGATAGCATATTGGTGAATGAAGGGGTAGGGGTAGAAATAAATATAAGTAACATAGATGATGAGATCCCGCAGGATATCAAAGATATTATTATTGCAGATTCTAGGGATTCCATATTAGATACAGAATCTGCACAAAATGGCTTAGGGTCATATGCACAAAGAGAGGAAATAAAAGAGAGTGATAATATTTATAAAGGACAAAGTAAGTCAATAGACGCTAATTTATCACATGGAGCAAACCCACCTAATAAAATTAGTAATGCCGCAGAATCTAGGATTTCGCAAAAACTTAATGATCCTCATATCTCACAAGAGAGTGTGCAAGAATCTTATAGAGATGATATAGATAAAGAAGATTTATTTGACAGCGAAGTTTTACAAAATTCATATAGTGCAGCAAAGTCTAAAAAATACAGGTGGCAGTATCTAATCTACTCTAAGCGAGCATTTATTATTTTGGCTTGTATTGCATGTTTTGTTGGTGGTTATGCGATGTATTTATTTTTTGGTTCCACGTCACTTGAGGTATTATGGGATTTACATAAAACAAGAAATGCTTTGCGTATTGAAGTGGAGCAAAGTAGGTTGGATAATGCAACATTGCAGCGTGATGTCCTTGAGCTTAGGGCACTTGAACCCAAATAAACTCTTTATTCTATGAAACTTAATAAAGTAATGCTTATTTTATTGTGGTTTCAAGCAGGTAATCATGTGTGAGCTAGAACCCTGTTACTCTTAGACCAATACCAACACGATGTGTGGGTATGTTATATTCATACAAGCTATTTGCGTAACCATAGAAATATTGCCCATAAAGTGCGACGAAATCACTTATTGCATATGCATATCCAAGCTGTAGCGAACCATGATATTGTGTATAATCGCTAATAATTGGAGCAACATGCAATTCTGCAAAATGCTTCTTGTGTTTATAATATAATCTTGCATTTGCATAGCCCATATATAAACCAATATCTAGGTTATCTCTGCGTCTTGGGATATATGGCCAAGCTGTAATATGCACTCCAAATTTTCCATTTTTAAATACAGCTTTTTCCCAAAGGAGTTCGAAGATAATTCTATTACCCATACTTCTTGATCGACACTCTTCTGGGGTTAAAGAATTCCCATTAGAATCCCTTAAGCATTCATTGCCGCCTATACCATTACTAAAATGCAAATAGCTAATACGTAATTCCTTAATTTTACCGCCAAATAGTTTCCAGTCTGTCGGATATGAATAAAGGATTGAAGGTTTATAGTTTGAATCTCGCATGGGATGAGAATAGCGAGAGTTAAACTGCTGAAACCATGATGTTTGGGTATATGCAAAAAAGAGAGACCCTTTACTCCAAAATGCACCTCGCCAAAGTGGCACTTTAAAGCTTAGTTGAAACTTTAATTCACCGGGAAGATTATTGCCATAGATTCCAAAAGGTGGTAGGCTATATGAATAAACAAAATATGTCCCCTCATGTTCTAGCACCTTCATAAAATCTGTGTATGTTGCTTCTGCCTTTTTTGATCGTTCTTTGTAGGTGTTTATATCAAGGAAGTGATTTTTTAATTTTGTAAGAATGGTTTGCTTGGAGGTTTTAGAATCTAAGTTATTATCTGCTATTTGAATGGGTATTTGATCTTTTGATGAGGATTGCTTGGAGTCTAAATCTTTAATTCTTTCATCATAAATATATGTCTTTTTTGTTCTATTTAGCATATCATTTGAGGTTATCCAAAGGGGATTGTTATTTGTGTGTGCTTTTGTGATATGATAGGTAACCAATAAACAACAAAAAGCATATTTAAAAATATGCATTATGTATCCTAAAGTAAATTTTATGTAAAGTTTATTATAACATTGCATTCATTACAATAAAAAAACATGCGATGCTTTCGTATTGGAATCTTTTTTGTTAAAATTAGTGTTTTGAAAGGAAATACATGGAAAAAGTTATTGCGATAAAAGAGAGAGTTTTAAGTGCAAATGATAAAAAAGCACAAGAGTTAAGAAGTATTTATGATATGCACAATAAGTTTGTAATCAACCTTATGAGTAGCCCAGGAAGTGGTAAGACCACACTTTTAGAATCTTTAAGTCAGTTTGATGACTTTAGATTCTGTGTAATTGAGGGTGATTTAGAAACAAATAGAGATGCGGATAGATTAGAAAAGCAAGGAGTCTTAGCAAAACAAATCACAACAGGTGAGGCGTGTCATCTTGAAGCAAGTATGATAGCAAATATGCTGCCATCGCTTATGGAGGATTCAAGGTTTAATCAGAGTGATTTTTTATTTATAGAAAATGTGGGTAATCTTGTATGTCCTGCAAGCTATGATTTGGGTGCAAATGTTAATGTTGTGTTGCTTAGTGTGCCAGAAGGTGATGACAAAGTGTTAAAATATCCATCTATGTTTTTATGTGCTGATATTGTGCTGATTACAAAAGCCGAAATGAAAGAGTATTTTGGATTTAAAACGCAGCAAGTAGAAAGCGATCTAGCAAGTCTTCGACATGGCGTAGATATTATGGAGATAAGCAAAGATTCTAAAGAAAGCCTTAAAAACTTAAAAGAGTATTTTCAAGCCTTAGCATTAAGAGGGTATAGGACAAATCATATATTTAAGTGATGATGCATATATCTAATCATAGATTTTACGAGACATTTATTATTTTATGGACTCTTTTTGCTAAGCAAAAGTCTTGCATTTTTTAATTTATTAAGGAATTAGGTTTTTAAATGATGTAGGCAATAAAATTTAACATGTTGTTATTGCTTGGCTCAAATCATTTAGGAATGATATATACTTTTTATCAATAGAATCTGCACCTCACCACCTTTTAAAACAAAATCATGAGAAGCTAAATTTATAGTCATCTTGTTATAAATATACTCTTGTGCTCATATAATCAAATATGAAAGAATTTTTAAATTATATGGGTTTAAATAAGATGGATTTTCTTCTAAAATCTAAGTTAAATATTGGTTGTTTTAGATACAATTTTGATTAAAATAACGATTTGCATTATTTATAATTTACAATATTTCAATAATATTAAATGAAATAATTTTTTATATAAATTCTTATATTTAATATTAAATATAAATATATATTTTAATTTTTAGAATTAATTTTTAATTAAATACTATAAAATATAAAATAAAAATTTTATTATATTTTAAGCTTATATTAAGCTATATGTTTATATAATCTAAACAGCTTCTAATTTATAAGGTAGCAACCAAGTGAATATAGAAGCAGAAGAAATTCAATTTTTGTGCAAAAGGAGCGAAGTATGAAGAAGGTAATTTCTATGTTGGTTTTAAGCTCTGTCTTGAGTTTGACTCTCATGCAGGCACAGGTTCAAGCAAATGTTGTACAAAATATTGTTGAAACACATAAAGTAGCAAGTATTAATAGTGATGATATGAATATGCTTTTTGATAGTGCTAAGAGCGGTGATGTTATTGCATTGAGTGATGCCGAGATGAGTGAGACTAAGGGTGAAGGGATTCTTGCTGGATTGTTGGCGGCTTTTTTGACACCAATAGCAGTAAAGGCTGGTGAATGGGTAGCAAATAAGCTGTTTGGATAAAATTTACGTCATATACATAATATGTGGAGGTTTAGTATGGTGGGCTTATGTAAGAGAATTGGTTTAAGCGTTGTATTAACAGGGACTTTAGGAGCGAGTGCC
Organism: Helicobacter trogontum; assembly: GCF_000765905.2. Lineage (GTDB taxonomy): Bacteria > Campylobacterota > Campylobacteria > Campylobacterales > Helicobacteraceae > Helicobacter_A > Helicobacter_A trogontum. The sequence continues at coordinate 90,357 of NZ_JRPL02000003.1, read as the reverse complement.
AATGCGGTATGTGTAGTAGAAAATTACTGCATAGACTTGTATTTGGGTGCTGGTGGATTTTATGAAAATACAACAGGGAGTGGAGCAAACATCAATAATATGGGCGGCTTTATCTCTTTGGGTGGAGCAGATGTCTATTTTAAGAGAGTGCAATTTGGACTTGATGTAAAGCTTGGTTATGGAAATAATAGTGTTGGCGGGACAAATCTTAATCTACTTACTAAAGATAATACACTATTTCAATTTGATGGGATAGGTAAAATTGGTGTCAATATAGCTGGGAAGGATTCTCCTCTATTTGTCAATTTTCTTGCTGGGTATGATGTGATGAATTCTAGTGGTGTCGGCAGAGAGTTGTTTCTTCTTGGAGGCGGAATTGATGGTAAGATTGCTTTAAATGAAAAGATGAAACTCACATATACTGCTGGGTATGGTTATGTCTTTAATGGTGCATATACTTTTAATAAGGCTCATGCGAGTATAGGTGAAGGAAGCCAAATTGTTATGTTTAGTCTTGGTACACAAGCTAAAGTAAGTGAGAATGTGAATTTTTACTTTAAGGGCTTTGGTAAATATTATGATTTAAATGCAAGTAAGCAAGTAAATGGTATAAGTATGCCAGATTCGCGTGCTTGGCAAGCTGGGTTAGAAGCTGGTGTTGCATTTTAATGCCCTTATTATGGTTTCTAATTTGATGTAATTTTAATCATTTTCAACATGCCAAATTGTGAATTTTTGCATATATTTGCAGAGTATGTAATATTTTTGTAGTCTTAATATCATAAGGGTTTTTAATTCAACCCACTCGCCCAAGATAGATTGCCAACATAGAAGTTATAAGGCATATGACGCACTGGACATAAAATAGATTTATATATTTTTGCTTCATTGTTTTTGTTTGCACACTTGAATACAAGGTGTGTAAGTATAAGATTAGATTCTGATATTTTCATGAAATTTATTTTTATAGGATTTTTATTATAAAATGTAAAGAATATATTACATTTTATAGAATTATTTATAAATAAAGCAACAATAATATAGAAAAATTCGTTTTTTAAGCTTGATTTTAGATATTTGTTTGTATTATTATTTATAGTTTTTATATTTGCTAAAGTTAGTAAATATAGAAACTATAGCAATGAAATGTTACATGAAATTAGGAGAGAGTTATGAAAAAGATAGTTTCAATGCTGGTTTTAGGTTCTACTTTGAGTTTCAGTGTTATGCAAGCACAAATTCAAGCAGATGGTATACAAAATGTTGTCAAGACGCATAAAGCATCAAATATCAATCATGATGATATGAATGTGCTTTTTGATAATGCTGAAAATGCAGATGTCATGGCATTAAATAATGCAGAAATGAGCGAGACTAAGGGGGAGGGTTTTCTTGCTGGACTGCTTGTTAGCTTAGGAATTGGTGCTGGTGCTTGGCTAGGTAATTGTTTATTTAATGGTAGTTGCACTGATTTTGATTTTTCTTTTAATGCAGGATTTTAAAGGAAAATTGGCGAAAGTTTATAGTCAGTTTAGTTGCCATATTTAGGGCAACTTCAACACGGTGCTTTTGGATGGGAGATATGGTTATGATGGATAGTATTAAAAAAATTGGTTTAAGTCTTGTGGTAACTGGGGCTTTAGGGGTAAGTGTGAATGCAGTGTGTGTATCAGAAAAGTATTGTTCTGATTACCATGTTGGCGTGGGTGGATTCTATGAAAATATGAGTGCTAATGAAGCTAATATAAATCGTGCAGGAGGTTTTATATCTTTTGGTGCTTATGATACGCTATTTCAGAGATTTCATTATGGAGCTGAGATGAAGATTGGATATGGTAATACCAATCTAAGTGGTGCACACTTGAGTCAATTTAATAAAAATACGCAACTCTTGCAAGTTGAGTTGATGCCCAAAATAGGTGTAAATTTACTTAAGGGAACTTCTTCTTTGTTTATTAATTTGTTTCTTGGAACAGATGCGATTATTTCTAGTAGTAATGGCATTGGAAGATTGATGGTGTATGTTGGACCTGAACTTGAGGGTAAACTTAAAGTATCTGAAAGGGTTAAACTTACATATAGCTTTGGCTATGGTTATCTTGGTGCTGGGTATGTCTTTGATGGTTCTCTTGCTAGAGTAAATGGATATAATCAAGTGTTTATATTTAGTCTTGGTACACAAGCTAAAGTAAGTGAGAATGTCAGTTTTTATCTTAAGGGCTTTGGTAAATATTATGATTTAAATGCAAGTAAGCAAGTCAATGGTATAAGTATGCCAGATTCGCGTGCTTGGCAAGCCGGGTTAGAGGCTGGTGTTGCATTTTAATGCTTCATCATTTTTCATGATTATAGATTGTGTTTAACTATTATTTGCAAGACTAGAGTTAAATTACCTTGGTAGTTATATGACACAACAAAGTCAATGTCTGTTGTGTTATGTCAAGTGATAGTCTTTTTTATGTAGAGCTGCTATGAGGCTTTGTAATCTTGTAGTATGATGCAATCATTCTAACATAACGAACTCACTATTCTTGATTAAAATACGGAGACACAGCAGGTTAATGTTTAAAAAATATGTTTATGGAATATTTATTTTTGTCTTATTGTCGAATTTCTTAAATGCAAAACCAGTCAATATAGATGAGATTCTAAGCGGGAAAAGACAATTTAGAATACTAAGTCAGCTTTCATATATAAATATTAAAAGCAAAAATTCTTTACTCACTTCACTATCACATGATGTGGGTAGTGGTAACTCTATACAAATTCCTATTAGTATGATTGCAAATTCTAATACCGATTTTTTAAACTTTGCTATGAGTGTGAGATATGGAATCTATAAAAATATAGAGATTTTTAGCACGATAAATGCTTTCTATCAGCATAATACAACAAATGTAAATGCGAATTTTACAGAGAAACATAACGGAAATTTTAATACGTGGAATCTAGGGATGTTAGCTCAAATTAAAAGAGAAGGTAGATATCCTGCTTTATTGCTTGGCGGCAGCATAGACTTGATGAATATGACAAATTTCAGCAATGACACAGCAAAATTGCAATATTTTAAGGGTTATTCAATATTTGCAACAAGCTATTATACTATAGATCCACTTGTGTTCTTGCTACAAGCTGGATTTAGAGCAAATCTTTATAGCGCAAATGGAATGTTAAGTGTTAATAGTGGAGAGATTTTTACCTTAACGCCTATGGTATATTTTGCAGTAAATCCTTATGTATCGCTTAATTTTGGTATAACATATCAGTATAAAACTAAGGATTTTGTTGATAGTAAGATTGTATCCATGCAAGGCTCGTCTGTAGGATATAATTTTGGAGTTGCATATGAGATAAAACAGAATCTTATTCTTTTTAGCAGCATAGAATACTTACAGACAAGTGATTATACAAGCAATGCAATAAATCTTACCCTTTCATATAGAATCTAAAATGAAGTATTTTGTATTTATATTGTGTTTCACGATGGCATACTCAAAAGCAATAATTACAATAGATTCTGTTGTGATTGAGACACCGATAAAAACTTGGACACAAATTAGAGATAGTAATCTCACTAAACAAGAGTATGACTATAGTTGTGGTTCTGCATCATTATCTACAATACTCACATATTATTATAATACGCATACAAATGAAAGAGATATTATAAACTTTATGTTGAGAGATAAGGGTATTGATATTAATAAAAAAGAGGAGATTGAATGGAATGATGATTTAAGAGAGAAGGCTAGCACCTCATTTCTTGATTTAGCTAAATATGCAGAGACAAGGGGATTTAAGGCTCTTGGATTAGCACTTAATATGGAATCTCTAGGAAAGCTCAAGGTACCAGCAATTTTGTATGTAAAAGCAAGAAGCAACGATCATTTTAGTGTATATCGCGGAATGGATCACTATTTTGTTTATTTATCCGATCCGAGTTTGGGTAATATTAAGATTAGCAAAGAAAAATTTAAAGAAATGTTTTATCAACGTAATGATGAAAGTTATCCAGGAAAATTACTTGTTATTTTGCCTAAAACCAACCCCGCACAAATCAATACAGATTTTATGACAATTAAGCACAATACTAATCTTATAGAGCAGGTTATACAAGATAAAAGCACTATGCGATAAGATAAGATTGATAAACTAGTGCAAAAGATATAAACCTATTTTACTGAAATTGCTAATGCAAATAGATTATCTTAACTAAAAGCATATAATCAGCTATGTAAAATAATATTTAGAAAATCTGTAATACATTATAATTTTACACGCAAAAAGCTAAATGGTGGTAGTTTAAAAGGTAGGACAATAGGGTTTGTATTGCCACTATGTATTGCCTCCACTTCCTTTCCATTTTGCAATAAGATTTTATGTAATCGTAAATAATATCTCCCATCAATGCAACAAATGGTGCCATATTCATTGCTTTGTGTAGTAAGTTTGTCTGTTGTATTGGAATCAAGCGATATAGAATCTTGTGCGTCTAATGATTGTATATCATGTATCTTGTCACTAGATTCTATAGTGTTTGGCAAATTATTCTCTAAGCTTAATTCTAAAATATCTTTGCTATTTTGTGTAGAATCTGTGTGAGAATTTCGTTTGACTACTGCATGCGATTGTGTCCCAAACTGCGTATTTGGATAGTATTGCAGGGGTGAGATAATTTCTAATAAATCACCCTTTTGTATTGTATGTTTGCAGAGACAATACAACCCAGTATAATCAACCTCTGCACATACTTGATAGCTTCCCTCACTGATTGCACTGAAATGATTTTGTGTATCAAGGCGTACAAATGGACGATGTATGATATAGCCATCAGTAAAACCCCTATTTTTTAATGTATGCAGTTCATATTGATAAAGTGCTGGACGTGAAATCTGCTGCTCATAATCTTGCAAGGCAAGGCGATATGTACGTGCTGTGATTCCTGCATAATATGTGCTTTTTGTGCGTCCCTCAATTTTTAGTGCATCAATCACACCTGATTGCATGATATGGTGTAAATGACTTGCAAGGTTTAAATCCTTGGCGTTAAATATATGCGTACCGACACCTTCTTCTTCCTGCAAACGCAAAAAGACATTATTATCTGGGTTTTTAGCATAAAATTCATTTGGGTCAAAACGCACAAGATTTCCGCTCGTATCATCGCGAACAAAATACTCATAATCAAAGCGACAATCATTTGCACAACTTCCACGATTAGGCACTCTGCCGTGTTGTAAGGCAGAGATTAAACAACGCCCTGAAAACGCAAAACACATACTTCCATGCACAAAAATTTCAATTTCTAAATCAGGCAACACCTTTTTTATTTCTTCGCAATCATTAAGGCTTATTTCTCTTGCTGCAACAATTCGCTTTACACCCATATCATAAAAAACACCTGCATCAAGCACATTCAACACATTCGCTTGTGTAGAGAGATGTATTGGAATGTTTGGGGCGATGCTTTTTGCAAGTCGTACAACACCAGGTGCTGCTACGATGAATGCATCTGGCTCTAAATCACGCATTTTTGCAATATGAGTTTTTAAAGATTCTATTTGTGAATTGAATGGAAAGCCATTGATAGTTACATACACTTTTTTACCAAGTTTATGTGCATAGATTATACCTTCTCTAAAATCATCATAAGTAAAATCTTTACTCGCACGATTACGTAATGAAAAATGGCTTACACCACCATATACCGCATCGGCTCCATATTGTAGTGCAATTTTTAGTTTTGTGAGATTCCCTGCTGGTGAGAGTAGCTGCACTTTGTGTTTAGAGCTATCTGTTTGTGTGAAACCCAACGTTGTTTCTTGCATAGTTTTCCTTTTATGTTTTATATTGCTTTTTATCTGCAATATTTTATCTAAATCTAAATAATTTATGTGTATTGTATATGCATGGAATTTGAGATTCTAATGTCTGTTGTGTTTGGTATATGATGATTAAAATTTTTGTCATATATACGTTTTGTTTGTTTATTATTGCATTCTTTACATAATAAAAATAATAAAATTGGCTTAATGGTATTGTTGGGTTTTTAATTGTTTACCAAGTCGCAATAACGTTGTTTTATCACGCACAAAGAAGGATTCAGTATGGAATCTTATTGTTTAGCTGTCTTTATGCTACTTTTGTTTTAAGTGCATTTATAGATATGCGTATTAAGTGGAATAATATGACAAACTATATAGCAGAGCAAAAGGCACAAGTAATTGTAAGTCCTACTATTTTCATAGTTTCTATAAACGTTATGGAGATTGGGATAGTCCTGGCATAGATCCCAAAATTTTTCCAAATCCACTTTATGCAAAGCATTTTGGTGTGAGAACTTTTGTGATCAAGTAAAGTAAATGGATTCTTGTAGTACATAATACCTAATCAATTATTATCAAACTTTTATATAATTTTGCTAGAATACAGGATTTAATAGTTATTGAAGTCTTGTAAGTTTTATATATTATTTGACACATAATAATTACTTAGCGATATAAAATTAAACACATACTAACATATGCAAATCTTTATAAAGTCGCAAAAGGAGCAAAGATGCAAAAACAAATTGCAGTCATTTATGGTGATGGGATCGGCAGAGAGGTGGTAACACAAGCTCTAAAGGTATTAGATTCTGTAGCAAAAATTTATAAACATGAGTTTGTTTATAATGAGGTTTTAGCTGGTGGGTGTGCCATTGATGCGTGTGGTGATTGTTTGCCGCAGGAGAGCTTAGAAATCTGCAAACGCAGTGATAGTGTTTTGCTAGGTGCTGTTGGTGGTCCAAAATGGGATAAACAACCAAGTCATAATCGTCCAGAATCAGCCCTCTTAAAACTTAGGAAAGAATTAGGTGTATTTGCAAATATTCGTCCTGCTACACTTTTACCAGAACTTAGTATGGCTAGTCCATTAAAGTGTGAGATTCTGCAAAAGGGGATTGATTTTGTTATTGTGCGTGAGCTTGTGGGGGGAGCGTATTTTGGTAGGCATTTATTGGAAGAGAGAGATGGAGAGAAAATTGCTATTGATGAGATGAGCTATACACAATCTCAAATAGAATCTATCGCAAAAGTGGCATTTCAAATCGCACAAAAACGCGGGAAAAATCTTGTTTCTGTGGATAAAGCAAATGTGTTAAGCTCATCTCGTCTTTGGCGTGAAGTGGTAGAAATGGTAGCAAAAGATTATCCAAGTGTGGCTTTGAGTCATATGTATGTCGATAATGCAGCAATGCAGATCTGTCGCGATCCTAGTCAATTTGATGTGATTTTGACTGAAAATATGTTTGGTGATATTTTAAGCGATGAGGCAAGTATTATCACAGGTACAATTGGTGTGATTCCATCTGCTTCACTTTCGCATAGTACATTGGGATTATATGAGCCAATTCATGGGAGTGCACCAGACATTGCTGGGCAGGATAAGGCAAATCCTATTGGTACAATTTTATCCGTAGCGATGATGCTAGAGTTATCCTTTGGATTAAAAAAGGAGGCAGAATCTGTGCGAAATGCAGTAAATAAAGCTTTGCAGCAAGGTTATCGTACGGGGGATATGATGGATAAAGATTCAAAACTTGTAGGTTGTGAAAAGATGGGAGATATCATCAGCGAATTTGTGAGTTAGATATATAAAATCCAAAGTTTTGTGTGTATAAAACTAGATCTTTAAGTCTTTTTTACATCATGGTTTTAAGCAAGATTATAATCAATATATACTTGAATTAGATATTATCCTGTAAAACCTTTGTAATATAATATTTATATGAAAAGTTTCATATTTTTCACGCAGTATTTCAAACAACTCTTATAAATAAGGGTGTGATAAAGTAGAATAGAAGACAAAATGAGCACTAAATCTTTGTTTTAATCTACAATGATTTATGTGATAAGTAATGTGATATTTACTAGATTGTAGTTGTCCTAATATGATATGCGAATGATTTGCATTTAGCTAACAACTTAACATTTTTTTTGTATCATTTTGCTACGATATACTTTTGGACTCAACATATAAAGGATACATATGGCGAAACTTTGGGCTGGCAGGTTTCAAACAGATGCAAACACTTTGCTTGATGAGTTTAATGCGAGCATTCCATTTGATAAAAATTTATGGGAAGAAGATATTCAAGGTTCTATTGAACATGCTAAGATGCTTTATTCTATTGGGCTTTTAGATATTCATGAGTTAGATTCTATTACGCATGGACTACAAGAGATAAAGCAAGAGATTATGCAAGGTGTTTTTGCCTTTTCTTTACACGATGAAGATATACATATGGCAATAGAACAAGCATTAAGTAAAAAGATTGGCGATGCAGGCAAGAAGCTTCATACAGCTCGCAGTAGAAATGATCAAGTTGCCTTGGATTTTAAACTCTATTGCCGAAAACAAAATCTTGCTATACAAAAACTCTTAAGTGAGCTTATAGAATCTCTTTTGACAATAGCCCAACATCATACAAATACCCTAATGCCTGGTATGACACATTTGCAACATGCACAGCCAATAAGCTTTGGGTACCATTTAGTGGCGTGGTGCGTTGGCTTGAAACGTGATGTTGAGAGATTACAAGCGAGTATGCAACGAAGTGATGATTGTCCTTTAGGTAGTGCAGCCCTTGCTGGTACACCTTATGGAAATGAAAGAGCAAATCTTGCCTTGAGTTTAGGTTTTAGAGAACCAAGCTTAAATGCTATGGATTCGGTTGGACAAAGAGATTTTGCTTTAGATATACTCTATGATATTTCTATGATTATGATGCATGTTTCTCGTATGGCAGAGGAGCTTATTTTATGGAGTAGTTATGAGTTTGGTTTTGTAACTTTTTCTGATGATTTTGCAACGGGAAGCTCTATTATGCCGCAGAAGAAAAATCCCGATGTTGCCGAGCTTTTGCGTGGTAAAACAGGCAGGGTTTATGGTAACCTTGTAGCGTTACTTACAACCATGAAAGCTCTACCTTTTGCGTATAATAAGGACATGCAAGAAGATAAAGAAGGTGTGTTTGATTCTATACAGACTGCAATGATTAGCCTCAAGATTCTAACAGAAAGTATAAAAACGCTTACAATCAATACTGATAATATGCGTAAAATGTGTGAAAAGGGACATCTAGTTGCAACGGATTTAGCAGATCTTTTGGTAAAAAAGTGTCAAGTTCCTTTTAGAGAAGCACATCATATTACAGGTATATGTGTGCAATATGCAGAGTCTAGAGGTAAAGATCTAAGCAACATAGAGATAGAATTACTTCATGAGGTTTTGGAAAAAGAGCTCTTGAAACTTTTGGCACAAAAAAGTGATACAGAAGCCATCAATACGACAATATCGCATGAGGACTTAAGACTAGCCTTAGATTTAGAGCATTCCATGCAAAGGCGAAATAGTCTTGGAGGATGTGCGAGTGATGAGGTAAAAAGACAAATTCATATATTATTGCAGTGGTTGAGATCGATTGCATGATGCCCGGATTACGATATGGCACTTCGATATTTTGAACATTATTTTAATTTGCTTGATCGGATGCCTTTAGCACTTAGGGATTTCCATCATCAATTAGGTAATGTATTGCCTGAATATAGTATGCTTGAGAGTGAAACGCTGCTTGAAATAATGATTGGTTTGTATGCACCATTATATAGGGTTTCTGCATTAGATGATGAAAGTCATATTGTTGATACAACAATAAAAAATATTCGTTTAGATGAAGCAAAACTATGTTTTGTTGATATAGAAACAACATCGGCGAATGTGAAAAATGGGCAGATTATTGAGATTGGTGCTATAATCACACAAAATGGGAGAATCCTTGATACTTTTGATACACTCGTATATAGTCCATTTGTACCAGAGGAAATTATTGAGCTAACAGGAATAAATTCCTATATGCTAGAGAATGCACCTCGCATTGAGCAAGTGTTAAAGCAATTTCGTGCATTTTTGGGCGATAGTGTATTTGTTGCACATAATGTTTCTTTTGATTATAACTTTATTGCAGAGAGTTTGCATAAATATGATATGCCACCTCTTTTTAATGCCCGTTTATGCACGCTAGATCTTAGTCGCAAAAGTATTGTGTCAAAAAAATATGCACTCTCCTATCTTAATGATATGCTTGGAATCAACACAACGCAAGTTCACAGAGCTTATGCCGATGCACTCACTGCTTTTGAATTATATAAAATATGTATACAATCGCTTCCAAACAATGTAATAACGCTGCAAGAATTAATTGATTTTTCAAAAGGAAAAGTTACATATCCTACAAGAAACACAAAAAATAGGTAGTTTTATAGTAAAACCCAAAGCAGTGTGTAATGCAGGTATCTATCCATAGAAATTGCTCTAACTGCGATTATCAAACTTTTATATAATTTTGCTAGAATACACGATATTATTATAGATTAAGCATAGATTATAATGTAATGGCATAGATTTGTAAATGTAAGGAATATTGCAAGTTGCAAAAGTGTTAGAGATAAGATGCCTTTTGGAATCTAACCCAAAAATTTGTCCAAACAATGCTATATTGCAACGTATGGATAAATCAGATTCTATAAATTAATAACTATAAGGAGCTAACGATGTGTGGCATTGTTGGATATATTGGAAATAAAGATAAAAAAAATGTAATTTTAAATGGTTTAAAAGAATTAGAATATCGCGGTTATGATAGTGCAGGTATGGCTGTTTTGCAAAATGAAAATCTTGAAACTTTTCGTGCGGTAGGAAAGCTAGAAAATCTCAACGAAAAACTACAAGATATAAAGTTTGAGGGCTATGGATTAGCTATTGGACATACGCGATGGGCTACACATGGTAAGCCAACAGAGAGCAATGCACATCCGCATAGTGGCTTACAAAGTGCAATTATTCATAATGGCATTATTGAAAATTATAAGGAGTTAAGAGAAGAATTACAAGCAAAATCTATACAATTTCAAAGTCAAACTGATACAGAAGCAATTGTGCATTTATTTGAATCTTATGCACAAACGCTTTCTCCTAAGGAAGCATTTGAAGCAACAATTAAACGATTGCAAGGATCTTTTGCAATTTTGCTCATTACAAAATTAGAATCTAACAGAATCTTTTATGCAAAAAAACATTCCCCACTTTTAATTGGTTTTAATAAAAATAGCCCTGATGAAGTCTTTTTTGCAAGTAGCGATGCTGCATTAGTAGGGCTTATTGATAGTGTGATTTATCTTGATGATGGAGCTTATGGAAGTCTTAGTATTAATGAAATACCAACATTGTCATATGATGTAAAGCCTTTTAATGTGAGCAGAGAGAAAGCACAAAAGGGCAATTATCGCTACTTTATGGAAAAAGAGATATATGAGCAAGAAAGCATTTTGCTTGAAACAATGGTGGGACGAGTAAGTAAGGGTAGTGTATGTTTAGATGAGTTAGATTCTAATTTTTTTAATGCTTTTAAGAGTATTGCAATATGTGCTTGTGGGACAAGCTACCATAGCGCATTGGTTGGCAAATATCTCTTGGAAAGAAAAGCAAGAGTTCGCACGACAACACATATTGCAAGTGAATTTCGTTATGCAAAGCCTGTGTTAGAATCTGATGAACTTTTCATTGCTATCTCACAAAGCGGTGAAACAGCTGATACTTTACAAGCCCTAAAACTTGCAAAAGAAAAAGGTTTGAAAACGCTTGTAATATGCAATGTAGATAATAGTTCTATGGTGCGTTTGGCTGATTATTGCTTACTTACAAGAGCTGGGACTGAAAAGGGCGTAGCAAGTACAAAGGCATTTGCAACACAAGTTATGGTATTATGGATCTTTTCAGTATTGCTTGGACATAAAAGAGGCTGCATAGATTCTATAGGCTTAGAAAATGAAACTCGTGCGATGTTGCATGCAAGAAGTGCTACACATATAAACCAAAACTTACATGAAAAAATCAAAAGATTATCAAAGCGTTATCTGCATGGACATGGCTTTTTCTTTATTGGGAGAGATATTTTTTACCCACTAGCACTAGAAGGTGCATTAAAGCTGAAGGAGATTAGCTATTTACATGCAGAGGGCTATCCTAGTGGGGAGATGAAACATGGTCCAATAGCCCTTGCTGATAGTGAATTATTTACACTTGCTCTTATGCCCAAGAATTTGTTGTATGAAAAAAATAAAAGCAATGTAGAAGAGCTTATTGCAAGGGATTCTACAATTTGTGCAATTAGCCCTATTGATTTTGAACTTGCTGATGATATAGTAAAGATTCCGCAATTTGAGAGTTATATGGAAGAGTTTTTTTCCATGATGGTTGTTTTGCAACTCTTAGCACTAGAAATTGCTGTGCGTCTTAATAATGATGTTGATATGCCGCGTAATTTAGCTAAAAGCGTTACGGTTGAGTAATACTCTATCTTTTGTGAATTTTATCACAATGCAAATGTCTAAGTATGTTTAGAATCTGTTTTTATCTCAAGCTCTGCCTGGCTATAAGCGGATGTTAGATAAAATGTTGCAAGCCTTTTAAAATTATTTGACTTTTCTTCTGTTATTCAAGACATAACATAAAAACATCCTGCAATAAAACTTATCTGAAATGTTAATCTTAAATACCTGATGTAAAAATTTAATTACTATCTTGAAGATTTGTTTGCAACATGTGTAGAGTTTGTTTTATAGCATGTTTTATATTATCTTTACTCATGAGTGTTTTTTCATGTGGCAGGATTACATATTGCTTACTCTTTGTTCCCCATTTCTTTGTATCATATTGTGAGAACAGACCAATTGTTGGTATACATAGATTCGAAGCAAGATGTATTGTCCCTGTACTTGGACTAATAACATAATCCATTTGCTCTATCAGTGCAGCAAGGTTGAGTATATCATTATCGTTTGGAAATATAATAAGATTAGGGATTTCTTGTTGATTTGTATTTTTCCATGCAGATAAGGCATGTAAGAAGTGTTCATGAATGTATGGATAGGTGGCAACCACTGGAATGCAATTACGCATATTGCCAATATTAGCTATAAGTTCTATATATGCTTCTAATGGGAGCGTGTGGGTGGCGGTATTGCTGAAAGGATTTATTAGAATGAGTTTTGAATTCTTCTCTTTTGTTTTTGTGTGATTGGTAATAAAAGATTGTATTTTTTCTTTTTGCTCTAACGTAGTTTTTACCTTTGCATCATCAAAGCAAAGAGTTTTTATCTTTGAATCAAATAACTTTGGATTGATTTTACGAACAAGGCTCAAGCTTAGCTCATATCGTGTCATATTGCGATATTTTGGCATAAGGTGTATAGGTATAGTTTTGCAACGCAGTGAAAAAAGACTTGGAATCTTTGTAGTTGTAATAATAGTTTTTACATTGCTTTTTTGTAATGGATATAGATAGCATCGCTTACAATTTGTAAGAATTGCATAATCAAGATGATATGAATTAAATAAATCAATATGACTCGCAATATCACCATTTATATCATGCACACAATCCACAAAATCGCAATGCAATAACAGATTTTGCATCATTGCGTTACCAAAAACAATTACCTCGCAATTAAAGATTGTTTTTAATGCAAAAAGCGGCTCAAGTGCAAAAATATTATCACCTAAACCATAGAAATGTATATAACCAACTTTCACTTAAAAATCCTGCATTATACGTTTTAAAAGCAAGATTATAGCATAGTTACTGAGACTTAGAATCTCTTCTATTGGTTTATAGTGTGATGTTTCAATGTAATATCTAGCAGAATCTTTTATATCATGATATAAATGTAACTTTTCTACATACATATTATTTTTCATAACTAAATGACTATAAAATTATATTTAACATAATTATATATAAGGTTATAAGAATTAAATCATCTAATATAATAATTTATATATAAAAAAGTTTAAAAAATATAAAAAAAATAAAATTACATATTGTATTTTTAAAAATTTACTGATATAATGCGTTTTGTAAGTTGAACAAACTAGATTCTAAAGCGGAGAAAAATATGGGATTAACAAAACAAATAAGCTTTAATGCTTTTGAAATGAATTGCATCTCTCACTTAAGTCCTGGGTTATGGCGATACCCAAATGATCAAGCCCTATGCTATAAAGATATGGAATATTGGCAAAATATTGCACAAGTCGCTGAAGAGGGCTTATTTGATGCAGTATTTATTGCTGATGTTTTAGGCGTGTATGATATTTATGGCGGCAATGATTTAGGTGCTTTAAAAACTGCCTTGCAAGTACCAGTCAATGATCCTATACAACTTGCTGTCATCGGTGCTGGGGTTACCAAACATGTAGGTTTTGGGATTACTGCTGGTGTGCCATTTGAGCATCCTTATCCATTTGCAAGGAGACTTAGCACTCTTGATCATCTCACAAAGGGCAGGGTAGGTTGGAATATTGTTACTGGTTATTTGCCAAGTGCAAATAAAAATATGGGTTCAAGTGAGCTGCCACACAATGAACGCTATGATGTCGCTGATGAGTATATGGAAGTAATTTATAAGTTATTAGAGGGGAGTTGGGAAGATTCTGCAGTAATACTAGATCGGGAAAGTGGAGATTTTGCAGATCCAACCAAAATACATCACATAGGGCATCATGGCAAATATTATGATGTTCCAGGTATTCACTTATGTGAACCAAGTATTCAGCGAACCCCAGTCTTATTTCAAGCAGGAAATTCTGCACGAGGAAGACAATTTGCTGCTACACATGCAGAAGCTATTTTTATTGCTCCACCAACAAAAGAGTATGCTAGAGTTGCTGTAAAACAAGTGAGGGATGCTCTCGTTCAGGCAGGACGAGATCCTTATAGTGCTAAAATTTATATTTTAGCCACAATAGTTACTGATGAGAACGAAAGTCTTGCCTTTGCTAAGTATAACGACTTGCTATCTTATGCAAGCAAAGAGGGATCTTTGGTTATCAATTCAGGTTGGCTAGGTGTAGATTTAAGTCGCTATGATTTGGATGATCCATTAAGCAATATTAAATCAAATGCTATGGTTGCACAGGTAGATGCTTTGAATAATTCTACAACAGAATCTGGCAAGATTTGGAGATTAAGAGATTTATTGCAACTTACAGGTATAGGCTGTCAAGGACCAAAATTTGTAGGTTCGCCTACTCAAGTATGCGATATATTGCAAGAAATGATTGCTTATAGTGATGCTGATGGTTTCAATCTTGCGTATGCAACAACACCAGGAAGTTTTGAAGATGTTGTGCGTTTTATTGTGCCAGAGTTACAAAAACGTGGTGTATATAAGCAAGAATATACACAAGGATCATTGCGACATAAGCTTTTTGGTAAGGGTGATAGATTAGATTCTACACATCTTGCTTCGCGTTATCGAGTGGGTGGCTCTAAAAGCAGTATTAATGATTTTGCAGGGACAGGCAGATTCAAACGCAATAAGGAGCAAGACTATGTTATATAGTTTGTGCCAATAAAATATTTTCTATAAACAAAGATATATATACGCTTAATTTGGCGAGATTTGTGGTTGCTAATAAAATATAGAAGGCAGTTAGGTAATGTTTGCAGTCTATTTGCAATACAGCTAAGTTTTATGACAAGGATTATGACAATGGTGTTATTTAAGAGGAATAGGTCTGAATTAGACATTTCAAAAACAAAGACAATCCGTTCTGTCATTGCAGCAAGTAGCGGCAATCTTGTGGAATGGTTTGATTTTTATATTTATGCATTTGCGACACCTTATTTTGCGAGTAACTTTTCTGATGCACAATCCTCAGTTATACAACAAATATCTGTTTTTGGTGTGTTTGCCATTGGTTTTTTAATGCTTCCTATTGGCAGTATGGTTTTTGGGTCTATCGCTGATAAAATAGGACGTAAAAGCTCGATGATTTTTTCTATTGTTTTAATGGCTATAGGTTCGTTTTTGATAGCATTTTTGCCTGGCAAAAATATCATAGGAGATGCTGCAATTATCTTTTTACTTTTGGCAAGACTCTTGCAGGGCTTTGCTGTTGGTGGAGAATATGGTATTGCAGCGGCTTATTTAAGTGAGGTGGCACCGCATGGTAAAAGAGGATTTTATTCAAGTTTTCAGTATTTTACTCTTATTGGTGGTCAATTACTTGCTATAGCAAGTATTAGTTGCATGTTTTTATTTATCTCACACGAAGAAATGTCTGAGTGGGGATGGAGGGTATTGTTTTTCATTGGTGGTATGTTTGCTTTATTTAGTCTACTTATACGTTCGTTTATGAGTGACAATTCTGCAGAGGAACTAAAATGTCATGCAGATAGAGGTAGCTTTAAAGCCTTATTAAAATCATATAAATCTGTATTGCTTGTTTTTGGTATTACCGCAGGATGCTCTCCAGCTTACTATATTATTACCACATATAGCAAGATATATATGATAAATAATGGAATTGATCCACAAATAGCCTCTAATATTATGCTTGGAGCAATTTTTATACTATTTATCTCTGTTCCATTTTTTGGAATATTGTCTGATAAAATAGGGTTAAAAACTTGTCTACTTGCATTCTGTATTTTTACTATTTTTGGTATTTATCCAGCTTTTATGGCAATGAAAACATTTACAAACCCTTTTGCGTTGTTTGCTATAATCGGATCCATGTGTTTTATGCTTGGATTATATAGTGCAGTGGCAGGTATTTTTAAGACTACACTTTTTCCACAACATATTCGTGCTCTTGGAACTGGGTTTAGTTATGCAGTTGCGGCAGCACTTTTTGGAGGAAGTGCAAATTATGTAGCTTTACAATTTAAGGAATACGGAGTTGAACAAGGTTTCTTTATTTATCTTGGCATATTAATGGTCATAGCAACCGTATGTGTTATTTTGATTCCAAAAAATAGAAATCTAGATTAACTCTGTTGTAATTAATCAAACTAAAAGGAGACATATTATGTTATATAACACGCTACAGGATGGAATTTATATTATCCATGAAAATAATGAGTGGATACCACCTTTTAAAGAAGCATTTGATAGGGCTGGGGTAGAATTTCGTGAGATTTTTTTGACTCAAGGAGGAATCAGTCTAGATTCTATCCCGCCAAACGGTGTGTTTTGGAGTAGACTCTCTGCTTCAAGTCATACACGTGATAATGCTTTTTCCAAAGAATATGGACGTGCTATTCTCTCATGGTTGGAATCTCATAAGCGATGTGTGATCAATGGTAGTGATGTTTTAGAGCTTGAAGTGAGTAAAGTAAAACAGGCATTGCTTTTAGATTCTTTTTTTAAGGCAGGACACTTTGGATTTAAAACACCAAAGACTATTGCTGTGTTTGGAAAGATAGACTTAATAAATGCGGCAAGTTGCTTTCAAAATAAGCCCTTTATCACCAAGCATAATCAAGGCGGCAAAGGTTTAGGTGTGAGACTTTTTGAAAGCATAGAAGAGTTTAGGCAATATATAGATTCTGATGAATTTGAATTGCCTATAGATGGTATTACACTATTACAAGAATACATAGAATCCAAGGAAGCTTTCATTACACGATGTGAGTTTATCGGTGGCAAGTTTCATTATGCGGTGCGTGTAGATACGAGCGATGGGGCTTTTGAACTGTGTCCTGCTGATGCATGTCAGATAGATTCTAAAAGTGCAATCCCTCGTCCTGCTTTTGCTGGAGCGGCATGTGAAGTAGGTATGGGTGATAAATTTAGTCTGCGTAAGGAGATAAATTCAAAAAGTTCTATTGTGCAGTGTTTGGAGCAATTCTTGGCGCAATATAACATTTCTGTAGCAGGAATTGAATTTATTGAAAGTGTAAGTGGTGATCTTGTGGTATATGATATTAATACAAATACAAATTATAACTCTACTTTAGAATCTAAGATTAGGCAAAGTGGCGGTGTAGCAGCGGCTGATAGGTTAGTAGAGTTTTTGCATGAGAAATTTAGAGCAATTACGCAATAAAGGAGAAACGATGAAGTTTGGTTATTGGAGTCCTGTGTTTGGAAGTTGGCTTAGAAATGTAGATGATGATAGCACTTTATGTTCATGGGAATATATACGCGATTTGGCTATAAAAGCAGAAAATTTAGGCTATACACTCACGCTTGTGCCAGAATTGTATTTAAATGACATTAAGGGTGAGAGAGCACCTGCACTTGATGCGTGGGCTATTGCAAATGGTTTGGCTGCTGTGACAAAAAAAATTGAGATTCTAGCAGCTCTGCGTCCGCAATATCATCAAGTAGCTTTGACGGCAAAGCAGATTGCCACGATTTCACAGATTTGTAATGGAAGATTTTCTATTAATATGGTGTCAGCATGGTGGGAAGAAGAGGCTAGGCAGTATGGTATAAACTTTGATGCACATGATGATAGATATACGCTTACACGTGAATATACTGATGTATTGCGTAAATTTTGGGAGCAAAGTCCAATGAATCATAATGGCAAGTATTTTAACTTCAGTGATTCTTATAATGAACCAAAACCACATACAACTCCACTTGTATATGCAGGGGGAGAAAGTGAGATAGGTAGAAATGCTATTACACATTTTGCAGATTTTTATCTTTTACATGGAGGAACACTTGAAGAAGCAGAGATAAAAATTGCAGATATGAAAGAAAGAAAAGAAAGGGCAGGGTTATCACCATTTAGGGGTTTTGGTATGGCTGTGTATATGATTGTGCGAGATAGTGAGGAAGAGGCACAAAAAGAGTTAAAAAGGATCACTACAATTAAGAATTATGAGGATTATGAGAACTCTTACAAAAATTTTACAGGTAATTCTCAACTTGATGTAGAGATTAGCAAACTTGAATATAGTGTATCCAATCGCGGTTTGCGTCCGGGACTAATTGGCACACCAGAACAGGTGGCACAAAAAATTAAGGCATATAAGAAGGTCGGGGTAGATTTACTCATCATTCAGTGTGCGAATATGCAAGAGGAATTGGAATATATTGCTAAAAAAGTCATGCCGCTTGTGTGAAAGTTGACATCAATATCACTTATGATAGGGGACAATTCCCCCCTCCCACATATTACTTTATCTTTAAAGATTTTGGTATTTTTTCTATAGTCTTTTGTTATATTGTTTTTTATTGAATATTTCTGTGCTCTATATAGTAATATTTTATAAGTTTTATTGTTAGCGTGAGGTTGCAAAATCAGTATGCAAATACTAAGACTTTTTTAGGTTAATATGCTTCAAAGATAAATTACACTTCAAGATTGTATCTTTGATATTCTAAGCATTGTTTGACAAGGGTTTAGGTATCAGCAAATGTAATGGCGCATATGGCAATGGCATTTTCTAAATCATGACTCATGCTAATTGCAATCTTTTGTGTTTTAAAAGCATTATATTTGCTTTCATGTAAGGCTAAATGTGGTTTTCCATGCAAATCTTTATATATACACATATCATGAAAGCCAATGTCTTTACCAATGCCAACACCAAGTGCTTTAGAACATGCCTCTTTTATCGCCCAAAATCCTGCTATCGTATCAATTTTATAAGAATCTAGTGTGAAATTATGTTTCAAATACATTATAGTACTTTGTGTTTGCATTGAATATAGTTCTAGATTTTCTTGAGTGAAAAAATGGAATTTACAAGATGCAACATCATGTGTTAAAAACTCTTGGTTTTCCATATCTAAATGATTTGATGCTTTAGAATCTTTACGATACAATGCAGATAGACTATCTCTATTTTTGTAAGCAAGTAATATTTCATTTGGCAACAAAAAACGCTCTAAAAAACTCATGCCAAACTTTGTAATAGCATTTTTTATGCGGGATATAGCAATAATATCTGTACCAATCTCAAGATTCATAATTAAGGCTGGATTACGAGATCTGGAAACACAAAACCAACAATGCTACTATCTGTTAGAATTGCATTTACACTTGCAGTGAGCGTTGCAGCAAGTTTTTGCTTACCCTGTGCACCTTGCAGATCTGTCTTCATAAAACCACTCACAGTATCAATAATGACAGCACGTATAATATCAATCTTTACATCAAGCTCCTTAGCAGCTGATTTATCACTCATGATCATTGTAGCATTAAACTTAATATAACCTGCCGAACGTAAATCATCTGGGTTTGATGGCTTTAACATCATAACAAATTCTTTTTCAATTGGATATAAATCCTTTGCATTGCGATATATGCCATAATGGGTGTTGCTATCAGCATACAAGATTCCAACACTAAAAATACATAATAACACGAACAATATACGCTTCATAACTTTCCTTTACACCGCATGAGACTTTTAAAAAACACGTTTTGTCAAAATATTTTGCTTCTAAGCCTTAAGGTTGTAGAATAAAATCTGGGAATACAACAGCTGTTACCTTGCCATCTGTAAGCACAGAATTAAGACTAGCTACAATCGCATTAGCAAGCTTTTGCCTACCCTGTGAACCTTGCAACTCGGTAGCTAGATAGGCACTTGTGCTATCAGCTATAATATTTCTCACAATATCAAGTTTTACATCAACTTCTTTTACTGCGTTTTTATCAGCAAGTAAAAGCGTAGCTTTGAATTTTGCAAAACCTGCACTTCGCATATTCTCTGGATCTGGCGATTTTAAATTGATAACAAATTCTTTTTCTAAAGGCATAATAGCAACAGGATTTCTATATGCCTCATTTTGCAACAATGCTTGTTGTTCTGGTGAGAGATTTGCAACTTGTGGCGGAGGTGGCATATTGCCTCCCCCATGATCACTTTCCTCATCTCCACCCATAAAAAGAAATACAACCACACCAATAAGTATGAGTACCGCGACAACAACACCTACGATTATAAAAATAAGTCCCTTACCCTTTTTCTCTTCTGTAGCTGATTGTTCTTCTGCCATGTTTGCTCCTTACTTTGTAAAATACATCAAAGTTGTCTGTCCAAATTTACTTTTCTTTACAAGATGAAATATCCCTACTTGAGTATCAAGATGAATATCACTCATACTCTCGATAACTATCATATCGACTTTTTGCACAAAATTTTCATCAAAAGATTTTATAAAACACCAAATCTTTGTATAAATATCTTCAAAACCTTTCCGACATGCAAAAGGTGGGTCCATATACAATACAAACTGCCTAGTTTGCTCTATAGAACTTAAAGGAGCAATTGTATCATTTTTTACTTGGAAATCTGCGTTTTTTGCGAAATTCATAATAGAATCCTGACATTGTAGGCAATCTTTGTAATGTGCACTTATGCTAAGAGGCATTGTATTGCTCATAGAATCTTGCGTATTAGCGTGATAGCGTACATGTTTCTCCCAAAATAAGCTAATGTTGTTGCATAAATTTTTGAAAGCCTCTGCATTTTTCTCAAAAAATACAACTTCACTAGCTCCAAGCGATAGAGCTTCAAATCCCATTTGCCCACTCCCTGCAAAACACTCAACAAAGATTTTATTATAAAGAGAATATTGCATGACATCAAAAAAGGACTTTTTTACAAGAGCTTTTGTAGGTCTAGTTATGTTGTTAGATTCTAAAAAAAGTCCTAAACCCTTGTATTTTCCCCTGTTGATTGCAAATTTTTCTTTTTTGCCTTGTGTATGTTGTGTCTTTTGGTGTTTATGCATACTCTCCCTTTAGGCTTATCCAACCTTCAATTTAACAAGTTTTTATTTGTCCATAATTTTAACATAATTTATAGTGTGAATTGTGTTAAGTTATGACCAGATTATATAACACTTAAATGATATAGAATCTCTAAAAAGAACCTCGAAAAAATTCAAGAGCTAGAGTTTTATTGCAAAGATTTTAAGGGAATAATAGATTACTTTATCATGGTGTGACTAATGAAAATAATGTTATAGGTAAAAAGAGGTGTTGCTATGGAGATACAACTAAGTAAAAATATCCTCTGTTTTATTGCTAATTTAATGTAAGAAATGTATTCAATGAAGAATATAATTATGTAGACAAATTGTTTTAATATAATGTATGCAAAAACTATCAACTAGCTTTATTTTATTATTTCTTGCATAATTTTATGGGTTTGGTGTGAGGAATATATAAATTTTTATTTATTTGCATTTATAGTTGCTGTTAAAGTATCTCATTTGTTCTAGTCTAGAATTTGAAATACAACCTTAATCACATAATATTGTGGCAATATTTTGCAATTTTATATTTATGAGATGACAATATTTACTTTGTATATAAATTATATCTTTGTTTTTTGCTTAAACCTTGTTTTTAAATTTTGTATGATAAACAATGAGACTAATAAACTTAAGATATGGAAATTACGGCGTATTGTATAAATTATGTAAAGCAAAAAGTCATGTAATATCCTTGCAATAAAATATCAATATGTCTATTCAAGTAAGATATTTGCATCATATCCTAGTCTTTTTAATGATAAGTAGTGAGGTTGGGTTTATAAAAGATAGGCTAAATATGTTAATATGCGTTAATAAGACTAAAAAGAAGTTTTTAATATGTTTTTTACATTGTGTTAAATCTTGCAGATGAGGAGGTTCAATAAAGATAGGTTTCATAAATATTTGTTAAAATGAGTAGAATAAAATTTGCAATACAACATTGTAAGCCTCTATATAATGTTCTAAAATATATTCTCTCGCGTTGTAGTGTTATGCGTATGCTATAGCACGGACTTCTCGTATTACATTGACTTTGATTTCACCTGGATATTGCAATTGTTGTTTGATATCATTTGCAATCTCTCTAGACAATACAATACTTTGGGCATCGCCAATTAGATCAGCTCTCACAATCACACGCACTTCTCTACCCGCATACACTGCATATGCTTGCTTTACCCCAAATTTCTCCATAGCAATTTTTTCTAAATCTCTCACACGATTAATATAGTTTTCATTTACCTCATTTCTTACACCTGGTCGTGCTGCACTAAGAGCATCTGCGGTGCAAACCGCGCTGCATTCAATGCTTTTAGATTCTTCGCGTCCATGATGTGCATATATAGCATTAATCACAACAGGATCTTCATTATACCTTAAACACACATCAGCACCTAAATCCACATGACTACCGCCTTGTTCATCTGTGAGTGCCTTACCAATATCATGTAGAAGTCCAGCTCGTCTTGCAAGTTTTACATCACCACCTAGTTCACCTGCTATAATTCCTGCGAGTCTAGCTACTTCTAAGGAATGCTGCAAGGCATTTTGTCCAAAACTTGCTCGATATTTTAGCTTTCCTATAAGTTTTTTTAATTCAGATTCTACACAACCTATACCAAGATCTAGCAAAATCTCATCACCTTCTTGATAAAGTTGCTCTTCTGCTTGAACTTTTACCTTTTCATATATTTCTTCAATGCGGCTTGGGTGTATCCTGCCATCTTGCATGAGAATTTCAAGCGTTCTTGTTGCTAACGCTCTTCTATAAAGACTAAAGGAGCTAAGTGAAATTTCATTTGGCGTATCATCAATAATAAGATTTACACCGCATATCATTTCAAACGCTTTAATATTGCGACCTTCTTTACCAATGATTTTCCCTTTCATCTCATCACTTAACAATCGGACATGGTTGACCAATTTATCGCTGACAAACTCTCCAGCAAATCGAGTGGTTGCTTGTGCGATAATATAGTTTGCCCTACGTTTTGCTTCAGCCTTTGCCTCTGTTTCATATCGACGGATAAGACTAGCTCGCTCTTGTATGAGCTCATCTTCTAGATTTTTCAGTAATATTCTTTTTCCTTCTTCTTTTGTCATTGAGGTATAATTTTGTAAGAGGGATGAAAGTTTTAGCTTTTCTTCTTGATATTGCTCTAATATTTTTGTTTGCTCCTCTTTCTGTTTTAGTGCTTCTTGTTTTGCGAGTTTTATTGTTTTAGTATATTCTTCTTGCTCTTGTATGGTTTTTTCAAGTTCATTTTGACGTGCTAACAGCTGTTGATTAAATCTTGCTTCCTCCTCTTGCATTTTTACATGTCTGTTGTGTAGTAGCTGTTCTATTTCAGTTTCTAATGCTTTTATTTTTGCATTATTTTGTTCAATGCACAAAAGCATTTTCGTATAAGAGAACTTCCTTGCGACAAAGAAAGTGAGGAACGCAATGCAAATCGCAGTCGCCATACACGAAAGTAAAACAATATAAGTCATTTATATGTACTCACATACTTGTCTGCTTGTATATCATGCCATTCACATAGCGATTCTGTGGAAACATGTCGCAATCTACTCACAAAAATACTATAAGGGTTTATCTTTAGGGTTTCATAAAATCTATCATACATACCTTTTCCAAATCCTATTCTTTTCATATTTTTATCAACGCCAAGAACTGGCACAATAGCAATGTCTATTAATATATTTTTATAAATGTTGCAAGTTTTTGGTTCATAAATTCGCCAGTGGTTTTTTACTAAAGGCAAACGATATTTTACCATGTTAAAGCTTGTTTTTTCAAGTTTTGGGACAAATACTTGATATTTTTTATCGCGTTTTAATTTTTGCATGATACACGTAATGTCTACTTCTGTAGGTAATGGCATATAGAGTAAAACGTTGTAATGATTTGTTTTTGATGGTATGTAAAAAATTTTATTACCACATCTTTTTTTGTATGCTTTTGGTTTTTTATATTTTATTATTTGTGTATAAATATTTTTAGCACAATATTTATCATAAATACATAATCCTCTTTGAAGAGAGGCTTTTTTTTGTATCTTTGCTTTTATTTGTGTGCGAAATTCTGTTTTTGCTACTGCGGATTTCATGTGTTTTTACCGATGTGATTTGTCCCCATTAGATTATATTACCTTAATTCTTTTGTCCGAGTTTTTAAATATTTAACCATGATAGTATAAAAAATAAGTCTTAAGACTATTATAATCACATATGTGAAGATATTGTTATGCTAGTATTTTTTTAAATTCTATACTGTAAAATAAGATTCTACCTAATTTGCATAAAGACTTGCATTCTCTCTTGCGACTTTATCGCAGTGTTCATTCTGCGGGTGTCCATTATGTGCTTTAACCCACTGTGTTGTTATGGTATGCTTTGCTCCCACATGTATATATTCTCCCCATAAATCTGTATGTTTTACATCCTTAAAACCCTTTTTTTGCCAATTTGAAAGATAGTGATCAATCGAATCGCATACATATTTAGAATCACTTACTATAACCACATGACATGATTCAGTAAGCAATTTTAATCCCTCAACAACCGCTTTAAGCTCCATGCGTCCATTTGTGCTATAAGCTTCACCACCGCTTACTTGTGTGTAAAAAATTTTACCATTTGGAGCTTTATATTCAAGTAACGCGCAATAGCCACTAGCCCCAGGATTTCCCAAGCTCGAACCATCTGTATAAAGGATAATTGATTTCATATTTTTCTCTCTTGAAGTAAGAATTTAGGTAAAAATCGGCAGATTCTAATGATATTCTACAAAAATATATTTCTGCATTCAATGGAAACTATTTGGCACGATATTGACATCTTGCAATTCTTATGGTGTTTGAATGAATTAAGTAACATGTCATGTTAATTATATAAGCAACAAATGAAGATATTCTATGTACTATAAAATAAAGATTCTATATATTATTATTCATTATTGAAAGATAATATAATAAGAAGAATGTTTGCAATTTAACTTAGGTTTACTTGATAAAATAGTTTTTGCAAGGATTTTGGCTTTAAGAGAACATAAACGACTTTTTTATGATATTTAATCTTACAATAAGATGATCTTAAGAGGTTATAACTATAAATTAAGGCAAAAATCACCCTGTATAATACCAAGCTTCAAAAGATTACAAGATTCAAGCTTTAATAGATTTAAAATAGACTTAAGCTATCATTTTTAGCATAATATGGAAAAAGCGCATATGTTTTGTGTGTAGCGATTCTGCCTTTTGCGGTACGTTCAATATAACCATTTGCAAGTAAATATGGCTCAATCACATCCTCAATCGTCCCCTCATCTTCGCTCATTGCCGCTGCAATTGTATTTAAACCAATTGGTCTGCCATTTGCTTGTGATAGTATCTTTAAATACCCTAAATCCATTTCATCAAAGCCGAGTTCATTAACTCCTAATTCATTTAATGCATGTTTAGCGATTGCTTCGTCAATAATATTTTTGTCTTGAACTTCAGCAAAATCTCTAACCCTTTTTAGTAGTCTTAGAGCAATACGGGGTGTGCCACGCGATCTTTTTGCAATTTCTTTTGCACTTTTTTCATTAATCTTAGTCTTGAGTTTATAGCTTGCTTTCGTGATAATTAAAGCTAACTCGTCCTCATTATAAAATTCAAGTTTCGCACTAATGCCAAATCTATCTCGCAAAGGATTTGAAAGCATACCAGCTCTTGTTGTAGCACCAATGAGTGTAAATGGTGCTAAATCAATCTTGATTGTTTGTGCTGCTGCTCCTTGTCCTATAATAATATCAAGACGAAAGTCTTCCATGGCAGGATATAAAATCTCTTCGATAGCTGGACTAAGTCTGTGAATCTCATCGATAAATAAAATATCACCATGACTAAGATTTGTCATGATTGCAGCTAAATCCCCAGCTTTTTCTATCATGGGTGCTGCACTGACTTTAATGTTTGCTCCCATCTCATGTGCTATAATATGGCTAATTGTGGTTTTACCAAGACCAGGTGGTCCAAAGAAGAGAATATGATCCAAACACTCATTGCGTTTTTTACTCGCTTCTATGAATACTTGTAGGTTTTTCTTAATCTTATCTTGACCTATGTAGTTTTCCCATGATATAGGTCGCAATGTATTCTCATTTTGAGAATCTGTTGTCTTTTTATCACCAATCACTATACGTTCTGTTTCTATTTGTTCGCTTTTTAGTAGTGAAATTTTTTCCATCAATATAGCCTTATTTTTTGCTTAATTATAGCAAATTTCAAGCATCTTATGATATATCCACATTGTTAAATAATTTTTGAATATTAACTATCACATCAACCTAAATCTACCAAAAATTTCTTTTTGTTGCGAAAAATTGCAAGTTTATCAAAGCCAATATCTCTTAGAATCTCTATGCATGTCTCATAACCAAAACCAACTTGTTGTGTATCGTGTGCATCACTACCCATCGTTATATGAATGTTCATTTCTTTTGCTTTTTTTAGAATCTCATATGAAGGATATTGTTCTTTGATATTTTTTCTTAAACCAGCAGCATTGACTTCTAATACCATATCCATGTCTTTTATAATTTGCAGAGTTTCTAGCATTTTTGTATTAAGACTTTGTGGCATAACATCACCAAAAAGCTTTGGTAAATCAAAATGACCGACTATTTGAAAATATCCTGTTTTAGCCATGCTTTGTAATGATGAGAGATATTTATCCCAAGTGGCAAATACACCTATTTTTTGCCATTTACCTAGAAATTCTGGGTTGTCAAAACCCCAATCATCTAAGAAATGCACAGAACCTATCAAATAATCCACATCAGCATGTAGTACGGATTGATCAAGTAAATCCTCCCTACCAAGTATATAATCTACCTCCAATGCACGTAACACTTCCACAGATTCATAGCTCTTTGGTATTTGTGCTAAATAATCTGGCATATCTAAAAAGCTCATGCGATATTTTTCATCAAAATGCATTGGTGCATGACAGGAAAATCCAAAAATATCTATACCAAGACTTTTTGCCCTTTGCAAATAAGATTCTATACTGCCACTTGCATGATTGCAATAGGTGGTATGATTATGCAAATCAACTCTCATGTTTTCTCCTTGAGTGTATGAGACTAAGTTTAATTTTATAAACATAGTTTAGTATAAAAAATTAATGTAATGTTTTATAATCAGATAAGTATTATTTTAGCGAAAGGTCCAGCACTTATGCAGCAAGTAACCGATAAAGACATAGACTATGTTTGCAATTATAAGTGCTATATATTCATTCCACATTAAGATTCTATGACATATGACAAGCACAGATAGATTGGCAATATAGGCAAAACAGCTTACCAATGCAAAGCGTATGAAATCCCTTTTATGGGTATGCTTTGATTGAAAAGTAAATTTTTTATTAAGCAAATATGAGACTACAAAAGCAATCCCATAACCCAGTGCATTTGCAAGTTCTGGAATAACACCAATAAATGTTAAGCCAAACATAATACTATATCCAATAATGGTATTAATAATCCCCACTATTCCATAGACAATAGCACTTTTATCGACATATTTTTTTATATATTGTTTCAATGTATCTATCCTCTATGTGTAGTGTAGTTATTTAATCCCATTTTCATTTAGCTCTCTATACTTATCACAGCCAGTCTGATAACCATAATCACATGATTTGCCATAAAATTCTTTAGCGATGTTTAAATGATTTTTTGCATCAGTTCTTTGTTGATATATTACACCTAGATTATAACAGCCAAGTGGCTCCTTGCCATTACACGCTTGTCTATAAAAGTCATCTTCTTTATCAAAGCTTTGTCGCACACCTTCTCCATTGCTATACATGATACCTAGACTATAGCAACTCGCACTATTTTTTTGTTTACATGAAAGTTCATAAAAATCTTTTGCTCGAAAATAATCATGGAGGTGAAAATAATAAATATCGCCAACATTACCACAACTTGTCATGCTCCCACTATTACATAATTTTTCAAAATATGCCAATGCTTCATTATGTCTATTTGCAAGTGTATATATCATACCTACAATTTCACATTGCTTACCAAGACATTCTTGTGGACTTACTAAACCATTATCGATGAGATAATCACACGCATTTGCATTATTTTGCATACAAAAATTATATGTGTAATGCCATTCTTCTTCAGTTAATCTGTCAAATGCATATAGGTCATAGCATAAAATAAAACTAAGAAAACACGCCAAATAAGACTTTCTGAAAAACTCAATAAAGTATGTAATAATAAATCGTCTCAAAACAAACTCCCTATATCTTTAGTCATAGACATATTGCATAAAAGTAGATTCTATAATATCGGTTTTTGTGGGAATATTGCACATAAAATAGATTCTACCAAGATAATAGAATCTATTAGTGCTGCAGCATTTTATTAATGTTGTTTATGTAACTTTTTTTCAATAATAGCTTTGCTTGGATATATAAAGAACGTGCTATATTTAATATTAATGTTATCTTTATTATCGGTCGCATAAGACTTAATTGTAAGTGGTATATTCTTATCCGTGTCTATGGAATCATTATATTCACCTTTTGCACGCAATATAACAACAAGGAATTTTGGCTCATTTGGTTCAATCAAAAATTCCTTTTTACCTCTATGATCTGGCATAATGATCTCAAATTTGTCTGCCATGTCGCCATCAACTTCAAATGCAAAAGTGTGCGGATCTTTATCGACATTCTGCACAACAAACTTATATACATTATCGATTGCGCCACTTTCGCGCACGTGATAAAGCTCTGAAGATCTCGTGATGTTTAATAACATGCTTTTGTGAGATTTGCCAACAAAAATAAGCAGTGCAAAGATAAGTGCTAGTATAACCATATAGGCAATAGTTTTTGCTCGTAAAAGTTTTGGTTTTGATCGTTTTTCCATAGCATTTGGCGAACTCCATGTAACAAGGCTTGGTAAATTAAACTTTGCCATAACAGCAGAGCATGCATCTACGCATTCCAAACAATGGATACATTCAAGTTGCACACCTTTTCGAATATCAATATGCGTTGGACACACCTTTACACAACTTTGACAATTTGTACATTCATTGTGTGGATCTTGTTTTTTTGGTGGGATTCCTATCGCAGTTCCATTTGGATTATAAAGTAAACCACCGCGTTTTGTATCATAAATAGACATAAGTGTATCGTTATCAAAAAATACTGATTGTACTCTTGCATAAGGGCACATATAAATACAAAAATTTTCCGCAACAAAGCAGACTTCAATTGTCATAAATGAGGCAATAGCAAGCCAAAATCCAAGTAAAATTCCATGTTCTCCAAAATCTTTAGCATATGCAAAAAAATCTTCTGGTGGCACAAAGAAGAATAAAAAATCTGCGGTAGCAATAAGTGCAATACATGCAAAAAGCACGATTCCAAGCACGTATTTTAGCTTTTTTATCGGCGTATCAAGTTTCAAAACCTCTTGCTTATTTGATATTTTTTTTCTCAATCCAAGTAATTTTGTCTGAATAATATCGCGATATACAGAACGGAAAATAGTTTGCGGACAACCCCAACCGCACCAAAATCGTCCCGCCATAACTGTCATAAAAAATATGCCGACAAAAAGCATCATGAGCATAAAGGTCATAACATAAAATTCCTGAATGCTATACTCAATGCCTAATACGTGTAAAACTTTATGATCAAAAGAGAGCAAAAAAACATGGTTTTGTGCATCTCCTATGCGAATAAATGGAATAACCAAAAGCACAATCGTGAGTATAATATAGCCAATGTGTCGTTTTCGACGAAAGTTCTCAATCTTAGCACCATTTTTTGTTTGAGTATTAGAATCTGATGAAGTGTCCTGCATAGTCAAATCCTTTGCTTGTGTTTTAATTCTCAAAAGAATCGAAGTTTATGGGTTAGTTTGGTTATTATACATATTTTAATGTTAAAATTATATTAAAATGTTAAATTTTGTAACTTTATTTGAAATTGACACTAAGGAATATTATGTTACAAGCAGTCAATGTTAGTATGCGTTATGCGACAAAGACATTATTTGAAAATATAAATATAAAACTTGATAGTGGAAAACGATATGGGCTTATTGGTGCAAATGGTGCTGGTAAGTCAACTTTTCTTAAGATTTTAAGTGGTGAAATCGAAGCAAGTAGTGGTGATATTGTGTTAAATAGCGGTTTGCGTCTTGGCGTATTAAGCCAAAATCAATATGCATTTGAAGATTTAAGTCTTAAGGACGCAGTGCTAATTGGCAATAAAAGACTTTATGAGGCGATAAAGGAAAAAGAGGAGCTTTATGCAACAGCAGATTTAAGTGATGAAAAAGTTAACACTCGTTTAGGTGAACTTGAAATGATTTGTGTTGAAGAAGATCCTATGTATGAATGTGAGGTTGTTATTGAGAAGATTTTAGAAGACTTAGGATTTCCTGCAAATACTCATAATGATCTTATGAAAACACTCACAGGTGGGGATAAATTTAAGATTCTATTAGCACAAGTTCTGTTTCCAAAGCCAGATGTATTGTTGCTTGATGAGCCCACAAATAACCTTGATTTAAATGCTATTGCATGGCTTGAAGAGAATCTAAAAAGACATGAGGGCACGTTAGTGGTTATTAGTCATGATAGGCATTTCTTAAATGCTGTTTGCACACATATTCTAGATCTTGACTTTAAAACACTTCGTGAATTTAGTGGCAATTATGATGATTGGTATATTGCAAGCACATTAATTGCAAAACAACAAGAAATGGAGAGGAACAAAAAACTTAAAGAAAAAGCAGAGCTAGAAGATTTTATCCGCCGTTTTGGTGCAAATGCAAGTAAGGCAAAACAGGCGACTTCGAGGCAAAAACAGCTTGATAAATTAAATCTTGAGGCTTTGCAGATATCAAGTAGAAGAGATCCTAGCATTGCTTTCAAGATTAAGAGAAATATAGGTAATGAGGTATTGCAAGTTGAAAATCTTAGCCATGCATACGGAGAGTTGGTGATTTTTCAGAACCTAGAACTCAAGGTTTTACCTGGCGATAAAATTGCATTAATTGGTGCAAATGGTGTTGGGAAAACAACGCTTTGTAAGATTCTAGCTGAACAATTGCAGCAAGATAGCGGCATAGTAAAGTGGGGTGCAACGATTGAGATGGGGTATTTTCCACAAGATACAAGTGAGATTATTAAGGGTGAGGAGACATTGTATGAATGGCTACGAGCATTTGATAAAAGTGTAGATTCCAATGAGATTAGGACATCACTTGGACGCATGTTGTTTAATGGTGAGGAACAAGAAAAAAGTGTGGGCGCATTAAGTGGAGGTGAAAAGCATAGGATTATGCTTTCAAAACTTATGCTTGCCAAAAGTAACTTTTTATTATTAGATGAGCCAACAAATCACTTGGATTTGGAAGCAATTATTGCACTCGGTGAGGCTTTGTATAATTACGCAGGTGGTATTATTTGTGTTAGCCATGATAGGGAGCTTATTGGTGCGTATGCAAATCGAATTATAGAGCTTGTTGCTGATCCTAAAGGTGGTGCTACAAAAATAATTGATTTTCGTGGTAGCTATGAGGAATACCTAGAAACAAAAAGCAAGTGATTGTGTGTAACACGGATTAAACCTTAAAGCAATAGGAGTAGAAAAGCAGAAATGGATTCCTTGAAACATTTCCTAATGTAATTTTTTATTGTGTTGTGTGTGTATAGAGGTAATTTAAAAAAGATAGCCTTGATTTTGATAACTCTAATTTACATTACTATTATTTTGTGTTTGTATCTCATGTAGCTTACGTTTCTTCTTGAAATATCATTTTATTGTTGGTATTAAGAAAGTGCAAAATAGAAATATGTTGTCACATATGAATTAAGATATGATTTAGCTGTTTGTGTATTTTGTGATCCGCATTTTACTTCATGTTTTATACATTTAGAAAGAGATGTTTAGAAGGTATGTTATAGTAAAATGCACCTTAAAAACTTATTTTATTGTTTAGTTTTATTTCACATAGGTATTCATGATTTTTTCTTAATTTGATTTTAATTATGCGATGTTTCTGTGAAATCTTAGTGCTTTAAAGATGGCTATTTAAAATTGGAAAACATTATCTAATTGTAAGAAAAGATTTGGGTGTGCTAGTTTAATATTTTTTGCAAATACTTTTACATCAATATCCTGGATGTTGCCATTTGATTGTTTGTAAGATTGAAATTCATGTAGGGCTACTGCCATTGTATCTTCAAGATCAATTGGCATGAGTTCTCTAATCTCATAGCGTAGTAGCATCAAGAACTTCTCTTCATTATGTTGCTGAATATGTCCTAAAAGGTTTTGCAAGGCAAATTGTGGCAGGGTAACAAATTCTTTCCCTTCCGTAGTTTTTAAAAACCATGCCTCATTTTCATTAAACTCCCCTTCCACAAACTCAAGTAACCATCTACCTTCATCAAGCTTTGCCATATAAGCTACATTGCTCACATTTTGCAGACTTTCTACTAACTTTTCTTTGTTTGATTTTGCTCGTTTAGCCATACCATTACTCCTTTTTGAGCATGTAGTCGATTATGTGCTTCTTCAATAATCTTGCTTTGTTCCCCATCAATCACTTCTTCACTTACTTCCAATCCACGATATGCTGGTAAGCAATGTAGGAAAATAGCATCTTTGTGCGCCAAAGACATAATATTGGAATCTACTTTATAATCCTTGAAATCCCACATGCGTTTTTCTTTTTCGTCTTCTTGTCCCATAGATACCCAAGTATCTGTTGTGATTACATGTGCACCTTTTGCAACGCTAAAAATATCATCAGTGATAACTATTGTAGCACCACTCTTTTTTGCATTTTCATTTGCAATTTTTATAATATCTTTGTGCGGCATGTATTTGTTAGGGCATGCAAGTCGTATTTCAAAGCCAAGCTTTGATGCAAGCATAAGCCAAGAATTTGCCATATTGTTTCCATCACCAATATAGGCGACAATGGGTTTTGCAATGTTTTCTTTCATTCCCACGTTATGCAGTAATGGATCTGGCACAAATATACCACATTCAATCATAGTAAGATAATCTGCTAAAAGTTGCATAGGATGAAAAACATCGCTAAGCCCATTGATCACTGGCACACTTGAAAACCTTGCAAATTCTTCTAATCTCTCATGCATATGTGTCCGCACCATGATCATATCAACCATCGAGCTAATTACAGCCGAGCTATCACGGACAATCTCTCCCCTACCAAGCTGCAGTTCGTTATTTGACAAAGAGATTCCAAAGCCACCTAATTGATAGATTCCAACCTGAAAGCTAACGCGAGTTCTAGTAGAGCTTTTTTCAAAAATCATTGCAAGGGTTTTGCCCTTTAGATATGGTGTTGCAATCCCATTTTTATGTTCTGTTTTAATTTTTATCGCAAGTGCAAGCATTTCTAGAATCTCATGCTTTGTGAAATCATTGATGGTTAGAAAATGTCGCATATTTATCCTTCATGTCGCAATAAAATAAAAGTATAATATTACAATAAAACGCTAGAAAAATAGCTTTTTATAAAAAATAAAGTTTCTATTGTCGGTTTTTTAGTCTAGTCTTTGCTTGTAGTATTATTCTTATCTATGTAGATATTCTAACAAATAGAATCCTAGTAGAGATTAACAACATATTATACATATTTAATTAATCTTCTAAGGTTTGCATAATTGCCTCAATATGCTCTGTATATCCTAAGAATAGCACAACATCACCTCTTTGTAGAACAAAGTCAGAATCCACATCAATATTCCAAGTCTCTCCTCTACGCACAGCTACAATCTTTACATTATCTTCTTCTCGTATCGTGCCAATGCTACGTTTTACAAAATAATTTGTTACAATCGTCTTGCATGCACGCATATTTGCACTTAGCTCGATTTCTTCAACATTGGCTTCTGTAATTTCACTTAGCAATCTGTTTGCTGCTTGTCTTTCTGCATATACTACTTCTTCTACACCCAGTTTTTCTAGAATCGCCCCATGTGTACTTGAGATGGCTTTTGCGATAATCTTTTTATTATTTAACTCTTTTAATGCCATAACAGTGAGTATGCTTGCTTCAATATTTTCTCCAATGCTTACAATAACAATATCAAGCTCACTAACCCCAGCTTCTTTCAAGGCAATTTTATCTGTGCAATCAATAATATAAATTTGCTCTGCTTTATCGCGTAAGTCAGTAAAGCTAGATTCTGCATTATCACATAAGATTACATTCTCACCATTCTCTACAAGTCCAAGTGCTACATGATATCCAAATTTACCAAGCCCTAGCACTGCGTAACTTTTTGCCATACTTTATCCTTTAAATTAGAACTTTTTCTTGCACATACTGCACATGTTTTGTCTTTGTCCCACCCATAAATATGAGTGTAAAAGCTAGAATGCCAATTTTACCAGAGATCATTAAAACCATAATGATAAATAACCCAATCGTATTAAAATCTGCACATAGACTAAGTGAATCTCCATCACCCATCGACATTCCTACTGTGCTAAATGCAGATACGACCTCAAATAAAAGTGGTAAAAAAGGAAGATTTGGTTCAAATATGGCTAGAAAAAAGGTTGCCACTGAGAGATACACAAGAGCAATAATAAATACGCAAAATGCCTTTGATACGATATCCTGCGGTATCGTACGTCCAAAAATTGTTGTATTTTTTTGATTTTTAATAATGGTGATAGAGAGGGCTACAAGTACTGCAAAGGTTGTAACCTTAATTCCAGCAGCAGTTCCCCCAGGTCCACCACCAATCAACATAAAAAAGACAGAAAAAAACATTGTCCGCTCTTCAAATCCACTAATATCAAATGTATTAAAACCAGAGGTTCTATAATTTGTAGATACAAAAAAGGAATTCATAATTTTGCCCCAAAATGGCACATTCTCTAAAGTTTTTGGGTTTGACCATTCAAAAATAAGCACATTAATCATGCCACAAATAAGCAATAATATACTCATAACCAGCACAATACGTGTGTTGAGGCTTAATCGCATTTGTGGTGCTTTACGGACAAATAAGCGACTATAACGAATTTTTGCATAACAAAAGTTTGAAAATTCTAATGATGAAAGATAGCCAAAACCACCA
Organism: Helicobacter trogontum; assembly: GCF_000765905.2. Lineage (GTDB taxonomy): Bacteria > Campylobacterota > Campylobacteria > Campylobacterales > Helicobacteraceae > Helicobacter_A > Helicobacter_A trogontum. The sequence goes on along the minus strand of NZ_JRPL02000003.1, from coordinate 54,581 downwards.
ATAATAATAAGCATAGGTATAACGAGATTTACGACAACATCTGCTTGATATGGCAATAAGCCATCTTTTAGAATAGTAAAACCAGCATTATTAAATGCTGAAACAGCATGAAAGATTCCAACCCACATACCCTCTTTAATATCACCAAGTTGCCATACGAAGTAAGGACAAAGCAATGAAGCCCCAATTAATTCAACAATCAATACAAATATAATTGCTTTTAAAATTGCCTTATCAATACCCTGCACAGAATTATTATTAAGATTATCAACAACATTGATTAAATCTTTTTCAGCTGCACTCAATCTTTTGCCAATGAGTAGAAAAAGTATACCAGCCATACTCATATGACCGAAACCACCAAGCTGTATCAAAACACAGATGACAATTTGTCCATAAATGGTGAAATCAAGTCCTGTATTTTTTATAATTAGTCCTGTGCATGTCATTGCGGAGACACTTGTAAAAAGTGCTTCTAAAAAACTTACATTCGTGTGATACATAGGCGGTAGACTTAAAATTGATGTTCCAAGCAATATCACACCTAAATATCCTGCAAGTAAAACCTTAATACTTTGAATTTGCACTTTATTCCTTTGTACTTCTACTGCATAATTCTTAATTTGTAGAATCTAAAAACTGCATATTATCATGTTTATGTGAAGAAATACGTGTATGACCCATGTTAATCATTAATTAATATTGCAATTAAACATAAAGTGCTAAAATTTTTAGTCATTGACAACATTTTAGCCACAATATCGTATAATTACATATTATAAAATAAAAAGGAATAGTATGGGGTTACTTGATAGAGTAGTGCAAGGTGATATTGATGAATTTAGCCCAGTTGAGCTTGCTAAACTTTATGATTATGATATATATGAGCTTGGAAGTGCAGCTTATTCGATAAGAGAATCTTACTTTGATAGAAAAGTCTTCTTTAATATAAATCGTCATATAAATCCTACAAATATTTGTGCTGATGTATGCAAGTTTTGTGCGTTTTCAGCAAGTCGTAAGAATCCAAATCCATATAGTATGAGCATTGATGAAGTAGTGAAGCTTTGCGTGAATGCTTATAATAATGGAGCAAAGGAAGTGCATATTGTAGCAGCGCATCATCCAACACATGAGTATCAACACTATCTTGATATGTTTCGTGCAGTAAAAAATGCAGTACCACAGATTCATATAAAAGCAATGGGTGCAGCAGAGATTGACTACCTCACAAGAAAATTTAGTTTGCCTCTAGAGCAAGTTGTAAACGACTTAATAGAATCTGGTGTTGATTCTTTGCCTGGTGGAGGTGCAGAAATCTTTGATGAAAAAGTGCGAAAAACGCTTTGTCATGGCAAAGCAAATGCAGATAGATGGCTTACAATACATAAATTGTGGCATAAACTTGGTAAGATGAGTAATGCTACCATGCTTTTTGGGCATATTGAAGAGCGACATCACAGAATAGATCATATGTTGCGTTTAAGATCGATTCAAACCTCATTAGAACAAGCCAATAATAAAGCAGGCGGTTTTAATGCTTTTATACCTTTGCTTTATCAACGAGATAATAACTTTTTGAAAGCAAAAGAAGCTCCAACTGCACAAGAGATTCTAAAAACTATGGCAATTGCTAGAATCTTACTGCAAAATATTCCCCATTTAAAAGCATACTGGGCTTCTCTCTCGTTTAATCTTGCCATTGTAGCACAGGAGTTTGGTGCAGATGATATGGATGGAACAATAGAATATGAGAGCATACAATCAGCTGCGGGAGCTAAAAGTCGCAATGGTGTAAGTAAAGAAGAAATGATATTTCAAATCAAAGATGCAGGGTTTATACCAGTGGAACGCGATAGTTTATATAATGAATTGCATTCTTATAAGGAAGTCTCATAAGCAAAGGTTTGATTGCAATTAAGTATTAATTGTATTGCTGCCATTCTAGCAAATTCAATTGTGTATAGCATACTTATTAAAAAAACTACTTTTGTGTTGTTTTGTATGCTTAACTGCTTTGCTGTTTTATATCATTGTGTACTTGATCTATATATGTTAAATGTGGTGGCTTGTAGCTAAGTTTAAATAAAGCACGTCTTATTTGCATATATGTACGATAGAATGGCTTTAATATCTTATAATGTAATGGTACCATCCCCCACATCCTGTCATTTGGTGTATACCCTCTATCGGTATTGGTAATTGTAGAATTTGCAGCAATATTATCTTCTCCTATTATAAAAGGTTTATAAATAATATTATCAATATGATGTAATGCAACATGCTCCATATAAATATCAACAGGACTATCCCATATTTTTTGTGCTAGAAAAACCTTAGCTGCCAATGGTGTGATGTAATAACCTTGTGTGCCATTAGTATTTTTTAGTGAATAATGATAATTTGATTGATCTAGCTTATATATATATTTATCCCTAGATCTTGTAATGGTATAGAATCTAACAAGAGAGAATGTTGTGCGTTTAATATCTTGCAAGGCAGAAAGGAAATGTTCTTCAAAAAATATATCATCTTCAAGCACGATAATTGGTTCATTAAGCCGAACACATTCTTCCCATAGATTATAATGAGAAGCATAGCATGCAATTTCGTTGTCAATTAGGATTCTACCATGCCAAAGATAGCAATATAGAGGATTAAACATGGTTGCATATTCCTTAAACCCCTCGCTTTTAGAATCTACCGCATTGAAAAACTGATAACTTAAACCAAGTTCTTGAAAAAGTGGATTTTTTTCCAATAATGCAAGTTTTTCTTGCATATGTGTTTTTCGCTCCCGCGATCTCTCCAGATTAATAATGAATATTTTCATTAGTTTATCTCCCACTATTATTATCGTTTTACACCAAAGTTATCTGCTCGATCAAGTACTTGATTAATGTTGGTATTAATCCATTCTGGTTGTAGCCATTCATTTGGATTTACAAAATGCCCTTGTACAAGTACTGCAAAAAAAAGACTATTTGTAGTGGCAAAGCCACTAGCACCCATTTGTCCTATCTGCATGAGAGATTGTATATGATTTGGTAGCGTTGGAATTGTATCCAAATAACCATAAATAGAACTCAATCCTAATATATGGTTTAGTACCACAAGATTCCCATATGAACCAATATTACCCTTGAAAGCTACTGCAGCATTATTACTATTTATTATTTCTTTATTGTGTTCACCAATAAATTCTATGCCATATCGCACAGATGCACCTATATGTTCTTTGTGATATTTATAGATATACTCATCACCGAAACGACCAGACATTTGTGCATCCTTTACAGGAGCAAATACATTTAATCTTGGTATGCTAGATTCAGTATACGTTTGTGTTGATATGTGAAAAAAGCTTGCAATTTTTTGATTATGTTGGTGTTTTATCGTTTCGTTGAAGAATTGAAATTTTTCAACATCTGTTGCCAAATCTTGCGGCATTACTACGCTGTGTTCTAATCTTTTCATAATTGTTTGTAAGCGAGAATTGCTTATAATCATATTAAACTTTCTGCGTAGATAATTGACATTTGTAGCAATTGGTACTTGTATCTTTTTTTCATTCATTGCACTATCAACAACTTGTATTGTGCCATCAAAAAATGTGTTTTTAATAGGCCATGCAATGAGTGAAAGATAAATCACTTTTCCTTGCTTATTAATGAAAGGATAAGCTTCAAACTCATCATGACCATTACTTACTATTACCTTATCAATTCCAGAATCTTTTACTTTATCATAAAGCCCTAATTGTTGAATACTAAAGGCTATAAGTGCACTGCCACCATACATAATTTGCTCCGAAGCAGCGATGACTTGGACTTGCGGTGTGCTTTTATTGATGATGAAGTGTTTTGTTATTGTTGTCTCATTTCCACGAAAAAAATTGGAATTACTCCAATCCCTCACGCTTACATGATAAAAAACCTCCTCGCCATCAGCTAGATTGGGAATCTTTGGCAATGCAATATTGAGTTCTTCGGTCTTTTTAAGTAATACTTCACTGTCCTCAACCAGCACTTTGCCATTTTTATCTGTAATGCTCACATGATATGATGCAAGTCCACTTGCGTCATATGCACTTAGATAGATGGTATTTTCGGGATTGAAAAAGGAAGTATAGATATGATGCAATACTTTATCACTCTCCTTTGATACATAAAGCTCTATATTAGGAGGGATTCGCTCAAAACCTGCAGTATGAAGTAAAAGAAACATGGAGATAAAAAAAATACAGCTCATTCCTGCTAGAATCAATCGTATCATCAACTACCCTCTATATGATACCATAATATCCTAGCACCTTGTTTAAGGTTGCAAGAATAGAGGCTAGATAAATGACAACTAAAATTCCATGGTGTATATGTGCTTTTATGTTATCAATTAGCCTTGTGCCTATTACCACTCCAATAAGAGAAAAAGATCCAAGTAAAAATCCTACATACAATACATCCTTTGTTACAACGTCATGCCTTATAAACGAAAGCGTCCCGCTTAAGGCTGCACACATAATAAAAAAGAGTGAAAGAGGTACAATCTTTTTTGTATCAAACCCTAGATAATGCATAAGTAAAGGTACAAGCATAACTCCACCACCAATACCTAGTGAAATTGCAAATACACCAGTCAAAGTGCCAATAACAACAAGAATGCCTCTTTGCTGCCATTTTGTGAGAACTACATTATTTGGTTTCTTTTTCACGCTAAAAATAAATTTATAGAATGTAAAGAGGCTAACACAAAGAAATGTTAATGCCAAATGCTTTTCTGCTATATACATAAGCACAATGCCGCTAAATGCAGCTCCAATAAATCCACCAATACCTAAAAATATTGCAGAATCTAAACAAAGATTCTTTTTTTGAAAAATGTTTATAGCTGTCCCAAATACGGAGGAAAAAATCATTTGCATAACAGAAATACCAACAGCTTCATGTGTTGAAAAGTTAAAATCTGGTAATAGATGATGTAGATATAGCATGAAAGGGACAATAATCATACCACCACCAATACCAAATAAAGCAGAAATACTACCAGTAAGAATCCCAAGCAGAGCTAAACATACAAATTCCATAATGCCAAACTTTATTTAAAATGAAAGAAAATTATAACAAAAAACATAAAAGATGCGATGACTTTATTTTTAGATGAAGTAGGATTTATCGCTATGATACTTGTTATCAAGAAATAAAAAATGTTTTATAATATTGATTCTAGCCTTAATTTTCTTGTAACGTTCAAATAACATAAAATCAAACTTAGAAATTTACTCGCCATATTTATTTATTAGCTAGATTTAATTTGTTGAACCAATGAAGTATCTAGTTATATTTTGTGTCCTTATATATGATGGTATTCATCTTGTAAAACCAATATCAGGCAGTATAAAGTTTTAGATTCTTATATAGCTTGATGTATTAAGTATATGAAATACTTAATGGTTTATTTGGTTTTAGCTGTATAGTTAATGAAGCTTATTTTTATAAGTAAGACTTATGTTAGCTTTAATATGGATTTCGTGTCTTCGTGGTGTTTTATTGCGGAAGTCTTTTAGATGGTTGTGGTGAATCTTTATTGCTTTTAAGGGTTATGTTGCAGTATATTAGGCTTCAAAATATTAGTTTTTTGTTATAATCACATCTCTTATATGATTATAAACATGTCAATAGGGGTTTATTGCTCAATTATTTAAAGTTTTATACATGTTATATTATATAGATAGCCTAGCAAATCATCTTTATAGAATAACAAAAAAGGAACAATATGCAAACGATTTTACATAGCATTAATGCTTTCAATGAAGCAAAGCAAGTCATACCTGGCGGAGTGAATTCTCCTGTGCGTGCATTTGGTAGTGTTGGTGGCACACCTCGGTTTATCAAAGAAGGTAGAGGAGCATATATTGTTGATGAAGATAATAACTCCTATATTGACTTTGTGCAGAGTTATGGACCGCTTATACTAGGACATAGTGATAGTCTTGTAGTGCAGGCTGTGCAAGATTCTGTGGCAAAAGGCTTAAGTTATGGTGCACCAACAGAGTTAGAGACAAATCTTGCTAAAGAAATTATTAGTGTGTGTGAGGGTGTGGAAAAAATTCGCTTTGTAAATAGTGGGACAGAGGCGACTATGAGTGCCATACGACTTGCTCGTGCATTTAGTGGAAAAGATGATATTATTAAGTTTGAGGGCTGTTATCATGGACACAGCGATAGTCTTTTGGTAAAAAGTGGTAGTGGGCTTGCAACCTTTGGTGAGACAAGCTCTAAAGGTGTTATACAAGATATTGCAAAACATACACTTGTGGCACGATATAATGACTTAGATTCTGTGAAAGAGTGTATAAGGTTAAGCGGTAACGTGGGATGTATTATTATAGAACCTATTGCTGGAAATATGGGGCTTGTACCATCGAAAAAAGACTTTTTACAAGGTTTGCGAGAACTTTGCGATAAGGAAAATATTGTGCTTATTATTGATGAAGTGATGAGTGGGTTTAGGGCAAGTCTACAGGGTTCTTACGCATTTTATGGTGTAAAAGGTGATTTAAGTACCTATGGTAAAGTTATAGGTGGTGGTATGCCGCTTGCTGCATTTGGCGGTAGAGCAGATATTATGGATATGTTATCCCCTATTGGCGGCGTTTATCAGGCGGGTACATTAAGTGGAAATCCAGTTGCTGTAAGTGCAGGGCTTGCGACACTTGCACTCATTAAGCAAGATGTAGGTCTTTATGAGCGACTAGAATCTTTGGCAAATAGATTAGCAGAAGGTTTAATGAGTGCAGCAAAAACATATAATATTCCATTGCAAACTTGTGTGAGAGGTAGCATGATGGGCTTCTTTTTTGCACAAGAAGAGGTAATAGATTGGAATAGTGCAGCAAAATCTGATACAGAATTTTATGCAAAATTCCATGCAAAAATGCTTGAAAAAGGTGTAAATTTTGCACCATCTCAATTTGAAACGAGTTTTATGTGTAAGCCTTTTAATGAAACAATCATTGATGAGGTTATTGAAAAAGCAAGAGCGAGTTTCAAGGAATTAAAAGCATAATATCAGATGCAATTTTGCGCTCATTGCTAGTTTTGTTTTTTTATTGTGTTTTTGGCTATAATAATGCCATTATTGTATAGAATCTAGTGAAAGGTAAGTTATGAATTATATCCCTTATGTTATTGAAAAGACAGGTAGAGGAGAGAGAAGTTATGATATTTATTCTCGATTGCTAAAAGATAGGATTATTATGTTAAGCGGCGAAATCGATGATTCTGTATCAAGTTCAATTGTAGCCCAATTACTTTTTTTGGAAGCCGAAGATCCACAAAAAGATGTGTTTTTATATATTAACTCTCCTGGTGGCAGTGTCACGAGTGGGTTTAGCATTTATGACACAATGAATTACATTAAGCCTGATATCTGTACTATATGTGTTGGACAGGCAGCGTCCATGGGTGCATTTCTTTTAAGCTGTGGTACAAAAGGCAAACGCTATGCTTTACCACATGCAAGGATTATGATACATCAGCCTTTAGGAGGAGCTAGAGGACAGGCAACAGATATTGAGATACAAGCAAAAGAGATTCTAAGATTAAAGGTTATCATCAATGATATCTTAGCTGCAAACACTGGACAGAGTGTTAAAAAAATTACACAAGATTGCGAAAGAGATTTTTATATGAGTGCTAGTGAAGCACAAAAATATGGTTTGATTGATAGTGTCATGTCTCGCTCCAGCAAAAATTAACCATAGAGTACGATAGTTTTATGTGGTTTTTATTGGATTGTGTGCGGATCTTGTTTTGTGAGTGTGCATTATAAGAAAGAGCGGAAAACTTTTATCATGTGTTACATTTTAGGCAGATGAATAGCTCTGTTTATTAATTACGTTTTATTCTTGATTTCTTTGTAAGCAATTGAATATTATATAAATAATGTTTGTATTTGCTTTGCAGTAAGCATATATCATGTGATTGTTTGCATTGTAATGACTGCCTAATGAAGATTATTTATTGTATAGATAGGTTTGTTTGAGAGGGATTGATTATGAAATCTTTAAGTATTAAGTAATTTATTCCTTCTATCTTTTGCTATTTTATACCCTGTGCAATTTCTTATTTATTTATTATGTTACTATACTTCTTATTACTTCTTTAGTGTTTGTAAAAGTTCTTTTAATTTTGTTTTAATAGTGTTCAAAATATCATCATCATCTTTTGTTGGGGACTGCAATGTGATTCTTGTATCATCACACCCTATAAGACTGATATTATAACCCGCATTACTAATAGCTTTAATGCCAAGCTCTAAAGCAAGAGTTTTAATGATAATGATCTCTAAAAATTGCAAACTATATATATCAAGCTTACCGAATCTTTGCTCTATTTCGCCCTCGATTTCACGTACTTCAGCTTCGCTTTTAACTTGTGATAGGCGGCGATATAGATCAATTCGCATACGCTCACTTGCCACCAAACTTTCATTTAGGAATGCTGAAACTGAAAGTTTGATATCTACTTTTTGTTCATGTTGTTCATTTTGTAAAAGGCTTTGCAAAGTATCCTCTAACATACGCACATACATACCAAAGCCCACCTGTTTAATATGCCCACTTTGTGCCTCACCAAGCAGATTACCACCACCCCTAATTTCTAAGTCATGATAAGCAAGTGCTGCACCACTGCCAAGATATGAATTTTTCTCTAAAGACAACAACCTTTTTGCTGCATCTTGTGTGATATTGTCATGTGTTAGAAGATAGCAAAATCCAACATGCTTACCTCTACCAACCCTGCCTCTTAATTGATGTAGGTCTGCGATTCCAAAATTATGTGCATCATCAATTATAATTGTGTTTGCATTTGGAAGATGAATGCCTGATTCTACAATGGAGGTGCAAAGCAATAAATCATATTCCTTTTTTAAGAATGCAAGCATACCTATTTCTGTATCTTTTGGATTAATTTGGGAATGTAGTATTAAGATTCTAAGCTGTGGTAATAAATCAAGTAAATAACTTTTTATTGTGCCTATTTTTGCTATATTGTTAAAGATATAAAAGACTTGTCCACCTCTTCTTAATTCTCTCAAGATCACCTCTTTAATAAGAGAGTCTTGTTTTACTTTCACAAAAGTTTTACTTTCTTGTTTAAAAAATGGTGGGGTTTTAAGCTCGCTAATTGATTTTAGTTTAGAATATGCCATATTTAATGTGCGAGGGATTGGTGTAGCTGACATTGATAAGATATGAGTTGTTAAACTTTTTTGTTTCAAAATCTCTTTTTGTTTGACGCCAAACTTATGTTCTTCGTCAATGACAATTAGCCCAAGCCTCTCTATCTCGAGGTTAAAGAGTGAATGTGTGCCAATTATAATTTGTATGTTGTCTTTGAAATTTTCTTGTATTGCCTTTTTTTGTGCTGCAGTTGTAAATCTATCTATTTTTGCAACATATAAAGTTTTACCATTAGGTAATTTTGTATTATGCAATCGTTCTTTAAAGCTTTCAAAATGCTGATTACAAAGCAGTGTGGTTGGCACAAGCATAATACTATTATAGTCATTTAATGCACTTACAAAACAAAGTGTCATGGCAACCTCTGTTTTACCAAAACCTACATCACCATTTAGCAATCTATCCATGATTATGCCACTTTTTAAATTCTTCAGACTCTCTTGTATTGCGTGATTTTGATCTTGTGTAAGCATAAAGCCCCGTTTGGACTCAAAAGCACTAAATGCAGTGATTTGCTCTGGTGTCTCAAGCTCTATTTTAACGCCTTTAGTTAATGTTCTTTGTGCTTGTAGTCTAATGATTTCATTGGCAATGGCAAAGAGCTTTTCTTTAATAGAATCTTTGAGTTTTAAAAAGCTTGACTTCCCAAGCTTATCTATCCTCACAACAGAATCATAGGCACTATATTGCTCTATCATGTTAAGATTTTCAACTGGTAAAAGCAATCTATCATCATTGGCATATATAATACTGATAAAATCTTTTAATCCACCCATAATACTTACTTGTTTTATAGCTTCAAAAATTCCAATCCCATATTCACTATGCACAACATATGTCCCAACTTTTAATGTATCAAGTTCGAGCTTGACTTTTCTTTTACGTGTAATTTGGGGTTTTTGCAGACTTATAAATAGTTTTGTATCAGAGGTTATATTAAGATAGAAAGGCGTGATGATATGTGTTGTTTTTATTGATAAAGATTCAAAATTGTAGTTTTTTAGCATAGCGTTTGTGGGGCTAAGAATTGTTATGTCTTTATTATGATTTAGTTTTAAGGTATCATAGAGTTGTGAAGGTTTTAATGGTTCTATATCTTTAAAAATTACAGAATCTTTTAGCACAAAAAAATCTGTTGTTGTTTGTGGTAATACTTCTGGCATTACAAATTCAAGATTTAAGAGATATTCTCCTAGGGCTTTTGGTGTGAAAACATGACTATAAGTTGTTAAAAAATTTATCCCACCAATATCCTTTAAAAACCAAAAACCAAGAGAGTTTATGTTATGTTCTAGCGTATTATCTAACTCTTTAATATAAGATTCCAAAAGTGTGTGTTGTGTCTCATTGAGGCTAAACATGGCAGGATAGATTTTTATACTTTCTAATACTTCGTTTTGGCTTAACTGAGTTTCATGATTAAAAAAAATAATCTCTTCAATTTCTGTATCAAAAAGGCTTATTCTTACTGGAAATTCAAGGCTTGGGATAAAAATGTCAATGATGTCTCCACGATGCGAAAACTCTCCTTGCATTTCAACAATTTCTACATGTTCATAACCATAATGAATAAGTGTTGCTATAAAGTCTTTAACAACAAGATTTTCGCCTTTATGCACACAAAAACTATGCAATAACTCCCTTGTTGGCATAATCATCATGAGCGTATGAGGTGGGCTTATTAGAATCTGTTTGCAATCATTTTCATACCATAAAGAAAGTTTTGCAAAAAGTTCGTGAAATTCTTCATAAAAGCTTTGTGTGCTATCAAATGGGCTAAGTCTAATATCTGGCAGAACAATAGGAAGGAGATCTTTTGAGATTTCTTTTTTTACATTTTGCATGTGGGTTAGGGCAGTGATAGCACATAGAGCCTCACTTGCTAATAGAATCTCTTCGCTTGAGCAAATAAGAATTTGAGGTGTATTGCTATTTTTTGTATGATTTTTGAGATGGCTGCATAGTGGTGAGGTTTTTGAATGATTGATGATTTCTACTAGATTTTTTGGTGCTTTGCTAGATTTTAGGTTGCTTGTTATATTGTTGCTAGGCTCTAAATCTTGTTTTAAATATTTTCTTGCCTCATCTTCTGTTATTAAATGTGTGGATTTTATAATCTTAGAATCTTTTGCAAGATTGAAAAGCAATTGTGTGTAACTACTATTTGATTGTGTTTCTTTTGTATTGCTAAGTGATTGCATTTGCATATGTAAAACATCACAATTTGATAAATCCTGCAAATTACATTGCACACACTCGGAATCTTTTTGTGTAAAAAACTCATAAATAGCACTTTGAATTCTAAACATACAATAACCAGATTAATAGGGATTTAAAAAGTTTGAATTATACTAGAAAAAATAAGAATTTATCCATATGAAACATTTATGTGGTTTGTTATGCAATAATATATCTTTACTCCCATTCTGACATGATGTAGTTTCTTTTATTAAGTCTCAAGTAAAACTTAGAATATTTTTTATCAAATATTAGATTTTCCTTTCTATTTTTACTTCTCTTGTGTTTTGTGGTTCCTGTGTAATATTTGGAATGTGAGGTATTATGCTGCAAAGACTAGCTATAAAATAAGGTTATTTAAAAATTAAGCCTTGCAATGCATCTTAGTGTAATAGTCTTCATCTTGTGAGGCATCTTTAGATGTTAAAGAAAACTTAAAATATGTATTTTGCAAGTAAATTTTGAGTTAAATAAGTAGCTATAAAAAAGATTATGTTTTTTATTATTATTAGTAATAGAATAATTATTTTGTTACTATAATTCAAATATATGGACTTTTATACATCAAAACATATGTTTTATATGATTTTATAAATACATTATATTATAATGATATATGTTAGTCTATGGACTAATAATTTTATTGTGGAGAGAAGTTATGAATGAAGTAAATACGCTTTTTATAATGATGTGCGCATTACTCGTGCTTCTTATGACACCATCACTTGCGATGTTCTACTCTGGTATGGTGAAACGAGAAAATACGCTCAATACAATTATGAATTGCTTTATTGTCTTTGGTGTCATTACTTTGCAATGGATTATCGTTGGCTATTCGCTTGCATTTGGGTCGGATAGTTCAATGGGTGTAATTGGCTCATTGGAGCATTTTGCATTGGAGGGCATCAGTGGGTATAATGATAATGGTGTGCCAAATATCCTCTATGTAGTGTTTCAAATGGTATTTGCACTTATTGCAAGTGCAATTATAACTGGTTCACTTGTGGGGCGTGTAAAACTTGGCGTATTGGTAATTTTTCTACTCATTTGGAGTACACTTGTGTATGATGTGCTTGCACATATGATTTGGAGTGAAAATGGCTTTTTACTTTCACGTGGAGGTTTAGATTTTGCTGGCGGTGGCGTTGTACATATTAGTGCGGGTGTGGCTGGACTTGTGGGGGCTCTTATGGTAGGACCAAGAAAAGAGCGTGTGCATATTAGCACTGGTGCACATTCTGTGCCTTACGCATTTTTGGGTGCAGTGCCTTTATTCATTGGTTGGCTTGGATTTAATGCTGGAAGCGCTGGTGCACTAGATGAAATAGCGGTTAATGCTTTTATTGTGAGTATTGTTGCAGCAGCAAGCGGCTATCTTGTATGGGTACTCATGGAGTGGATCATTCATAAACGCCCTACGATTTTAGGTAGTTTGAGCGGTCTTGTGGCTGGACTTGTGGGTATAACGCCTGGAAGTGGATATGTAGGCATCTTTAGTGCGATTATCGTGGGTGGTATTTCAGCAATCGTGTGCTATATGGGATTAAGCTATATTAAAGAAAAGCTCAAATGGGATGATTCATTGGATGCGTTTTCATTGCATGGGATTGGTGGCGTATGGGGTGGTATTGCGACTGGGCTTTTTGCAAGTGCGAAAGTTAATCCTGCGGCTACGGGTGAGGGCACTTTGGGTGAAGGATTGCTTATTAGCGGAAGTTACCATTTATTTGTAGAGCAATTATTTGGTATTGTTGTGTGTATCACGCTTTCTGCCGCGGCAAGCTTTGTGATTTTTAGGATTCTAGGATTTTTCACAGACTTACGTGTTGATGAAAAGGTAGAGCAAGAAGGATTGGATCGGGCATTACATGGTGAAAATGCATATAATTTGCACTGATTTTTAAGATTTATAAAGTGAAGTGCATTTTAGGCGACCAGTCGTAAGAAGAATGTATATTTAGCATGTTTTATAACCATTTTTTGGGTTTATAAACGTGGAATTTTTATCTTAGAAATATTAAAGCTTAAGGTTTAGCTTTTAGCAGAATTTAGATATAGAAGCTAAAACAGGCTTTAATGTGTGGTTTTACACCTATGATTCTAATAGCATAATTTTGATAGAATCAAAGCTTCTGACTACATCAAGAAACCACAAATAAGACTTATTATTTATCCTTACATAAAAATCAAAGTTAAATACACTACATCTAAAATTATAAATACTTTTTTTGCAATTCAGTTATACAAAAAAATAATATAAATAACTAAAGTTCATCTGTAATTTATTTATACTGCTTATTCTATTAGGGTATATAGAATCAATTTACATCATAATCTTGATAAGAGTTTATTGCTTTCCTACTATATAAGCTTTAGGGTTTATAAAACAGTTATATGTTTATTGATATTCTTATTTATAAAGCAACATAGGAATATGTTTAATATATTTTTAATTAATAAAATATTCTATATTTTGTAATATTTATATAAAAAAATTATTTTTTAGTGAATAAAATGTTCAATGATATTTAAGAAAATATTAGTTGCATACGCAAATATTTATAAAATCGTGCTAGAATTATCCCTTTCATTAGAGCTGTAATCAAGCATTTATGAAAGGAGCAGATTATGCAAAAAAGTATGCAATTATATATAGGGTTATTCTATGCTTTTTATATGCAAACATGGAATAAAATCATAAAAGCTAACATAATCAAAATACATCATTCGTTTTTGTTTGTAGCGATATGTATGATTATGTTTGCTCTTATGATTATAGGTTGCAAAGATTCCACACAGCAGACGCAGGAAGAAGCTACTTTAGAAGTTCAAGCAAAAAGTATCGTATCGCAAAATGTGGCACTTAATTTTGAGTATCCAGCGAGACTGAAAAGTATACAAAGTGTTGATGTGTATGCGAGAGTGCAAGGTATACTTTTAACCCAGAATTTCAATGAGGGGGATATTGTAAAAGAAGGACAATTGCTCTTCAAAATTGATCCTGTACGCTACCAAGCAAAAGTAAATCAGGCAAAGGCACAATATCATTCTGCAGAGGCAAATTTTGTAAGGGCGAATCGCGATTGGAAAAGGGTAGAGAGTTTGTATAAGCAGGGTGTATATACCATAGATCAATACGATACTTCAAGAGCAAATTACCTGCAAGCACAAGCAAATCTTGCAAGCACAAAGGCTGCATTAGAGGATGCTCAAATTGATTTAGGTTACACAAAAGTTATGGCAGGTATCAATGGGCGTATAGGTATGCGGAAACATGATGTTGGAAATCTAGTGGGTCAAAGCGGTCAAGATGTTTTGACAACCATTACGCAGTTAAGTCCTATATATGCGGAATTTTCTATCCCTAATAGAGATTATTATTTTATGAGAGGTTTAGAGGATAGTAGTATACAGGTTGAATTTGTATTGGGAAATGGTAAGACATATAACAAGATGGGTAAATTGGATTTTATCGATAGTGTATTGGACTCACAAACTGCTACAGTTAAAGCAAGAGCGATTATTGATAACAATGAATATAAGCTTGTACCGAATGAATTTGTACGCGTAAGATTAAAGGGTTTTGAGGTGCAAAATGCAATCGCAATTCCTCAAACTTCACTTTTACAAGACAAAGAGGGGAGTTATGTGTTTGTAGCCAAGGATAATAAAGCACAGGTTGCAAGGGTAACACTAGGGCAAAATCTTCCAAATAATGAAGTGTTAATTCTTGATGGGCTTAGTAATGGTGATATTTTGATTACAAATCAATTGCCAAAAATTCATGCAAATACACCTGTAACTCCGATCTTGCAAAACTCTGGAAACTCAAAGAGTGCAGATCTTATGAAACATAGCATGGAATCTAATCAAGCAGATGCTACACATAAAAAGGAGATTTGATGTCAAAATTCTGTATCAATCGTCCTATTTTTGCTATGGTCTTATCCATAGTAATAACTCTTGTTGGTGCGATTTCTATATTAATTTTACCCGTAGAAGAGTATCCCCAAGTTGTTCCAAATGAAATTGTTGTAAGGGCGACATACACTGGAGCGAGTGCTGAAGTCGTTGCCAATACTGTTGCAAGCATACTAGAAGATAGCATTAATGGTGTTGAAGGTATGCTATACATGAAGTCCTCATCATCATCAAGTGGAATGGTAAATATCAGCGTATATTTTAGTAATGACACAAATGCAGATATGGCAATGGTAAATGTTAACAATAGGGTGCAAGCTGCTTTGTCGAGATTACCTGCAGATGTCCAAAGAGTGGGTGTTAATGTGTTTAAAAAGTCTTCGACTTTACTTGCCATTTATGCGATGTATTCTGATAACACTATTTATGATTCAACTTATGTGGCAAACTATGCTTTGATTAATGTTGTTGATGAGCTTAAAAGAGTGCGAGGGGTAGGGGATGTAGTTGTTTTTAGCAGTCGTGATTATTCAATGAGAATTTGGCTTGATATTAATAAATTATCACAAAATCATCTTTCACCAAGTGAAGTTGCACAGGTTATTTCAGAGCAAAATGCGCAGTTTGCAGCTGGTTCATTTGGTGCAGAACCATTGAAAGGACAAGTTGCTTTTACATATTCTGTGACAACGCAAGGAAGATTTATTGATCCTGAAGAATTTGGTAATATTATTATTCGTTCTAATGCAGATGGAAGTTCACTAAGATTGAAAGATGTAGCAAGAATAGAGCTTGGTGCAAAAGATTATAGCGTAAGCCCACTTTTCAAAGGAAAAGATTCTGTTGGCTTTGGTATTGCAGCACAACCTGGGGCAAATGCACTTGATGTGGCTAATGGTGTTGCAAAGAAATTGCAGGAATTATCGGAGAATTTTCCAAATGGGATACAATATGAAAATGTATATGATACCACTACATTTGTTAGAATCTCTATCAAGGAAGTTGTAAAAACATTTATTGAAGCTATTGTGCTTGTTATTATCATTATGTATTTTTTCTTGCAAAACTTCCGTGCTACCATCATTCCTGTGATTGCTATCCCTGTATCCATTGTGGGTGCATTTGCAGGGATGTATATGCTTGGATTTTCAATCAACCTATTGACGCTTTTTGGACTTATTTTAGCAATTGGTATTGTTGTGGATGATGCTATTATTGTTATCGAGAATGTGGAGAGGATATTGCATACAGAGACAAAAGAAAATGGTGAGAAATATTCTGTAAAAGAAGCCACATTAAAAGCTATGAGTGAGATTCAAGGACCAGTTGTAGCAATTGTGCTTGTGCTTTGTTCGGTATTTATTCCAGTGGCATTTATTGGAGGTTTTACTGGTGCGATTTATAAACAATTTGCAATCACTATTGTTATTTCTGTAGTTATTTCTGGTTTTGTTGCATTGACACTTACACCCGCACTTTGTGTGTCCATCCTAAAAGCAAAAGCACACAAACCTTTTTATCTTGTAAAACGATTTAATGATGTATTTGATTGGCTTACATTTAAATTTGGCAAACAAATTGCAAAAGCATTGCGACATGGTATTCTCTTAATACTCTGTTTTGTTGCTATCATTGGTGTCACATGGGGACTTTTTATGAAATTACCAACAGGGCTTGTGCCAAATGAAGATAAAGGTCTTGTTATAACTTCATTGCAATTGCCACCCGCTTCATCACTTTCACGTACTATCACAGAAGGTAAAAAAGCATTGGCTTTATTTGAGCAGGATCCAAATGTGGATTATAGCTTTTTGATTGCAGGTTATGATATGCTTGCTGGATCTGCTAGAACAAGTAGTGCCACAATCTTTACAACACTTAAAAAATGGAATGAAAGAGAACAAGATTCAGCAAGTGTTGTGGGTAAATTCTATGGTTTATTAAATAAGCAATTGGAAGCAAATGCTATTGTGTTTGGCGCACCCCCTATTAATGGTTTATCTCTTGCTGGTGGATTTGAGATATATGTCCAAGATAGAAGTAATGGTACAATACAAGATCTTGAAAAATATGCAAATTTGATTGTTGAAAAGGCAAAACAGAGACCAGAATTAACACGTGTAAATAACATGTTTAATCCAAATGTTCCGCAGTACTTTATTACACTTGATAGAGAAAAAGCAAAATCTATGGGTGTAAATATAGATGATGTTTTCACTACGATGCAGAGTGTTTTTGGACAATATTATGTCAATGACTTTAATTTATATGGAAAAACCTACCAAGTGAATATACAAGCACAAAGTGAATTTAGAAAATCTCCAGAGGATTTAAGTAGAGTGTTTGTGAAGTCAAATAAGGGCGATTTGGTTCCCGTAAGTTCTTTGGTGGATTTCAAACGTGTTACTGGTGCAGACATTGTTGATAGGTTCAACCTCTTTATGAGTGCAAAAATAACAGGACAACCACAAGGTGATTATTCAAGTGGAGATGCACTAAGGGCGATTGAGGAAATAGCAAAAGAGGTGTTACCTCAAGGTTATACTATAGCCTATTCTGGTTCTAGCTATCAAGAAAAGAATACAGATGGTGCAGGGGTTATAGCCTTTGTTTTTGGAATTGTGTTTGTATTTCTTATTTTATGTGCTCAATATGAACGATGGCTTATGCCTTTATCTGTACTTACCGCTGTGCCATTTGCAGTTTTTGGTGCAGTTATTGCGACAATGTTGCGTGGTCTTGATAACGACATATATTTTCAAATTGGTCTTGTTATGCTTATTGCCTTATCAGCCAAAAATGCAATCTTAATTGTAGAGTTTGCACAGCATTTACATGAGAGAGAGGGAAAAAGCATTGTGGAAGCCGCTATAGGTGCAGCAAAACTTAGATTCCGCCCTATTATTATGACTTCTTTGGCATTTAGTATAGGTGTATTACCTTTAGCATTAAGTAGTGGTGCAGGAAGTGCAAGTAGACATGCTATTGGAACGGGTGTGATTGGCGGTATGATGGCGGCAACTTTTATTGCAATATTTTTTATCCCGCTTTTTTGGAGTTATGTAGCAAGATTTGGTGAATGGCTCAATAAAAGAAAAGGCTAAAGGCTTGATTGAAAGACTTGCGACCCTCTTTAGGCGTTGCAAGATTTTGAGAATGCACTAGGCAAAGTTTCCTTTTATAAGCTCTTATTGCTCTTTTTCTCTTTTTGTTGGCTTTAATCGTGTTATCCTCCAAAGAGTAACTTTTTAAAAGTGTTTTTCATTACCTCACATTATAGAATCTTAAAAATCATTTGGCAGCTATTGCTAGATGATTACAAATCAAAAATCTTTATATACATAATAGTAGCAAAGATAACTACATGAAACATCTAGGCTTAAGCGTTTGATACAAATATGAAATAACTTAGTAAATAAGTCTTATATACTCATTGCGTAAAAAACACTTAGAAGATTCCAAAAAGTCAAGAAAACCTAAATCATGCTTCATCAAATGTTTTTATGTTTGGTTTGTAAATACGTTGAAGTTTCTTTGATACCTTGCAAAAACTATATATAAATTATTTTTAGATCTTTTTTAATGTATCCACGTGATTTATGTGGTTTTGTGGATGGTTAATATATGTGAATGATAATTTATACAACATATTAGGATACACTTCGTCCAATTATAAGCAGTGAACCACCAAATGGTGCACTAAGGTTTTGTGGAAGATAATACTGAATTTTATTTTCTAGTCGACAAAGTCCAAGTAACGAGCTGTTAATAAGTGAAGGCGGTGGCGTATCACGTAGTTCTTCTTTGCTAGTTTTTTCACAAGATTCTACATAGCAACTTGTTTTCTTGTTTTGCATCATATGTGTGTTTATCTGCTGATTTGGGTTTGATTTTGCAGTATTACTAGATATTGATGTTATATTAAGATTGTTTATAGAATCTAATTGTTTATTTGGATATGGTGCAGAATGCAGTAATGCTCTAATCCACAACAATGGAGTGATAGAGATAAAAAAATATTTTGCACATACAATTTCAAATCCATTCTGTTTCATGAGATTTACAAGTTCAATCTTAGTGTATCTTCGTTTATGATGTACATGAACATCATGCATATTCCATAACCATTTGTGAGCAGGAACACTAAGTGCCAAAAGACTTTTTGTGTTATTTTTTAGCATACTTTTCATATTTTTTAATGCTTCAGCGTCATTATCAATATGCTCTAATACATCAAAAGCAAAGATGCAGTCAAACTCATCTTGAAAAGGTACGTCAAGCAAATCCATACAATACAGATCCTTTATACCATAGGTTTTAGCATATTCTAAACCTTGTGGATGGATTTCACCTAAAGCGATATTGCTAAATCCCTGTGATAAAAAATGTCTTGTAATACTTCCTGTGCCAGCACCTACATCTAGAATTTTTACATTTTTGCCACTATCTTGTGGATACAGACATGTGAGAATGCGACTTATTTCTTGATAAATAAACTCTCGTCTTGCAATATGCCAAAAATGTTTATTTTCAGCTAGATATAGCATATCCATGCCTTCACTAGGGAAATGAAAATCAGCATTAGTTTCTAATGCTTGTGATGCAGGGTGCTTGGAAGATGGGTTAGATAAAGAAGTATCATGAGATTTTTTAGCAAAGGTGTCTAATATGGGGGGGGGGGGGTGAAGTATGTAATGCCATTGATGATATGAGATTTTTTTATTTGCATAGTAACCTCATATTAAAATTCAAATATATCTTGCATACTATAAAGCCCACTTGGCTGATTTATAAGCCAAAGTGCTGCATGTAAAGCACCTTTAGCAAAAGTAGCCCTTGAGGTTGCATTATGTGTTAGCTCGATATACTCGCCATCTGCATAGAAACCAACAGTGTGTCGTCCAACAACATCACCACCACGAAGACTTAACACACCTATTTCATCTTTATTACGCAATGCTAGTCCTTCTCTGCCAAATTTTAAGACGTTTTCATCTAAATTTCGTGCAGTTGCGGCAGTTTTTGCAAGAGTGAGGGCTGTGCCAGATGGTGCATCTTTTTTATGCCGATGATGAATCTCTGTAATCTCAATGTCATAGTTGCGAAGTTGCGTACTAAGTAGTGCAACAAGCTTGTTTAACATAGCCACACCCTCACTCATATTTGTCGCATATAAAATTGGCATAGACTTTGCACATTGCTCTAAAAGCTGCATATGTGATGTCTGTAGCCCTGTTGTGCCAATTACAAGTGGCGTGGGATGCATCCTTGCATGTTCTAGTAAATTCTTAGTTGCTTCTGCACTTGAAAAATCAATGATTACCTGACTTGATTCTAAGAAATCAGTCATGTTGCTTGTAACAAGTGTATTGGCGGGAATGTTGTAATGCAGTTCATTACGCACGTACACGCTTGCTAGACTAGCTTGTTTACATTCTAGTATTTCATCAATTAATAATTTACCTACTCTGCCAGTTGCTCCAAAAATACCAACTTCTACCATTATCCACCCTTAATGTTTTTGTTCTAAATATGCAATAGCCTCAAGCGCTGCTTGTGCGCCATCTCCAGCAGCACATACAACCTGTTTTGGTGCATCTATGCGTATATCTCCTGCGGCAAATAACCCAGGCACATTTGTATGCATTTTTAGATCCACAATTACTGAACCATAAGAATCTACATCGCAAAGAAATGAACCATCTTTTTGCTGTAGAATTTGATTATTAACTTCATATCCAACAAATTCGAAAATAACTGGTACTTCCAATTTTTCTTCTTTATTTGTGCTGAGGTTTTTAATCATTAACGCATTTACACCATTTTCATCACCACAAATTTCTGTAACAACATAAGGGGTGAGGAAATTGATTTGCTCATTACTTTTTGCGTGCTGGACAGTTACTGGTGCTGCTCTAAAACCATCTCTTCTGTGGATAAGATGCACTTTTGAAGCAAACTTTGTAAGATAGATTGCTTCTTCTAATGCAGTATCTCCACCACCAAGCACAGCGACTTCGCGTTTTTTATAAAAGAATGCATCACAAGTTGCACATGTGCTAACACCTTTACCCCAAAATTCTTGTTCACCCTTAATATTTGACTTTTTAGGGCGACCACCCGTTGTGATAATGACACTTCTTGCTTCCTGAATCTCTTCACCTTTTCCAGGATTGTGTATGATATGAAAAATGTCACCATGTTTTTCAACACGTATAACTTCTGACATTGTATGTTTCAAGCCAAAACGAAAACATTGCTCCTGCCATGGCTCCATAAAGTCAATACCAGATTTTATCTCTTTAATTCCAGGATAGTTTTCAATTTCACTACTACCTGTAATTTGCCCACCTGGCATACCTTTTTCATACAAAATTACATCTTTTATGCCGCCTCGTGTAGCATATAATCCTGCAGATAAACCTGCGGGACCACCACCAATGATTGCTAAATCTATCATGGCTTACTCCTAAATATATGTTACAACAATGCGTTAATTTTTTCTGCAAGGACTGCTTTTGTAGTAGCACCAATAATCTGATCTACTACCTCACCATTCTTCATAAACAGAATAGTTGGGATACTGCGGATTCCAAATTGTGCACTCAATGCTTCCTCCTCATCAGTATTTACTTTACAAATGTTCGCACGACCTGCAAACTCATTTGCAAGCTCATCAATAACTGGTGCTAACATACGACATGGTCCACACCAAGGTGCCCAAAAATCCACAAGAGAAATGCCATTTTGTGTTACTTCCGCAAAATTACTTTGATTTAACTCAATATATTGTCCCATAATATGCTCCTCAAATACTATAAATATTGTAACCACTTTGTTATTAATTATTAATGGGTTAATTACAAAGCGGTACTGCATTGTAGCGTCTTAATATAAACATTACATGTTTTAGCAGGTAATTATTGTAATTCTATAATTATCTATATAGAATCTAAAATTTCTGCAACATTATCATCTTGTTAGGTAATGTTGCGCCTTTATACTATTGTTTTATTATATTTAGTCTTAAAGAATCTAGCTTTCAAAATTCTCATCAAATTAATTATTATAAATTTATATTCAAAGCTTCTGCCATGAGTTTTGCGATATGTGTAAATTGTGTATCCTGTATTTCCATATCATGAAAATACATTAAAGCAAGAGCGCCTTGATAGATAAGCATTGCTTTGCCATCTAGGGCTTGTGTGTAGTGTCTTGCAAGGGCACAAAATGGTGTATTGCCATCTTGATACATTAGATCATAAGCAAGTTTACTTTGCTGTAATAATGGGATTAAAAGCTCTTTTTGCATAGGTAGCATACCATTGACGCTAGCACTTGTTGCATTGACTATAATATCATAATTTTGCACTCTATCCTTTAAATCCATAAAACCTAAAGTCTCACCAAATTGACTAAAATATGCTAATTTTTCTGTACTGCGATTGGCAATTGTAAGATTAATATTGTTTTTATTTAAGATGGTTGCAATACTTCTTGCACTTCCTCCTGCACCAAGTAGCAAAACATGTTTTGGATTGTGATTTTTTATCGCACAATAAAAACCTTCAGCATCTGTGTTGTATCCTATAAGTTTGCCGTTTTTATGCACAATTGTATTAATTGCTCCAATATCATTTGCAATACCCTGAATATTATCAAGCATTTTAAAGCATGTTTCTTTGAAGGGTAGGGTAACATTTATGCCTGATAAATCACTTGATAGGATAAAAGAGGCTAAATCGCTAGGAGTTATATCTTGTGGAAGACAAAAACGCGTATAAAATGAGTTAAATCCTAGCTTTTGCAAGGCATAATTATGTATAAGTGGTGAGAGTGAGTGTTTTATCGGATTGCCAATAACAGCTAGAAGTCTTAATTGTTGCATATCTTGCATAGAATCTCCTTTTTATTTCTTGTGTATTTTATAATCATGAAGTTATACCACAAATATACACCATGACTCATAGTTACATAATAAAATAACTAAATATATCATCAAATACAATAACTTAACCTTACTGCAAAGAAATATCCATTTTAAAATTCTACATTTTAAACAATATTGTTCCCTATTGTTCTAAGAATTCGTAACATTATGTAATTTATTCTTTATATCTTTATTTTTATTAAGTCCTTTTTGGACATTGCTTTCTTATTTAGTTATTATTAACGCACTAGTTTTGGCAAGTACTAATTTTATTTTATAAAGGATGTATAATGAAAAAATATACTATGTCTGTTGTTTTGATATCAGCTTTGGGATTTAATTTTGCTCATGCTGGACAAAAGGGTGGTATTTTTGCTGGGCTTACAGGTGGCCTTAATTTTAATACGGTCAAAAAAGATTTAACCATAGCCAATGCTGGTCTCACTGCAACATCTATGTCTGTATCATCTCGTGGTAATTATATGTATGGTGTTAGGCTTGGGTATATAGCCGCATTAAATCCACAAAACGCATTTAGAGTATATGCTGATTTTAATTCAGGTGTTTTTTCGGTTGATAATGATGATTTCCATCATATGACAGCGGGTGGAGGACTTGACTTTTTATATAATTTTGGGAATGTGTTTGGGCTTTTTGTTGGAGCTGGATATAATTATGCTTTTGGAGAATTTATTGAATCTGGTAAAAATCCGCAGCCTGGTGCAGCATATATTAATTTTGGGCTTTCATGGACAATTCAAGAAAGAATTCGCATAGAGCTAGCAAGTAGATACCTATTCTCTAAATACCATGATTTGAATGGTAATTTCTCATTTGGCAATATTATGTATAATGGATCTATAACCACTAGCACTCCATGGCAAACCAGTATCAATATAGATTTTGTATTCTAGTGTTGTATTAAAATCAGTATGAAATTAGCGTATTTTTGATAAGTGTATATCATAAAATATGTGGTCATAGACAATTTTGTAAATCCTTTCGCCCGTATTATCCATGAAATTTTTCTTTCCATACCAAGTAACACTCAACAAAAGGCAGCATAGAATCTAGATTCCAAACATAATCCAAAATATATAAACTCTAAACAAACAAAACTCTATAATAAAAGTAAGATTCTATTTGGCTATGATAAGGCTAAGAAACATATAGCAAAAGAAAAAAGCGTCTATATTGTAGAGGGTTACTTTGATGTCATGGCTTTGCATACTATGGATGTAAAAAACTCTGTTGGAATCTGTGGGACAGCTTTGAGCAAAGAGCATATTGCATTACTTACAAAATATGATGATGTAAGTATCAATCTAGCCCTAGATAATGATAATGCAGGGAAAGCTGCAACACTTAAAGCAATTTCTCTTTTAATACAATATGAGCTTTATAATAGTTTTGTTGTATGTATAGATACAAAACAAAAAGATTTTAATGATATGCTCTTATACGATAAGGCTATATTCTCTGATCTAAAACAAGGGGGTAAAAGAGTAAAAAAAGTGCCTATAATAGCCTATAGTGTGCAAGAGATCTATAATAGAGTGCAACAAGGTGATAGCATAGAGATGAAAGCTAGGGTAATAAAGGAGGTATCCACACTCTTAAATAGCATTAAGGACAAATTTTTAGCAAGAGAATATGCCAAATTTGCCTCTAATCTCTTTGGCTTTGAAATCTCTTCAATACATACGCATAAGCACGCACAAAATCCACACACAAACATTCCATACTACAACCTCACAATCGCAAGAGTGCTAAAAGAAGCCTACAACAATAAAGAATACAAAGAGATACTAAGGCAAAATGCAAATCCTAGCTATTTTCACCCTTTAGAGGAGTGCTATGAAGCTTGTATGCAAGATAAGTTAAATCACACATTAGCACATATTGTATTTCATGATGAGTGTGTTATGCCCTATCATAATTTAAATGAGTTTATATCAGATTTAAATGATATTATAAAACATGCAAAAGAGAGGGAGAAAAAGAGATTTTTAAGAAGTCCTGCGAGTGTGCAGGATAAGATAGCCTATATCAGGACTTCTTTATAAAGATGATACAAGCTTTTTTGACTAATTACAATTTACTCCATCTCCATTGGTAAAATTATGCAGGTGTGCATTTGTGAGCTTTTTACCATTTGCACACTTCCCAGAGATTGCTACGCCATCTTTATATACAATTTCTAGACCTAAATTACCATTTTCATAATAATATTTTACAATACCATGTATCTTGTCATTTTGATATGGAGTTTCTTGTTGTAAATTACCATTTTCATAATAAACTTTTGAAATACCTTGTCTCTTATCATTTTGATATGGAGTTTCTTGTTGTAAATTACCATTTTCATCATAAGCTTTTGAAATACCTTGTATCTTGTCATTTTGAAATGGAGTTTCTCCCATCAAATTACCATTTGCATAATAAGCTTTTCCAATACCTTGTATCTTGTCATTTTGATATGGAGTTTCAAAGTTTAAATTACCATTTTTATAATAAGCTTTTCCAATACCTTGTCTCTTACCATTTTGATATGGAGTTTCTTGTTGTAAATTACCATTTTCATGATAAGTTTTTTCAATGCACCCACTTATTTTATCTTGATCATTTTGACATTCTTTGAGTGGATTTGCCTGCATAATCATAAAAGAGCTTAGACACAGATAGACAAATTTTTTCATACATACCCCTTATTTAGAATGGAGTAATTATAACATGCTTTTAGGATATTTTATTGTAGATCAAAGAATTCTATACATTTTTAAAAATCTTGCTTAGAATCTGCATAGATATACGATAAATATGCACCTAATGGTAATAATAGTCCTTAAGTTAATTTTTAAGATTTGAGAAACTAAACTATAGGTTAAGTCCTATTTGTTTCCCCATTAATATGTCTCTAAAATCATATAACCCTTTCAATATTTTTGTATGTTCAGGGGTTAATACATTACTACCATAAGTATCTGGGTATCGATTTAGTTTGGATATTGTCTTCTCTACTGCTTGTAGTGCAATTCCCATATTATAGGCGTTGCTTTTCCACATTGAAGGGATTAAACCCTTTGCAATAACCATATCCTTATTGCTTAGAGCACCGCTCATTGATTGTGTTGCTAAAGTTACTAGGGCGTCTTTTTGTGCTGATGAAAGATTTCCATATATCCGCGAAAAATCTGTGTCAAAATATTGTGTAAGAAAACCTAAGGCTTTATCTGTTCTATCGGGGGCATTTTCTCCTGCAAGTTTCTGTAGTGTGTTACTTATATGTGCAGCACTGCCAAAATCTTTACTCATATTTTTAGCTTCTTCTTTATGTTTTGAAAGAAAATAGGCTCGTGCGGCTTCTTTTTTTTCTGGGGTTGCATTTTCATCCCGTAATATTCCCATCATCTCTTGTGAGTATTGTGTATCTGTTTTTCTATCTTCATTGTTTATAGAAATACCAGCACTATACCCAACAGGACTCATAGGGTAATAACCATTAGCCAATATATTTGCGTATCCAATCGGAATTATTTCGCCGTTTTTGGTTGTAACTGTATCTTCTTTATTGTGTTGAGCTTCCAGTATTTTGCGTTGCATACTTGCTGATGTTTCACCTTGTGATGTAAGATAATCTGCGTTCTCATCATTTATTGAGTTTATTTTGTGTTGTCTATCCCTCTCATTTGTATTAACTGCTATATTTACTTCATTTTGCACAACATGTTGAAATCCATCTACATGTTTGTTGTGAGCGACTTGTTGGTTATGTCGCATTCTTTGTTGTGCTTGTTGGTTTGTTATTGGTATTCGTTTCTCGCCTTCTAATATATAATATGCGTTTTCCTCTCCGTATACTGGTTGCGTTTGATATTGAGCGTAATCGTTTTCATGATGTTGGGCATTTGCATTATTAGCTGCATTTTGGGATCTCACTCTGGAATTAGAAGTTTGTTGTTGTTCTAAATTTAGTCTTTCTTGATAGTTATTGCCTAGTTGCATTGCTCTTCTTTGCTCTTTTTGTTGTCCTACTCTATCATCAAGCGTTCTGCCTTGATATGCAATATCAAGATCATTGAGAGCTGTTTGCTGTCCAACTTGTTTTACTCTATCATTATGAGTAGCTTGTAAGAAAGCATTATTATGCTTTTGGGTTTGTATTTGCTCTTTTGTTGAAGCACGATTAAGCTTTGCTTGTTCTGCATTATGATAGTTTGCAATGCTATTATCTAAGCTTTGATTAAAATTCCTAAGAGCATTGCCAATTCCATTATTTTGCTGTGTGTTTATGGTATCACTATAGCCTTGTATAACAAATCCCATCGCCTTATTATTTCCGTCTCTAAACATATTGATCTCCTTATAATTAAATTAAACCTAGTAAAGCATACATAAAGCTCATCTAGTCGTTTTTATTGTATTTTAACTTTATCAGTAAAGTTTTTTAATATCTTATATTGTCTTCTTAGCTCACTATCTGTAATATCTTTACTCGTTTTGTTAGGACTATTAATATAGCTTGGCATGACATTTCCTATACCATTTCTAACAACTCGTATATAGTCATCCAAACCCATTAGCTCTTTACCTGAATAAGGTAGCAAATGATTACTATCTAAATGACATTGCATACAAGCTGTGCCATTAAAGGCATCATAGTTTGCATTGTATTTGGCTATTTGCATATTCCTTTCCTCTATTTCCCTATCTTTTATGTCTAATCTATCTTTTAATAAGGAGATCATACTTACAATATGATTTATATCCTTTTTCATAGCTGTAGAATCACTCCTTAAATCTTTTATTTGCATGTAAAATAGGATAAAAATTAGAGAAATAATAATCATTAAGATTTTAGTCATAGGATAAGTCCTTTTTTATGTAGAATGAGAGTAAGGTTTTGCAATGCTGTTTGTATGCTATATATCATATATAGCTCATAAGCTAGATAGGCAAAAGCTAGACAAAATATGAAAATGAGTATAAAATAATCAGATTTTTTCATTTTGTCTCCTTTGTTTGAGTGTTTATAGAATAGGAGCTATCTTTTATATCAGGCTTTGTTGTATGTGTCCTTGTATCTTCTATCTTTTGCACTTCACTAGCTTTTATAAAGAAGTCATCTTGGATAAACTCATCACCATATCTGCTTCTCATCATCTTGTAGGTTTCAAGCTTTAGGGCTACCCACACAAGAATAGTGATATTAAAAGGGGCTGCTCCTATAATAATAACAGATGTGATTTTGATTGTTTCATATTCACTTAAAAAATCACTTGAAAAAGCACTTAAAACGCTCCAAGTGATTATTATGCTTACAAAGAATTGCAAGGTAGCACTAAACACTAAAAACTTCCATTTAATATTACCTCTTTCATCTATAAAAAAAGACATGCCACGTGTTAGATACTGCAAAGAAAGATACACTGCAATACTAAGAAAAGGCACGATGAATACATAAAAATAGTTTGCTATAAAATCATAGATTGGTTTCACAATCACTCCTTTAATCCTTTTGAATGACACAAAATAGCAAAGAGACCTTAGAAAAGGTAGGGGAAAAGTAAAGATATGTTTTATTTTTATACAAAAGAACACATGCAGCATCATGCACTATTTTTTAGCTTTTTAAGGATTAGTTATATGTTATAAATATTTGGAGTAATAATCCCCTTTGCTTCTTTTGTGTCAATCAAAAGGATCTTAGAAACCTAAGCCTAAGGGGCTTAGGCTTTCCTACCATATTGTAATATAGCATACAAACGGACGCTAAAATACAATATATAACGTGTAAAGACATTCACCTTAATAGATTTCATAGACTCTAAAAACATTTTATCAGCTTCACTTCTTCGTACAAAACGATTATGTAGCTTAACAGGCAATTTAGCCTCATTTATTGCCACGTTATTCCATAATTCCTTATTCAAAAAAGCTACGCATAATCTGTCATGCAATACTGCTGGTTTTGTGTATCTACCAAAAGGAGGAAAGATACTCCAAAATATTCTAGGCACACTTGCAAAGTCTGTAATAAAGCCATTTTCTACTACAAGCAAACATTCATTATCATCTTCTAAATAATACGTAAAAGATTCTATAACCTGATAACTCTTACCATCATCTAAAACCTTAACATGCAATGGATCTCTGAACTTAGACATATCTATACCTTACTTTTACTAGTAGTTTTTTTTTGCTGTTGCTGCAGTTTTAGGCTGTGTATTTTGCGTAGTGGCTTGTTGTGTGTTGTTAGAAGCATCTTGGCTAGTTTGCTGCTCTGTTGTATTGCCAGATTCTGCAGTTTGCAAACTATTCATCATGACTTGCAATTGCTCTAATGCAAAGTTTGAATCAAACCTTGCATTAGAAAGACCTGCAATATCAAGAGCGTTTTCTAAAGCACGTATAACCTTTTGCCTATATCCAATCAAAAAGCTACTTGCAATTCTGTATTTTTGTGCTTTTTCTAATACTTTATTTGCAAACTCGTCTAAACCTCTTTCTTGTGCATTTGCCATTAATGCAATGCTTGTTGCTTGTGAGGCATCTTTTGTTTCAAGATAGATTTTTGCTTCTCTTTCTTGAGTTTCCCAAGAAATCATTTCAGATATTGGAGTAACTTCGCCCATAACAGCATTGATAATATTATTATATTCATTATTTGCTTTTTGTATATAAAGCCCTCTAACATGCTCTACATCAAGTATAAAGCTTTGTGTAGATTCGTCATAGATGTTACCAAATATAACCTCTTGTCTTTGATTCTCTGGAATGATGACAACTTTCTCATTTTTTCCATAGCTTTCTCTCTCTTCTTTTGTAAAAACATATAAAAGCTCATTTTGTATCCCAAGCACACCATAGACTACATCTTGCTCCGTAAAAATATCCTCATTGAATATAAAGTTATTCTCTCTATATTCTGTGCCAACTTTTACTTTGCCAACAAGCTCATGTGGAATGGGAACAACCAAAAGATCATTTTCATTCCATTCTGGCATGTCTTCTTGAGTAAAAATCCATGAAACTTTATTAGCAATAATATTGGCATAAAAAATCCCTGCAACTGCTTTCATTCTTATTCCTTAGAAGTGATATAACCAATTACGCCAAAGTCTTTCCCATGATAAATCGAGTTATGATTACCACCACTTTTAATAGCATCAAATACTGCTTTTCTTACCCCTATGATCTTATCAGCTGCAACAAGCGTTTTCCTGTTCATGTCTGCTTTTTGTGTTAAAAGACGAATATTGCCATTATTTGCATATATACATGCACTAGCACCAAGTAAAAAGCCAATTGAAGTGGCTTGATTATTTCCATGATAATCATTTACGCTCATGAGTTCAGCGTCTTTATTTACATATTTTGCAAACTGATTATTGTCTACCTCGCTATGAAGTAATCCTGCTTGTTCTTTGCTCCAAGTGGGAAGTTCTATAATCCAACAATTATCAATCTTACCTAAAAAACCTGTAAAGAATGAATGCTCTAAACCCT
Organism: Helicobacter trogontum; assembly: GCF_000765905.2. Lineage (GTDB taxonomy): Bacteria > Campylobacterota > Campylobacteria > Campylobacterales > Helicobacteraceae > Helicobacter_A > Helicobacter_A trogontum. The sequence continues at coordinate 23,739 of NZ_JRPL02000003.1, read as the reverse complement.
GATTATGATTGACTGCTTGCATTTCTCGCCATTCTGGATCACTTTTTAGCTGTTCTGCTTGATAACTATCAATAAAGAGGAGATATACTTTACTGATAAATTGTGCTTCACCCATAGTTTTTACTTGCACTCTTGTGGGTTTTATCACAAAGCTTTCTTTACCATCTAATCCAATGCCATTTTTAGCACAGAATATAAGCCTACGGATAGATTGCACACTGCATACATCACCAGCTGATACTTTTGCACACATACTTCTAACACTATCACCATTATTATAAGCATGAATACCATTTGCAGCAGCGGCTGAAGCACATACAACATTGGTAAGATTGTTTGTGAGATTTGCGATGATAAATCTATCACTTCTTTCACTAAACCATTGAATAAGATTTTCTTTACACTCTTTTATAAAGTCTATATTCTTTGTGTTTGAATAAATATCAATCTCACTTTGGAATCCATTTGCAATGACTTCTGGACTTAGTGTCCTTGCATACCAATCCATTTCATCAAGGTTATCAGCAATATTTGCATTCCCTATAACACCATCACCATAACTCTTGCCTTTTAATCTTGCAGTAAAAGGGCTTAAATCTGTGATTTTATATTGTCTTATTATTCTATCAGCACCACTTCCTGTGTAAAAGTCAAAAAGACTATCAGACCAATATCCTTTTTCTATATCACTTGCTATCTCTTCATTGACATAGGGATGTTGTCCTAAACTATCATATTTTATATGCTCATTAGCCATTGTATTTCCTTTTCCTAGATTTTAATTTAGACGCTTAATGTGTAATCTTTCATTCTGACTTCATTGCCAAACATGTGTAATCTAAAGATGATTTTGCCACCTGTTTGTGCTGCCTTAAGGTCGATAACAATAGGATATAATCTGCCCTTAGTGCTTAAACGAACAGATGAAGCATTGTTTTTTACCACACTTAAATCTATGTTGCTAATAAAGTAATTAGGATCATCTTTTACACCAATATCAAGGGTGCCAGTCCCTGCCTCTACTACTTCAATATCAATACCCATACAAATATGATTTTCAGGCAATGCACTAATGGTATTTATGCCTTGCTTTAAATCTGCTAGGTTGATTTCTTTTTCTTCTAAAAAAGCATTACATCTTACAAATTGCTCTATATATGTTGTTGCCATTTGTATTTCCTTTCTTTAAATTTTGCTTGCATTTGCAGTTACTTTAAGCCAAGCTAATTGCGTCTAATTCTTGCTTGCTTTGAGCTTGTGTTACCTTAATAGCTAGATTAATAAAGTTTGTCTCTAAGATTTGCTTAGCCTTTTCAAACTCCACAATACTTTTTTTCAGCTTTGTTGATACAACTTCTACACTCTCGCCACTAGATCTTGATAGCACTTTTAATATAGGTGTATGAATATCATTAAATGTGCCAAGATAACTCCTAATTTCAGAATCTAGTGCATGTCTCATACCATAATAGTTTGTTCCTAGCAACTCTTGTGCTTTGTTTAGCTTTCTTTGATACAGATCTGCTTGTAAAGCAAAAAGCTTTTCTTTTCTCTCTGTATCAGTAATTGGGATGGGTGTATTAATTTCTATATTTTGATCGGGAACATTTTGTCTTACCTCAATGGTTGGCGTTTGTGCTAAGTCAATGTTTGCATTTCTATCCTTATCTAGTGTTACAATCTTTGTCTCTGCGTCTATATTTACTATTAAATAATCAATGCCTAAGATATTAATACTATGTGCAACTTGCAAGGGGTCTGTCGTATTGACTACGATTTGTTTTGTGGCATTTTCTCCAACAGATTCTATTCGTTGTATGAAAACACTTGGGTTATAGCTTTGAATAGGCATTTTTTCTCCTTTATGTTGATGTGAAAATGAATGAGTGCCCTTGTAGTCATAAAAAAGAGTTATAAGAAGGAAGAAGATAAACTTATAACTTCTAGTTTATGACCGCAAGGACACTCCAATATCTTTTTATCTCCTGTTTATTGGGAGATCGCTATCGTTTAAATCAAGATCTAGCCCTTTTGCATTTCCAAATTGTGCATTTGTTTGTTTTGGGAGGTCTCTTTTTGACTTCCCTTCCTCTTTTTGTGCTCCACCTTGCATATACTCATATACTTTTTCATAAGTTTTTAATAAATCTCCCTCTCTTTCTAGCTCTTGCTTTTGTTTAGGGCTTAAATTCTCATTATAAAATTTCAATAGTTCGTCTAAATCAGCTTCTGGGTGTGCTGCAGAAAATGCAGTTTGTGCTTCCCAAATAGCTGAACCTTGTTTGTTTTGCTCTATTGTTTGCGTAAGCTCTTGCTTTCTTTGCTGCATAGGTCCTATTTTTTCTTGCACATATTCAACCTTTGCTTTTTCTACTTCAATAAGAAAAGATACCCTATCTTCAAAAAATAGCTCTTCAACATCTTCTGGCATATTTTCTGCATAAAAATTTGCAAAATCGCTATCTAGAGCACTTAAGCTCTCATTGAGCTCTTGTTCTAATACGCTTAACTCCTGTTCTTGTCCTTTAGTGTCAAAAGGATTGCTAGGCTTTAAAGCTGGGGCTGCTTCTCCTGCTCCTTGTGGGGGAAGTAATGGCTCTTGTTCTTGTTGTTGTAGCATATTGTTTTCCATTATATAATCCTTTCTAGCTTATTATTTCTTAACATCGCATTCCCAAAGCTATCTTTTTGCACATAAACAATCTCACCTTGTTTAATCGTATAGATTCTTCCGTGTATGCGAATACTTACATCTTCTTTTGCCTTAAAACAAAAGCAATTAATGCGATGGATTATGGTGTCTTTGTCTCTAAAGAAACCTTCTAAATACGTCATAAAGCTATCAAATACGCTACTTTGCATGAATTGATTTAATGTCTTTTTTTCTTGAGAGCTAAGAGAGTTCTTAAAGCTTTCAAGATTTGTATGTGTATGGGACATGCTTGCATCTTGCATTATTGCTTGTTCTTTCTTTGTGGCTTTCTTTGCTTCCTCTTTGTTTTCAGTTGCTGCTTCTAAAAGTGTTTGTGTCTGCATTATTGCTTGTTCTTTCTTTGTGGCTTTCTTTGCTTCCTCTTTGTTTTCAGTTGCTGCTTCTAAAAGTGTTTGTGTCTGCATTGCCATATTGCACTCCTTAGGCTATATTTGCTATAAGTTTGTTTAGCGTCTCTATGAAATCATCATGCTTTATTTCTTTTTCAAAGTTATTAATGAGTTTAAACTCATCTACTGCATTTTTAAAAAGCTTTGTATTATATTTCTCGCCTACTAAAGCCTTATCAAGCTCATTTATAAAGCTCTCATGTAGTAAAGCTGCTTTAAGATGTAATAAAGGTTTTAAAGCTAGATCAAGGCTTAACTTGCCCTTACCCTCATGTATATATAAAATACCTAAATTACTATCATAATGGTCTCTACAAGTATTGATAGGAAGCTTGTTAGTGTTTTCATAGACATTAATTTGCGTTCCATAAGCATTTTTTAATACTGCTTTTGTTACATTAAAGTCTAATTCACGCATATCCACTTCAATATCCTTTCTAGCTTTTTGACCAAAGTCTAGCAAAAAAATAAAATAAAAAAAATATCGGTGAATATTTGCTCTTTTATGTACCTTATATATTCTAGTTATTGGAGTTATTTTGTATTTTAAGTTATAGAAATCTAAAGTATCTCTATATTAATTGGATTATTCTAGTAGTCATATCTATAAATTGCTTGACTTATATATTCAGTATAGAAAATATAAAATTATTTTTCATTGTTCCTAGATAGAATCAAAGAGTATATGTTATAGAGCTATTGACAAATCCTTTGCCATTCATATTGCCTTGTATATTCATTATAAACTTGTGCTTGATGACATGAAGTTGTGCCTAAAGGGGGAAGTTGTGGGCTTTCAATAGGTGCTATGCTTGGGGGAGTAATAGGGCATACTCTGGGTGTGCATACGGGACGCACCTCATAACTCTTCTGACAAACTGCCTCAACATGTCCATTCACACACATACATTCACAAGCACTATAAAGCATACCCACTTGCATACCGCAAAGAAAAAATATCCTAAAAAACATCATTATATCCTACAACAAGCTAAAAGGGAAGTTACACCCCTTTTTTATGTATTATTTAAAGCTACAAACGAGCATTAAAAAGTATATCATAGTCTATGTCGATCTATTTTAACCCTTTTCCGATATTTGCTTTGAAAAAAATTTATATCATAATTTAGTATAACTTTAAAATAGGGTATTGTATGACTAAAAGCGAAAAAGAGTTATTAAAAAAAGAGATTAGAACCTATTATGAAACACATTATGAAGATACAAAGGCTGTCGCAAAGCTTTTTAAAGTTAGTGAAAGAACGCTTTATAATTGGATACAAACAGAGAATTGGGAAAAAGGCAAACTTATCAAACACACAGAATTAAAAGCGATCGCAAGAAAGCTCTTAAGTGATAAAGATATATTGGATAATATAGGCGTAGCAAAAAATGCTATAAAAAACAACATGAAAGAAAACATGAATAGCCTTTATAGTATATATGAGGAGAGGATACTTGATAATACTGCTGATGAGCTTTTACTAAAAGCTATGAGTGAGACTTTTATACATACCCAAATCACAAAGACTGCACTAATAGCACAAAGCGAGTTTAATCGCCTTGCTAGTCTTAGTGTAAATTCTAGCACGCCTAATCCTAGAGTTATACAAGCAGCAAAAGATGTGGTAGGTATCTTTACTGATATGAAAAAATGCTTATATCCTAACCAAGATAATACGCAAGTCAATATTAAAGCGATTTTAAATAATGGCGTCATTTCTAACGAACAGATAGCAAGCCTTACAGATGATCAGATACGAGAATATCTGGGAAATGAAAAGCTATAGGGTATGCAAACTCAAAGCACTTACAGAACAAAACTTGAAGCAATAGATAAAGACATAATCGCAAGTATGTTTATGGCTGCATGCGAACTCAATGAAGTCTATAATGAAGAGGCGTATTATTTATTCCTCTCAAGTTTTATTTTAAATAGCAATGATTTAGCACTCATAGAAGAAGAAGCACAATTTCTCACAGAAAAAGAGATACAAATACAACTCATAGAGATTGAAGTCTGGTATAACAATCAATTTATAATTGATTCTGAAAGCAAGACTAGACGCCCAAAAGATGAATGGTATCCTGCGATTGGAGTTGGAGAAGATTCTTATAGTGGGAGCATTACTGATGCATTGAGAGTTTTAAACACAGAAAAAGCTAAAAAAATACAAGCAATACAAGACAATAAAGACAATATCAAGCAAAATAACGTAAAAAAACTCAAAAAAAATAAAATTGTAAATGATTGGATTTATATCGGTGAAAAAAATGTATTTGACACTCACTTAAAATATCAGAGCACATGGACTTATAATGATGTGTTGCTGTATTTTAAGGAGTATGGATTTCCACTAAAAAGATTAACTCAAATACAAGAGCTAGAAAACAATCTCAATGTATGCAGAGTGCGTCATATCTTGCGTAACGATATTATGATTGATGAGGCAATATTGCTTGCATTACTTGAAATGCAAGAAAGAAAAAGTCATTTTGAAAAAGTCGCAGATGACAAGAAATTTTGGCAAATCTTTATGATTATTGTTGGTGCTATTGTATCTGTTGTATCACTTCCATTTAGCTTTGGTCAAAGCCTTTGGATTTTTATCCCCGCTATTGTGAGTGCAGTTGCGGGAGTGTCTAGCTCTATTGTAGGGGGTGTGAATATGATATTAGATTCTATAAACGCAACAGAGCTAAAAGAAATCACACAGCAAACAAATGATTTAATGCTAAAGAATATGCCTCATACTGCTAACTTCATAGACACTACCATAACTGATCCCTATGCGATGTATGCCAATGGGAGATTATGGGAGCAAGGTGGAGCAGGTAAAGAAAGATATGATGCTATAAAAGTGCATGAACCATATAATGCCCTAGATGATACATTTGGCGATTCTTCTATGTATGATGCACTCAATTATAAAAATAGTGGAGAGAAAAAGGCAGGAGGGGAACAATACTTAAGCAATCTTTATAGAGATGGAAAATGGAGCAATCCAAGCAGTTTTAAAACTCTATTAAATGGGGAAATACCTATATATCTTTCTATGCGAAACAAAGTTGTAGAAACATGTTTTAAGTGGCTTACCCAAAATGACTTAGGCACATATTACCTTTATGAAGACAATCCAGAAGACAGCAAAAAGAATATTGATAGATACCATGCCATAGAGTTTGAGCATGTAAATGATGTTATGGGTTTTACTGATATTATTGCAAAATATAAATATGTTGATGATTTTGGCACTATGGCAATAGTAGGTTATATCCATGATGTATCAACTTCATGGGATAAACAAGAAGATGAGAAAACACAAACAAAAAACCATAACATTACAGAACACGCAAACATTATCTCACTTGGGATAAAAAAAGAGGTTTTGCAAGGAAAGGATATAGACATATTTGTGTTTATAGACTCGACAAATAAGATTCCAATTCGCAGTGAAGCAAGTTTTCCAAAACAAAATAGTGGCACTAAGTATTATCACATCATGAAACCTATAAAAGACGTCTTAGAGCATGGCAATAGAATAGTAGATGAGAATCTCTTCTATGAATGTGAATATGAGCTGTATAACTATGGGGGCAAGGAAGTAAGATATTATACAAGCATAAAAGAGAGAGACAAGCAATACATACTTCCTATTACGTCAATAGAGATAGAAGCCCTTAAATGTTATAAATACTTTATAAGAGAAGAGGCAAAGGCTAGAATACGCTTTAAGGCTAGAACTTGCTCTATAAATTACGCTAATAAAGACTTTAGAAGAGAAGAGTTGCAAACAGAATGTAAGCCCTACATTGTTACAGAGGAAATGAATATGCACGTATATAGATATTTTGATAGGAATACAAAGTTTGCAGAGCTAAGTATTTTGGATTATGCCCTATCAGAGATAGCTTCTAATGGTTTTGTAGAAGTAACAATCTATCATAAGAACAATGATGAGATAACTATGCTAGGAGCTGATTTTATAGATGGGACAACATATTTTGGGATAAGCCCATTTTTAAGTGCACAAAGGAGTATCACCGCATTTTAAGCCGACATAGATTTTATAAAGGGTTTTTTATATACTTAACACATACTTCAAAGATATTAATGAGATGAAAGGAACAACATGAAAGAAAATCCATATTTTCAAGAAAAAGAATTTAGATGTAAATGTTGTGGCAAATTGCCTAAAGGTATGCCGCCTGATGAGCTTGTAGATGTGTTGGTAGAAATTAGAGAGCACTTTGGTAAGCCTTTGATAATTAATAGCCCTTATAGATGTCCTGAAAACAACAAAAGGAATAATGGTGCAAGTAGATCAAGACATCTAGTAGGTGATGCAGTAGATTTCATAATCAAAGATGTGCCTACAAAAGAAGTCTTTAAACATGTATTACAAACCTACAATGACAAATCTTATGGAATCGCTTTAAGCATTAATCAATATAATGAATTTGGCGGTTTTGTGCATTTAGATACAAGGGGTTACAAGGCAAGGTGGAGCTACAATAAAGATGGTGAAGCATATGTAGCAGAGTTAAAAAAAGAGTTAAATTTGGCGTAATTAATAAAATGAGAAAGGATACACATGAAAACATATATTGGCATTAAAGCTATTCAGGCAGAACCTATGGAAAAAAATGGTAAAGAGGGATATAAAGTGATTTATAAAGATGGTTATGAATCTTGGAGTCCAAAAGAAGTATTTGAAGAGGCATATTATGAATGTGATAATGCTAAGGAGCTAGAAGAGATGTGGAATAATAACCAAAACGATGTCTTAAGAGCTATTGCTGGATGGGCTTGTATTGAACAATGAAAATAGTTATATAAAAAAGGAATATCATGTCTCTAACCACTCTTATACAAGATATGATAGCCTCAAATGAGGCAGCAAAAGAAGAACTACAAAGCACAAGAGAAGAATTCACGCACTTAAAAGCATATGTAGAAACACAAACAAGTGATTCTAATATCTTAGAAATTATGCATGAGCAGTTTCTTCAAGATGAATATTTCACAAGCGACACATTCTATCAAGATATCGGAAAAGCACTCATTGATAAATACGGCTTAGGCAATCTTATAAACTTAGATAGAAATCAAGTCAATAAGGCGGTAAAAGAGTATCTAACAAAGAATTTAGATACAAAAGGCATAACTGAATATATTATGCAAAATTACACTGGTGAAATTAGAGAAGCTATGATAAGGCGTATTCGAATAGAGAGTAAAAGCATACTTGATAACTATGATTTTTCACTGCAAGTGCTGCCAAGATTAGAGGTGCTATTTAAAGAGTTTATGAAAAATTATGAATTAACAAGCTATTTAATGAAAAGCACAGCACAACTATTTGTAGCACAAGAGAGCAATTTAGCTTTTATGCTTGAACACATCGTATCAAAAGAGTTCTTAAGTTAGTTTTTTGCAGGCTATAAAATTGTATATGATTTTATATTTATTTAAAGGAGTATTATTATGAAATATGATTTGGGAATTAATGCACTAATAAATCCTGCTATGGCTGTTGGTGGAACGACTCCTTTTACTGGTATGGCTAGTAAAGCTGGTAATGTTGCTAATCCTATCAATAAAACAACTGGAGCCATGTCTAAATTCACTAAAGGATTAGATGCAGCAAATCAATTTATAGCACCAATTCAAGCTGCAGGCAGTGCAGTAGGTTTGGGATTTGATATATACAATACTATTGAATCTCAAAAGAAAGCACAAGAACAATTGGATTTAGCAAAAAAGAACTTTAATCTTGAGCTAGAAAAAGATCAAAAACAGGAGTTGGCTTATAATCAATTAGCTGCAAGTATTGATAGGGCTTGGGGTGGAGATGGTAAAGTCGAAAATACGATTGATTATAGTCAATATAAAGTAGATAATGATAAAGGTGGAGCTAGTTTAGTGAATAGCGGAGCTGGAGCTGGAGAGGTTATGGGACCTAGCAGCACTTCAACACAGGCTGTAAGCTCCAATGAATTAAGCGGTAGTGGGAATACGCCTATAATGAGTGCAGGAACGATCACGCCTGTAGGGTATAGCGAGAGTTTGACAAGTAATAATAATGAAGCAACGCAACAAAATGAAACTTCTTAAAATGCAATTAAGGGTAATACAATGGAAATGAGATGTATGAACAATACACTTATAAAAGATAACCATAATTCTATAAATAAGGCTTCAATCCTATTTTAGAGCTTTATTTTTTCTGGATGATTAGCTTTTTTAAAAATTCTTATGAGGCTTCATATCCTAAGAACTCATAACAAAAAGGTAATATATGCAAAATGAGACACATACAAAATTACTTGAAAGCTTAAGAGAGAGTATAAATCTCTTAAGGGATAGTTATGAGGAGTTTTTAGAAACAAAAGAATACTATGAGGGCAATCAACTTCCAGATGGAATTAAAACGATATTAGCAAGCAGGGGTCAGCCTATACTCTTTGAAAATATGTATGCTTTAATAGGTGAAAAGCTTTTAGGCTATAAACTGAATGCTTCTACAGAAATGAATGCAATAGGCTTTCAAAAAAATGATAGAGAAAAAGCACAAATTCTAACCAACATTATAAAAAGCATAACACAAACAAAAGACTATCAAATCAATAAACAAAAATGCGATCTTGATTTAATGTGTGGAATCTGTGCGGCTGAAGTATGGCTAGAAGAAAGCGATATAGACTCTGATTTAAAGATCACAATTAAGCATATACCAATTAATGCACTCTATATTGATCCGTATTCACAAAAAGAAGATGGGAGTGATTGTAAATATTTTCATAAAGTGCTTTATAGTGATGAAGAAGATATGATTAAGCTTTATGGGAAACATAATTATGATATTATTCATAATGCAGGGCAGAATACATATAGAAGGAGAGTGAGGTATTTTGAAAGCTTTGTATTAAACTCGCAAACACGCAAATATGATAGATTTATATGGGATAAAACACAAATATTGCATACTGATAAGAGTATATTTGATTTAAAATCTTGTCCGATTGTGATACGAAAGCTTTATACAGATTCTTCTAATGCTTTTTATGGAATATTTAGGAATGTAAAGCCTCATCAAGATTATGTAAATTTTGCTGAAAATAGAATGGCAAATATGCTAGGAAGTCAAAAAATCCTCTATGAAATGAGTGCGGTAGATAATGCAGAGGATTTTAGCAAACATGTAAGCTTAGATAATGCAGTTGTAGGGGTGAGAGATGGGGCATTAAGTAACTCAAAAATACAATTTCAAAACCATTCTAACGATGTTGCAAGTTTAAGTGCAAAAAGTAATGAACACAGACAGATAGCACGTATGCAAGCAGGTTTTAATGATGAAGCATTAGGACAGGTTACAAGCAGAGCTAGTGGCGTAGTTGTGCAACAAAGGACAAATGCGGGGCTTATGGGCATACAAAGATTTTTAACCTCTAGTGATTTATTTGATAAAAGCGTGTTTTCTGTATGTTTGGAATATATTACCAAATATTTCGATAAAGCACAGATCTTTAGAATTGTAGAAGAAGACACTTTTGAAAACTATTTTGAGATTAATACCAATGACACAAATAAAATAGAGATAGGAAGCTATGATATTGTAATAGAGACTAAGGCTAAGAATAATTCTACAAGAGAAGAGAGGTTTAGCCAATGGGTAGAGCTCATTAAAAGCGGATTTGTGCCACAAGAGGCTATGAATGATATACTTCCTTTGGTATTAGATGATTCAGATTCTAGTGTAAGTGCTAAGGTGAGAAAAGTCTTAGCACAAAAGGCAGAAGAAGCCAAAAACAATCCTTTAGCACAACAAATGCAACAATTGCAAATGCAGATGCAACAACTCCAACTTCAAGTCTTACAAGCTACTGCTAAAGAGAAAGAAGCTAAGGCTATGAAATATGAAGCACAAGCAAATGCAGGGGATATAAAGCTGCCAAAGGGAGATAAATAGATTAGTAGTGCGTTATCTCTTTGTTGCTTTTAAGTGAGTTATAAATTTTGTTTCGGTCATGTATTATATATACACTCTCATAAAAATTTCAACAGCACTTAAAATCAATCAAAGATATTGCTGCACGCAGAATCTGCTTTATGCGATTATGTTTGCAAAAATCTTAAAGTCTTAGAAATCAAAATAAAAACTTTTTATTGCGACTACAGCAAAGCTAAAAAGCTTTGCCCCTGCTTATCACAGGCATTCTTAGTTTATCCTTTAAAACCTATTTTAGCAAAGCTAAAATTAAGCTCAAAAAAGATATAATAAACCCAAGAATTGTTAGTAGCAATTCGGCGTTCATATAAACTTCCTTTCTACAAGGTTGTTTAGATTTAACCGAAAGGTCGCGACCCTTTCGGTTAGCAACCTCAAATAGAATTATATCCACTATTCGCTTAATTATCTATAATCAAAGATAAATATTAAAATCTTAACCGATATTTGCTTTTTGTATGTTTTTCTCTACAATATGGCATTTTATTACGGATGGGAGTTATAATGCCTACACAATTAAATCAGACACAAGACCAAACACAGAATCAAGTACAACCAATCGATAAAACAACAGGCGATATTTATGTAACTGAAAAAAATCTAGAAGAGATTCTAAAAAAGCTTAATGCGTCCTTAGGCGATGAAGCATTAAAAGAGGTTATTGAGCAACAAAAACAAGCCCTAGAGCAACTTAATAAAGAGTTTGCAGAACAATTAAAAGAGAAAAACGATAAGATTGCAGAGCTAGAAAAGCAAATCAATGATTTATTGCTTAATCAGCCAGTAGATCCTAATGATCCAAATATTGGGAACACTTTAGTTGAGCTAAAAAAACAATTAGAAGCCCTAAGGCAAGAAGCAGCAGCTGAAGCACTAGAGCAAGACAAGATAAAAGCTGATCTAGAAGCAAATGCAAATGATGACATGGCGACTAAAAAAGAGCTAGAAGCAATCAAGGAGCAATTAAATAATATAGAAAATGGTTTAAGTCCTGATTTTATCTTAAATGATATTTTAAAGGATCCAAAGAAAGCACAAGAAATCATTCAAGAGATTTTAAAGAATCCACATAATTTCCCACCCTTTAATCTCAATCCTTTGGTTGATGCAAATAGTGATATATTTGCACAAGTGCGAGAGACGCTTAACACTTCAAGAGAGCTTTTAAGACTTTTAAGCACACTTGATTATGTAAATAATGATTTTCAAGGAGATGTAACTCAATTGAAAGAAGAGTTAAAACAAGCCTTGCAAGATATATTAGATAAAAGGGATGAGGCTTTAACGCAGTTTGAAACCATAATACAAGCCCTAGAGACAGAAGTAAAAGATATTAAGGTGATTATGCAAACACTCACAAAGGAGAGGGAGTATTATGAGCTTTTAAAACATGAAACAAAGTATTACCATGATGAGAGCTTTGCATTATATGTTTTATGTGATGATTATGCAAGTTTTTGTGTGAATATAAAAAATGATTGTATTACTTTGCGTGATGATATGAAAGCACTCCAAATTGATATAGAAGCAATCAAAGAGGAGACAAGAAGCTATAGAGATCAGGTAGAGTTCTGGCATACAAGCTTAGTAAATATGGGCTATGATAAGCTTGTAGCAAAAATCAATCAATTAGAAGCTTTGATTAATACTATGGGAGAACAAAAGAAGCAAGAAATGCTAGAGGCTATTAGCATTTTAGGAGATCAATATAAAGCAGAACTAAAAGAAATATTGCTTGATTATAAAGCATTGCTTCTAGGGGATTTTAAGGAGTATTCAAATGCTTTGGATTCTTTATCAAGAGAGATTATAGAACTTATTGATGATAAAAAGTTAGAAGCACTTGATCAAATCAATATTACTACGCTCTCAAGTCTTGATAGTTTGCAAAAGACAAAACAAGTAATTCTTGATTTAATTAATGTGCAAACAGATGAGGCAATCGAAGAACTTACGCAGCATAAAGCAGACTATTTAGTAGAGCTTCAAGACACCAAAACAGATTCTATAAATAGTATCAATGAGGCTTTTGCTGGAGCTGGAGCTGCGTTTATGGCAGAGATTGCAAGGCTTAATGCTGAAATACTTGGCATTAAGGGCGAATTGATCGCATTTGGACATGATTTTAAAACAGAGCATATCACACAAACTCAAACTTGGACCACACCACTAGGAGCTAAGAGAAATTATCTTATATTTTTGCAAGGCGGTAGCGGGTATGATAATTCTAGCAAGAATGGTGGGATTACTAGCTTTGGGGATTTAAAGAGTGTTAATGGAGGACTTGGATCGAGTGCAGGACGTGGGAGCAGTGGAGAATGTAGCTTTTTTACTGCACTCTTAGAGGGCGGAGTAAGTATAAATATAACTATTGGTGAGGGTAGGACATCTGGTTTTGTAAGTATTAGCTATACTTTAGAAGGTATCTCACAAGCACAACAAGCAGAAGATGGCACAGAACAAGAGGATGAGACACAAAGCGTATAAAGGGGCTTTATGGAAGTATCTAGACTACTATTAGAGGTGAGATCAAGATTGCATGATGAAAAGTCGGAAAAATGGAATGATACTGAAATACTTGATTGCATTAATCTAGCTTATATTAATTTAGCAAGAATCTTAAGACTTTTTTTGCAACAACGAGAATATAAGATACAAAAAGATTTAGTGCAAGATTTACCCACAAACTTTTTAGATATAAAGAATATACAAAGGGATAATAAAGAAATCCCTATATTAAGAGCATATCAAACAGGGCAAAAACCTTATGAATATGTGAGTATTAATAATGATAAGATTATATTTAACAAGACTGGAAATTATATCATGACATATTATTGTTACTACATCATTGTGGGTAAAGAAGATAAACTCAATATCACATATATTGCTCACAATGCGTTGTTGTTTCATGCCTTGTATTTGTTATTGCAAAAAAAGCCTAGTGCAAATGCACTGCAAGAAGTTAGCTTTTATAAGGGATTATATGAAAATGAGATCAAAGAATTACAAAGAGATACTTACAGAATGCATGAGAGTAGGTTTTTGACAAGCAGCTATGTTCTTTTATGAGAAACACATCTGTTAATACACTATTTTGCATAATGTCTAAAAACACTTAAAGAGAGGATTATTATGAATAAAATTCAAGTCTCAACTATCGCGAAGCCAAGAGATGAATATACAAGTAAATTTAATCTCAACACGCAGACAAAAAAGGAATGGATTGCTAAAAAGCCAAGTATTTTTAATATTTTAAGATTCCAAAATCAAACAATAAATCCAAGTGATTATTATGCTCCCATCTCTAAGACTTATAGAGAAAATGACATCTTTATTGCTGGAAGAGAAGGATGTGTTATATTTGTATTATGTGTTGGGGCAAGTGGATATGGCACACAGACTAAGGGATATGGAACACAATATCCTAGCACTTGGAGTGATCCTGTAGGAGGGTGGCAAATTGATGATAAAACAGATGATAGAACTCAAATCTATGATAAGGTATTAAGAAGAACAGATTATGTGCATAATCCACCACAAAGCCTTGCTACTCCCTCAAGCTTTGGGAGCTATTTGAGTGCCAATGCAGGTTTAAACATAGCAGAAAATACAATCACGCAGTACCAAAATTATAGGACTTGGACGATTAGAGGTTGGGAGAGTGGTTGGGATTGGGGCAATGGGCAGTATAGATATAGAAGCGAAACCCAAAACATAAAGCTTTCTAGCGGAGCATTTGATGGAGATTTGCTTGGAAGTGATGCTCAAGTAAGATTTGGAGTATTTCGCCTTGCACCAAATGAAGTAGTGCCTATTTCTGTAGGCAAAGGTTTTGTAAATGGGCATATAGATATAGTCTATTTTGAATTAAGAAATGGCAATAATGAGGCTATATCAAAACCAAGTAATCCAAATGATGTAACACAAAATATACCTACAACGCCACCAAAAGAAGACACGCAAACACCGCCTGTTATATTGCCTTTAACACTTGCCATAAAACCTGATAGGCTAGAATTAGAAAGAGGGACTAAAGAAACAATAGAGATTATCACAAATGCTCCAAGTTTCACAAGCAATATGCAAGATGATACTATTGCAAGTTTTGATGAGACCACAAAAGAAATCACTGCAAATCTAAAAGGTGATACCATGCTAATTATTGAAGCAGTGAGAGATAATGAAACTATACGCAGAGCAGTAGCTATAAAAGTCATTGAAAAAGAAATCATTACACCCCCTACACAGCCAGAGCCAGAGGAACAAACAGAAATGATCAATGTAGCTCCATATCGTTTTGATATGAGTATGTTTAATATAGAGGAGCTAAGCTATTTATATGTGTTATCTCTTGCTTTTTCAGAGTTTATTGCAATTGCAACAAATGAGAATTTACCAAATGTTATATTTAAACCTTTTAGTCAAGAGAAAAAAGCAGAGTTGCAAACAATATATGATACGTATAGGGTGAGTGATCCTACCATGCGAACAACACTAGAGCAATATGGGCTTGTCTTGCTTGCTAATATTGGAAGTTATATTAACTTGTATCAGTTTGTTGCAAATAGAGATGAAGCACATTTGGAATCATTAAAAAACCTTATACAAGAGAAAATACAAGTCATAGAAGGGATTGAATATAACTATGAGCTCAAAGACTTTGTTAAGAACATGGACCATGAAAGCTTGGTTACAAATATTACAATATGGGTAAAAGAGCTTGATAAACTTATTACCCGAAATCTTATTACAGAAGAAGAGAATACAAGCAATGTAGAGCTTAATTCTCTTGATGTGATCTTTTCTAAAGAGCCAAATAGTTATATTACTAGGAATGAAACAAAAGAAGAGCTAAAGGTAGAAAGCTTTAATCAAACTTGGAATGATCCAATAGACACTGATTATATCCATGAACTTTACTTCTTTATCATATATGCACAAGCAGGAGTAAATTATACAATGCAGCAAGTAAAAGAAACATGGGCATTGCAAAAAAACACAGCAGGAGACAATAATGTATCAAATACACCAGAAAAAAGGCAAGATTTTATTAATATCAAACCTAATGTAATAGGAGAGATATTTATAAAAGCTTATGAAACTGATATGAAAGATGAATTATTTGAAACTTATGAAGAAGATCTGTATAAAATGAGGTTAAAGGAGAGTATCTACACATTGAGTAATAAAGAATTAATAGAACTTTTCACAAAGGCATGTCAAAGGGTATATGCGATAAATAAGGGCTAAATATAATGGATGATAGGTAGCAAATAACCGATATATACTTATGCTTTTACTTATATTAAACTCATGCAAAAAGATTCTCAAGGGGTTTGCATGGGTTATTTATTTACACCACAACAACAAGAAAAAGATAAAGATTTTATTTCTTCTACACTTGAAGAACTAAAAACTACAAATCTATTAAAACAAGCACAAGAAAGCGTAAATAATGCTAATTTAAACGCACAGAACACAAACATACCTCAAAACACAATCTCACAACATACTGCAAATAACGCACAAATTCCACAAGATAAACAAACACAACAAAATATCGGTAATATCAATATAGGTAGCAATGTCTCATCCACGCAAAGTCAAAACATGCTACCACAAGAAAGCATTACAAAACCACAAACAAATACCACGCCTACACAAGCATACACCACTACGCAAAATAACACACATGCAAATGCCTTTGATAAAGAAATAGCTCTAAGCAGTAACAAAGATTTTAAACCACAAAGCCAGACTACACAACAAGCACAGATTCCACAAACACCATTTAAATCCAAGAAAAGCACATTGCAAAGAGAAAGAGAAGCAACAAAATATGATACACACTTTAATCAATCTGCATACACAAGAAACACAACTGCATTCTTAGGCGAACCGCATGAATTTAAAAACTATAAACTTGCTATGGCAGCAAAATCAAATCTATTACACAATATCGATGATGATGCAAATGTGGATGATGAAGTCTTTAAAAGATTTAGATTAATAGATAGGGCAGTAGCAGCTCTTGAGACTGCCAAAAAGACTTATGGCAAAGATTCAAAGGAATATAAAAATGTTTTAGAACAATACATGCAATATGGCATATTAAAAGACAATGATATTACAGATTATGAAAGTTTGGCAAGATTTTATGAACGTGGAGGGAATGTAGGATTTAAGATAAAGTTTAAAGAGAGTAAGCCTCAAAAAACAGAGACAAAAGAAGAGGCAAAAAATGAGGAAGCAGATACAACAAACAAACAACGTGACATAAAAGAATTTGTTACAGCACTTAAGGATTTTAGCACAAAAAAACAAGAAAGAGAGCAAAAAGACAAGGGATACTTAGAACAAGTTTCAGATTGGTTTAACAATACATATAAATTTGATAATAAAAATAACTTAGAGGAACAAATAAAAAATGGATTTAGTCCGATTGAAGGCTTTAATATACTAGAAGCAGGTGGATTAGAAAAGGTTTTAGGAGAATATAAAAAAAATCTTGAAGGCATAACAACAATAGATGGAAGACCACTTAATGCTCATAGCCACTTCGCAAGTTATATTAATGGTCAGAGAGATATAGCAAAAGGGGCACTAGATACCCTTACTTTTGGGCTAACCTCCTTGCTACCAGAAGGGCAATACCAACATGTAGAAGAGTTCTTTAAGTATATGGATATGGCAATAAGTGTGAGCGAGGGAGCTTCTAAGGCTTTCAATGAATTTAGAGATATCTATGCAGATATGCTCAATGAAGATTCACCTTCAAAACAAGCACAACTAAAAGAAAAAGCATACAAGAAACTCAAAGAAGCAAAAGAAAAATATGAGAGCAGCCCTGCTAAAGTCTATGCAGACTCTAACCTTGATAGAATTGCTGAAACAATAAAGCATGAGCACGATTATGGCAGAATATTTAATTTCTTGCGAGATAAAAACATACAAAAAGAGGTAAAACAAGCTTTTCTAAGTGATTTTGCAACTATCTTGAAAAAAGATGAAAAATACAAAGATTTAGATTCTCTTGCCTTCACTAAAGATAATACACTCATTGCTATCATGAATGAAAAAGAGGGGCAAAAAGCTTATGCGATCAACCCTACTTTAATGTCTAGCATACTCTATAGTCTTTATGCGGCTAAGGGCGAGGTAATAGGCGGTATTGCTGGTGCTGCATATGGGGCAATGCAGGGGGCAAGTAAAGTAAAAATTGGAGGTGCTGCAGGGAAAGCTACTGGAGCTTTAACAGGTGGTATTCTTGGTTCTATGATTGGGACAAGCATTGGAGCATTAACAGATTCTGCTATCAATAAAATTGTGACTGGTTATGCCAATAGTGATTTGGGTGTAAAAAAGGCACTAGAGGCTGCAAGCCTTGATCTAATTGGAAATGCGGCTATAATGGGTATGGCTAAAGGCGTAGCTAAAGCACAAGATGTATTTTCCAAGTTTGATATACAACAAGCAGCAAAAAACATTGGCAATAAATCTGCATTATTCCTTCATGGCAATGTCAATTCAGTGACAAACTTCTTAGCTAAAAATGCACTAGATAGCAACGAAAGAGAAGCTATAATGCAGACCGCACAAAAACAATTCTTAAATGGCAGAAGCCTTGCAGAGTATAAGAGCGATACAAGTATCCCAAAGCTAGAGCGATTAAAAGCTGCATGGCAGTATGAAAAATATATCAATAAAGAGAGTATGGCAAAAGGGAAAGAAAAGCTAGAAGCTTTAAGCAAAGATTTTGAAAGCTTTCAAACTACAAGTATGGAATCTAATCGTCCTATAATGGATATACTGCAAGATATGTTTGAAGGTAAGGCTACACGCATTGAAAGAGAAAAGTTCTTACGCTTTGTAGCTCAAAATGAAGCCTTGCATTCTGCTTTAAGTAGTGTTATCTCTAAAAATCCAACACTTGCCCAAAACTTTGGAAAATTCATAGATAAAAGGGCAAATAATGTCGCAAAAAGTATAGAGAGTGAAGCTCTAACGCAAAGAATGTTTAAAGATATGGATAGCGACTATGCAAAAGGGTTAAAAGAAAGATATGGCAGGGTAGAATTTGATATTGTGCGTTCGCTAGATCATCTAGATTTTAGCGATACTGCAAAGAACATACAAGATACTTTAATCAATTTAAAACAATCTATACCGCATGTAACAAATGCAGGACAAACTATCAGTGCTATGCTAGAAAAGCTTCAAGCACGAAGCAATACACAAGGGGATATAGCTCTAAAGATAGATGATTTGCTTGATATTCGTAAATATTATAATGATATATTGCGTTCTAAGGATTTTAAAAACGCAAGCTACAAGCATTTGCAAGCTATCAATAAAGAAATAGATTCTGCTATAGAATCTAGTCTTAAAGATTTAGAGAACAAAAGCGGAATAAATACAACTAAGCTTTTAAACAATTACAAAGACATCAATAAAGAGTATGCAGATTATGCGAGATTCAAAGAAAGCGAATTTTATAAAGACGTTGTAAAAACGAAAAAAAAAGAAAAAGATCTAAGTAATGAAAACTTTAACAAAGCAATATTAAAACAAGCACAAAGAAGTGAGGGCTTTAACAATAAAGTCTTTAACAAAATTGCAAACAATACAGATAAAAACCTGCAAGCCCAAGTTATAAAGGAGCTTATACAAAAGAATATCACCAATGGAAACGGACAGCTAAAAGCAATAAAATGGCAAGAACTCATAGAGGATTTAGAAAAGATTGAACACAGCATTACAGATTCTGGTTTAAAGAGCTTAATTGCTAACTTCAAACAAGCCCAAAAGCTTTATCATGCAGACAATGAGTTTTTACAAGCGGTGCAAAGAAGTATAGGCAGCAAACCTGCTAATGTGCTTATAAGCAGTGCGAGTGGATTATTTGGGAGGACATTGTTACTCTTTTATAATTTTGTGCATAAGAGTATGTCAAGATTTGCAGGGGCTTTATCTGAAAACCTTGCTCATCAAAGTCTAGAACATCAATTAGCTCTGGCACTAAGATATGCAAGAGATACAAAAGATTTTATACATGTTAGTATAGATTCTATCTCTAAGAATATGCCAAAAGAAGATAAAGAAACAGGTAGGATATTAAGAGAACTATCATATTGGAAAGATCAATTTGAAAAAGATCACATTGCAAGTTTTTATACCATAAAAGAAGCACAGCAAACACAATATGCCATCAATGCACACCAAGCACAATTAATAGAGTATAAAGCAGTTATTAATCATGCTATGCAGAAAACAGAACAGGATATGCAGGGCTTACATAAGGGGGTTGTAGATTCTATAAAGGGAGTGGCTCAACAACAAATAATCCCTTTACAACAATTTGGAGAAAATTACGCAGAGTTTCAAGGCAAGGGTGCTTTAGCAATAGAGCATTTATTACAAGTCAAACAAGGACAAGTCGCAGGTGCATTCCATAAAGATGGCTTAGGGGATATTGATTTGGTATGGGGAGAAGTGCAAGGGAGCGGTAAAGACGCCAAAGGCTTTGGACTTGTTAAGATATTAGAAAAACATATTGATGAATTTAAGGATTTTATAGGAGATACAAAAGAGACTAAACTGATTAATGGGCTTAATGAAATTATAGAAAAAGGAAAAGTATTAAGCAAAAATGGAGTTAATACAATCATTTTAAGTAAAAACAACAAAGAATATAGAGTAGGTTTGTCAAAAGGTTTTAATGGTAAAGGTGAAAATAAATGGGTAATAACTGCATACGAATACAATCCACAAATAAAGCGAGGAAGTGCCGAGACTTCCTACCACGACACTTTTACAGATAAGGCTCCCTTATCAAACTCTAAAGAGGATACTACCACACAAAAACAAACAAACCAAGATATGGAAAGAGAAATCCCACAAAACCTACAAGAAGCTTGGTTAAAAGAATTTAACCTTAAAAGCATTACAGAGGATTTTATACCGCAGTTTAACGATGAAATAAGACAGGCTCTAGATAAAGCGGGAATTAGGCAAGATTTTCACTTAAAGTTAGGAAGTCTTGTAAAGCTTGATAATAAGCAAAGAGAAGCATTTTTACCCTATATTAAGCCAACAATTGAACACCCTAATCTTATTTTAGACAATGGGAAAGGCATATTATTCATTAAAGAATTTGTGGATAGCGATAAAAATCGATATTTCATGAGTGTTGCAAAAGATTTTAATAATGAATGGATATTCTCAAGCCATACACGAAGAGAGTTAAATAATATTAACAATGAATTGCAAAAATCTAAGGTGATTTACAATAACGGATTTAAAGGCGGAGAAGTTGCTGGTGCGTCTGATATATTAGAATCGGGCGGAACTACTACTAAGCCCTCTGACTTGCAGATTACATACCCCGCTAACCATAGTAGTGGCAAAAATCCTAACCCTAACGCTACCACAATAAAACAAACAAAGCAAGATATGGAAAGAGAAATCCCATATAATACACAAGTAGAGTTTGATAGACAAGGTATGGCTGAATTCCAAAGAAGGATAGAAAATGGAGAAATACAATTAGAAAAAGCAACACAAAGACATTTAGACAATATATATAAACAATATGAGATGTTGCAAGAGAGAGCAAGAGAACTAGAAGAGAGTTTAAAGAGCCTTAAAGTTCTTGATGAGGAAAGCATATTAAAAACTAATAGCACTATTATAAGCCAAACACAAAGAGCTTTAAATGCAGTGCAAGATAATATTAGCTTTACCAAAGAAGCTATAAAAGATATAGAGAATGAATTAGGTGCAAATAGCAATAAGGCTTTAATGCCATATAATGTTATACAACATGCAGGACCAAAAATACAAGGCTTAGGCAATAATCTTTTAACACAAGCTACAACAAAAACTAACATAGTCTCTACTCAATCTAAACCAAGCTTTATTGCAAATCTCATAAAACCACAAAATAACACAACACAA
This sequence comes from Helicobacter trogontum, assembly GCF_000765905.2. Classification (GTDB taxonomy): domain Bacteria; phylum Campylobacterota; class Campylobacteria; order Campylobacterales; family Helicobacteraceae; genus Helicobacter_A; species Helicobacter_A trogontum. The sequence goes on along the minus strand of NZ_JRPL02000003.1, from coordinate 1,666 downwards.
GTCCTAATCCCTTATAACACAAATAAAGAGGCAAATAATGCTTTAATCTCTTATAACAGAGCACAAGATCCCAAACTATTAGCACGTAATGAAGCTAAACTCCTTGAGTATAAGCAAACCCTAAATACCTTGCAAAAGCTAGAAAAAAGCTTTAAAGATTTCATGTCCTTGCCTTTTAGTATTATTGTAGATTCTAAGGGCAATGCACTGCCTTTAACTTCACAAGCGATAAAAAACTTTATATTTCATAATCTCTATAAAGAGTATATGAGTGTAATAAAAGCCCTAGATAAGCCTACATTAGCCCTAGACTTTAAGCCTTTATCTCATGAGATAAAGGCACTGCCCTACAAGGCTAATGCCAATCTAAAAGCACATTTAAACGACATTAATGCTAAGACTAATGATTTCTTAGATTCAGTGCAGGAGTTTAAAAAGAGCACACAAGAGATAAAGTTATTGCCTTATCATAAGCATACTGAAAATAAAGCACTAGATCAGTTTGGTAATGTGATGGGAAAGCCTTTTCAGACTGATAGCATACTTGTTGAAAACATGAAAAAGAATACATGGCATGAGGATGAACGCTATAATGTTTTTAACCCTAAATATCATAGCTATAAAATGATAGACAACAAAGAAGTCATAAAAATACCAGACTTTATACTAAGCGAGAGTGGAAAAACAAGAAAAAGGCTAGTGGAACAAGAATCAAAGCAAATAGAGCTAATAGAGCAAATAAACGCAGGACAAACAGATAAGTTTGATGAATTCATGGTTAATGAAAAAAAGGTGCTTGAATTTTTTGCAGAGGAATTTGGCTTTAAGGATAGTGGAATAGCACAAAGATGTTTGGGTATGGCAGATATGCTACAAAACAATAACCTTAAAGAGAAGTATTTAGAAGAAGTTATGAAAACAAGCTATCAGACACGCCATTATAAAGAATCAACTAATAAAGACATACTAAAAGCCTATCAAAAAGTATATGATATAAATAGGGCTAATCATGCAAATACAGAGCTACAAGACATTTCATTCACAGATAAGAGAGGCAATGAAAAGATTCTAAGCAAAGAGACACAAGAACAATGGCTAAAAACCTTTGGGCTTGAAAACCTAGAACAAAGCTATATCCCAAAACACTCACAAGAGATACAACAAGCTCTAGGTGGTAAAGAAATAAAACTCACAAAGGGGAGTTTATTAAAGCTTGTGAGTAAAGAAAGAGAGCGATATATACCGCAGGTAAAGGAGACTTTGGATAATCCAGATTATATTTTAAAAGATATAGATGAAATGATTATTTTAGCAAAGAAAATCGATGACAAGCAGTATTTTACAAGCATTAATTTGGAAACAGATGATTTTTTAATCAGTATTTCAAATGCACCAAAGAAAGAAAACATATTAAAAAATAAAGTAGAAAAGGGAGCAAAAATAATCTATCAATCTCCAAACTCCGAGTCAATTTTCTACACGCCAGAGCTTTTACAAGCCTCGCAATCTTTAGCCAACAAGATTGATAGCTCTAATTCTAGCATAAAAAATACAAACGAGCTAACACAACAAGCCAAAGAGCAAGGCTTGTCACAAGTGCAAAGCAATACCAATGCACAGCAATTAACATTACACGACATACAAGAAAGATTAACTGCTAGAAAAA
>NZ_JRPL02000039.1 GCF_000765905.2 Helicobacter trogontum | reverse complement strand
ATACTCTGGTATATAGTAAGTAGGTGCATTAGGATAGCCTTGAGGGGGAGTTGCTGCCATAATCTTAGCTTCTAAAAGCATAGAATCTATATATAAATCTACCTGTTTTTGTGTCCAATCATTTGGTAAGTCAGTATCATATCGTCTAAAGCGTATTGTTCTAATTCTTTCTTTAAACTCTAATCGTGTTTGCTTTGTGGATTTAGGGTCTCTAGGGTCTAGGAACTTACCTTCATCTATTTCTTTAATACATCTTTCTATTGTCCATCCATCTGCATCCACAGAATACCCATATAGCATATTCAAATCCATCACCCAATCTACTCCCATTATCTCATCTATGTATGGGAGCATACCAAATCTATCAGGCTTTATGCTCTTAGCTAGGGCTATGAGCTGTTGTTGGCGTAAGGGGTTTTTACGTAATCCTGATTTAAAAGTCCTAAAACTCCCCACATAATCCTTTCCATATATTTCTATGATTTTTAATATGCCTCTATAATCTATTTTTGGATTAAGCTGTATATAGAGTATTGTAGATTGCACATATCGTGCGGTAAAACCTGTCAAATCTGAAGCAAAATATTCTGGATTCCCTAGTATCCCTGCAGCTATGCCCCATTCTGTAGCAAAGAATTCAGATTTTAATGTATCTTTATTCCTATCTACTTGATAAAAGATGTCTTCATATTCTGGATTTATTACTCTACCCCTCTCATCTACACCACCAATAGCATCAAAGGGTATATCTATGACTGCACTTCGTAATCCACTTCTAATCACTAGGTATTGGTATCGCTCTCTTTTGGTTTGTAAAGATTCATAATAGGCTTTTTCTTTTTTAGTCCAAGGAGCTATGACTTTTTTTATAGGGTCTTTAAGATAGAGATTACGAAAGCTTTGAAATTCTTTAAAATGGTTTGGATTTGTTTTAAGGGTTGGGTCTAGGTAGAGGGGTTTATATTGTTTCTTTGCTTCTTCCATTATCTGCCAAGCCTGCAACAAGGCTTTAGAATATTCCTCTGTGTATTTGCCTGTTTCTACCTTGTTTTTTACAAAATGAATCTTATTTGTGCCTTTATCAACTTGCAAAATAAGTCCATTAGGTGTAGTAATCTGATATGTCTCACTCATTATTTCTCCTTAATCTTATTTAAAAATCTATCCTAACCATAAGCCATCTTCTATAATGATAGTCGTGGCTAGACGCCCTATGAATTTGGGACGTTTCTTGTCTTCTTGTGATTGCTCTTTTTCTTCTTCGTCATTGTTTGCTCCCATAATAGTAGGTGTTGGTGGCTCATCAGCTTTACTATCATCATTCACCCCCACATATAAAGCTCTAATATTATTCTGCCCTATGGTATTAAGGCATTGCAATAATCTCCTTGCTTTATTTTTATCATCTTTGTAGCTTAATATCTTACCTTGGTCATTTTTCTTTGGAGTGCTGGTAAAAAAGTAGTCTTTATACTCTGCTAAGATTTCTAAGGCTTCATTATAGGCATCAATGGCTGATGTCTCCCCTTTTCTTTCTCTTTCCTTAAATTCTTGATACAAACTACTCTCCTCTGGCACTTGGTATTTACGTATATCATTGAGGGATATATGGCTTGTTGTGTTTGTGATGATGCCTTTGCTATCTACACTCTTATGATGAAAGAATGTATAATCTGGCACTTGTTTATTATAGTGTGTCTCATAGTCTTCTCTAGTTTTTGCCTCTCGCTTTTCATCAATAATGAGATAGGCTAGAAGCTTTGTAAGTAAGAATTCTTGTAAGACATTGCTGTTGTTTTGTTTTAAGTGATGGGCTAGTCCTATATGATGTGTCAGCCCACCTGTGCAAAGCTCTGTGCCATATATCATCGATTGCAAATCAAAAGACATAAATTTGGAATGCACTAACATAGGATAGTAGGTGAGTTCTCTGTCTTTTTTGATGGCTTGATTTTGGGCATCAAGCTCTAGGAGACTCTCTACTCTTTTTAAGGCATAGGGCAAATCATAATAGAATGTATAGCGTTTGTGCATAATGCTATCATACTCCCTTGCATATGCCTCATAATTGGTGCTAAAATAATATTCTAGCACAATATCCAATGCTATCCCTGCTAAAGCTGCACTAGAATTAATTTTTAATGTATAGAAAACCTTATTGCGATAAAATTGCTTCACTTGGGAGAATATCTCTCGCGCTTGAAGTTTGCCTATAAGGTGTGATTGTGCCTTGCCACTGCCATAGGTAAAGCAAATTTTGTCAATCAATGCTTTATCTTTGGGTGAGCTCATAGTTTGCTTTAGCTTTTCTTTGATAGCTGTTAATTTGAGTGTTTTCGCGTCTTTATCAATACTATCAAGAATAAAAGCAGTTTTTGCCTCAAAATGTGCTATTTGTCCTTTTGTGCGTCTTAGCTCCATTTGGGCAAAACCCTTGAGGAAATTTTGTATTTGCTCTCTGTTTTTTTGCTTTAATGACTCTGTGAGTTTTGCTTTTATCTTATTTGTAATATCTACTTTGTTATTCAATTGTTTTGATGTGTCTTGAACGCCTCCATCAATCTCAATATGCACGCGTATAGTTGTAGGATATGATAAGAATAAAACTCCTCCTATTTCTGTAAGCAATGTCTCATGCAAAGCAAGTTTTAAGTTTTGAGTTTTGTTTAGATGTTCAATAGCGTTGATAAAAATCACAAGGCAATGCTTTGTCGCATCAATCATATTTTCATGAGCAAAATTCATAAAGGGGCATATTATGCCTAATATCTTATAGAGTGAGTTATAAAATACTTCTTGTGTGCGTTCTCGCTCTACAATCTTTGCATATTTTTCTCCATAATTTTTGATTTGTGCTAACTCTTGCTCTAGTTCTTTATCAATCCCTATTTCCTTTTTTATTTCATCATCAAATGCCTTTGCATCGCTACTAGCAATATCAGTATCCATAAACTCTTTAAGATAGGCTAAAAAATCTTTGCTAGGATCTGTCTTTTTTGGGTGTGTAGTTTGCAATAATAATTGTTCTTGCAGTTTTTGCATTATTGTAATATTTCCTTGTTGTGTTGATGTATATTGTCTGGAGTTGTTAGCCATTTTAATTGCAGTGAAACTCCACTTTTCCCCTAAACAAGAGATTTGCAAATAGGGGTGATAACCCTTGATTTCACTTTTTAACTCAAAGCTTGGAAAGTGTATCTTAAACACATAGAGTCCATAAAAAAGTGCGAAAATCGCTAATAAAGAATTATCTAAGTTTTTATTGCTATTATGAAAATATCGTAATTGAGTAAGAAAATCTTTAGCTGTTTGCTCTTCTTTTTTAATAATGTCCTCAATCTCTTTAGGTGTCTTAAAGAATTGGTCTATATAATCCATACCATAGTATTTTTTTATGTCATTTAATTGAGTTTCTTGTTTATACATTGAACGAGAGTGTGCTGTACTGCCGACCCCAGAAAAACTTGAAATAACGCTATCGTGATAACGTTGTGTTGTTACCTGAAGTGATTTTTCTACTTGCTTATATATATCGGTATTATACCAACTACTATCCACCCTCACAAATGGTGAAAGCTGCACCATATAAGCTTCATCATCTTTTTTATTGATTTCTATTCTATATGTGCTGTAATCTCTTGTGGTGTTGTAACTTTTGTTTTTGTCCCCTCTTGAGAGAATAAGCTCTTGTTTGGTGCGATTGTTTATATCGTCTTTGATTGTATTGCCAATGATATGTTGGGTAATAGTCTCTGTAAGCTTTGCATTATATTTGCTTGGGGCATTGGTGATTATAAGATAATTTTTTGCCATATTTGTAGTGTGGTTATTGGGGTATTGTGCGTTTTTGTCAGCACAAATTTCAGCCAATAAGGCAGAGTTAAAATGTGGAGATTCTATATAGGCAAGGTGGTTGAAGTATCGCACTGCTTGGAGCATATTTGCAAGAAGAGATGTGTCTTTGATATTTTGTTGTTTTGTTTTATTTTGGTGTATGTGGAGCATTTGAGCTTTTATGCTATTGTGCTGTGTTGTGGGTAGAGTAATTGCTTTTTGAGCTAATAGGTTTGGAATATCTATCATAGGGCTATCAAGCATAAGCTCACCCTTGAGAGCGATAGATTGAGAACACGACAATAATGTATCTTTCAAATAAAGATTAAAGCCTGATAAGTCAAGAAATTCTATTTTTTTCTTGCCTGTCTCTTGTGTGCTTTCTACAATCAACATACAAGAGAGTAGTTGTGTGTTTGCAAGCTGTACATACATTGCTAACTCGGTGGCAAGAAACTCTATGATTGGATTTTTGATATAGCTATATTTATTATTTTGAGCATCTTGAGAGTCCATAAGTGATGAAAGCAATACTGCAGATATACCTAGCAATATGATTACTGCACCTCCACCTGTAGCAATAGCAAGAATCACATTAAAGATTGTTTTTATGATATTTTTATAATAATCTTTATTCTTATCCTCTATAGCTTGTTTGATATACTGCTCTAGTTTGTTAAAAAGTTGCTCAATATTTACTTTAGCATCTGCCTTCATCATCTCTGCAAACAAGTTAGATTCTATGAGTAATTCCCCAATATGTTTTATTACTGCATCTTTAGCTTTTTTTAGAGAAATCTTATCTATATTTTCAGACTTGATGTCATCAAGCATAGCTTCTAGGTTTTGATATTGTTTAGTTGTGTCAATCTTTGCAGATTCTTTAATAGAATCTAATAGGGTTTTGATGATGTTATCATTATGATATGTCTCTATGGTAATATGTTTGGGTAGGCTGTAAGGTTGTTTTGTACCCAAGATTTGTTCTTGACTTAATGCCTCAAAGCTGTGAATTGTCGTATTATTTCGTGTTTGTTGTAGTTTTTTTAGAATTTCTTGCCCTAGATTTTGTGGTGATTGGTTATCATGCGTAATGAGACTTGCATTCATATTTGGACAAAGAAATATGATACGTTCTATTGTTTTATGTGCCTTTAAGCCTAACAGATTATCAATTTCTTGTAATAATTCTTCTTTGTTTGAAATTATCATGTAGTTACCCTTTTTGCCTAAAAATTTATTCTACCATAAACCTTTTTATTTATCATCCCCCCTCATATTTTGGTTGATGTTTTTTGTATTTTCCCAACTCACTTTTAGTCAACTTTACAATTCATTGTCGTAAAAATCAATATTTTCTTGTTTAGTTCTCATAATTTTAGAATCTTTAAGACTTATTTTACTCACATTCCTTACAATATTTCTTAACTATGCGTTCTACTTCTTCTTGGTATTCTTTGGATTCATAGAGTTCTAGGCAGTAAGTTAGGCTAGAATCTTTTTTTCTAGGCTCAATAAACTTTTTAAGTTCGGCTACTGCTTGCTTCCCACCGACTTCTAACACAAGCTCTCTGGCGTATGAATCAGACCTATTGGCGTGATTATTAGACAACCCTTTTGTATAATTCAAACAATAGTCAAATCCCCACACTTTGTAATATTTCCTAGCTTCTTGCCGATAGTATCGCTCTTTAACCTCTTGTGTATAATTTTCTTCTATCAACAGCTGTATAAGGGTTAACGCATCAGATGCTTGGCTAATATATGTCAAAAAAATAACCCCATATATAACCTTCGTCATTTTAACTCCCAAAAATAAAAATTTGATACAAACGGATATTTCCCTAATGGATCATTAAGATAATCATAACCAAAAAGAGGTATGCCAACCTCCTTATTCATTTCCACATCAACAAAATTATTTCCATTCCATAGGGTTGTGTGTCGTAGCCCATCTGTGCCAATCATTGCTACAATGCCTTTTCTTTTAATGGATTGCAATTCTTTAAAAAACTTTTGATTTTCAGCTTTTGAGGTCATATTGTGGTAAAAATCCTCAGAGCAACCACATTGAATCTTGTCTTTTACTTGATTATAAGTGGATTTAGTCCAAGATAACGCTTTCCAATTTAATTTTAGAAGTTCGATAATGTCAAATACACCCAAATAGTAAGTGTGGTTATCTTTACCTTTGTAGCCTCTGCCTACAACTTGCTTTTTCATATTTTTAATAGGGTGGGTGCTATAATTCAAGGCATAGCTAATACGCAAGGCACAGGTGTTGTAATATTTATCCATATCACTTATGAATTGTGCGTAAGCATTTCCACCTACCGTTTCATATTTCTTTTTAATTAAAGTTAAAGAGTATATTTCGTCAGATTCCTCTTTATTACCTGTTTCAGCATAATGTTTCTTATACGCTTCTTCTGCTTCTATGCGTCCAACTATATTTATCTCCCTATACGCACTTTCTACACTTACAAAATCTGGTCTTTGAATCCTAATTGTTATCTCTTTATCACCACATTTTACTCTACACACATTTGTATCTAACATCACTTATCCTTTGAGCTTAACACATTCATAATTATAGCTTGATTATCTTGTATTATGCCACTTACACTAAGCTTTTTCCCTTGAATCTCCAATGTTGTATGTATCTCCTCCCCATTGCTATACCCTTGTGTTTTTATATGCAAATTCACATCTTGTGTGTGTCTTGAATCTCCTTGCAATCTTGTCGTATCATCACCATAACTAAAATATATCTCTAATATTTCTTTCTCTTGTTTCTCTTTGTCTTGTTTCTCTTGTGTTTCTTTAGACTCTTTGCTTTCTGTATTTGTATGTAAGAGATTTGCTTGTGTATTCCTCTATTTCCTCCCCAAATCCAACACCTTGCCTATATAGCCCTTATGTTTCCCAATCATTCTCTTACCTTATTTGTTTTTAATTCGATACAGCAAAATAATCTCAATATACATCAAGCAAAAAGGTGTAAAATGTATTAGAAAACTGAAAAGTCTATGTCTCTGAAAAAATAAACAAAAAAGAAAGAAATAGATTATAAAAATAGTAAAAATAATCAAAAGAAAATTTATGCCTTGATATTTGCTGTATAGCAAATAACAAAAGAAGCTATATACAAGAAGAAAACAAAATGCTGTTGTGATTGAGTACTGTATAAATATACCAAACCCACCATATCTGGTATCAAACACATAAAAATCTTTCTTGTTAAACAATTCAAGGGCTATAAAGTTCAGCAGTTTAATGCCATAATCCGCAACCAATAAGCCCACAACAAAATTAACAAAAATTAAAAATACAAATAAATATACACGCCTACCAAGCATAAACTTCTCTTCCATCAGAATCTAATGCTAATAAAGAAGGATTGGGCTTTAAATCTATAAAAATCCAGTCGTTATGAGTGGGATACACTCTTTTTTCTTTTATTTTATATTTTCTTATAGCAAAATTTAAGCCTCTATCTACCATTTTATTATCATAATTATCGGCAAGTTCATCTTTTGGAATTGATAAAATACCTATTTGTCTCATTTTTCCTTTAATGGGGTCGCCGTCATAAAAATAATATTTATTGTCTATAACTCCTCGTTTTGCGTCTTTGGGTCCAGCATAAGACAAGAGATTCCTATACACTCCAATAGCATAGGGTATCTGCCCCACTGCATCAGCCCAATATGGAATCCCCTCCATTGAGACGAGAATAAAGCCTCTAGCACCTTTGGGAGATTGCTTCCAATCGCCACTGCCACCACTCTGAAAAGATGAGCTAAATCTATCCACTTCCGCAAACTCCACAATATCCCTCCAAGTGAAGTATAATACACCTAGCCCCTTACATTTTGTTTTATCTTGTAAATCAGGATTCACATCTAAAAGTTTATGATAATTCTCTGCACTGCTTTCAAACCATTGAATCCCTTTGTTATAAAGCTGTCTTACAGTAAGCCTAGTTTCTGTTATTCCTTTTCTCTCTATACTAAAGAGATAGATTCCTTTTTTATTGAATATTTGGATTGTATCATTTCTTTCCCCAAACGCCAATTCATAAGCCAAAGTATCATCATTACTCGCTATAAGAATGCCTTGTGATATATCTATTTTCTCTTCTGTCTCTTCCTCCACCTCCTCCCCAAAGCTCCAATACTTCTCTTTATATCCTCCATTGATAATCTTAAGTGTGAGTAGAGAATCTAAGTTTTGTTCTCTATCCTTAGATTCTAGTATAGAATCTAATCCATTGGCTAATTGTAATTCTAGTCTTTGTGCTTTATAGGGTGTGTGGAGTGTGAGGATAGTGGCATTACTAGGATTGTGAGCTAATCCTACTTGTGTATAGTCTTGTATATCTAGCATTATGTGTGTGCAGTAGTCATAGAGATAGTGATAGTTTCCTATGCCATAGTCTTTGTATTCATAGTTCTTATACACTTCTTTAAAGACTTTAGGAATTGTTTGAGGGATAAGGAGTATGAGAATAAGGGCATTAGAATCTAGTTGTAAGGATAGATAGTGATACTTATAGCCTTTGGTATAAGTATCTTTTAGGCTAGTATATATGCTAGAGAGTATATCTTGTAAGCTAGAGCTAAGATTACTTGTATCACTTAGCTCTTTGGTATCTTTAGCTATATCTATACTTAGTGAATCTAGTGGAGTGTCATTACTAGATTCCATAATGCTATCATTGCACTTTACTCTATATATGGGAAGATTGTCTTTTTGATAGGAGTGGCTTTTATAATGCAGTCTTAGGAATGGTTTGCTAAATGATATGCTAGATTCTAAAGCTTCTTTACTTTGTGCCCTTGCATTACTAGGAGCTGGAGCATTTATCTTAAAAGTATTTTCTTTAGGAGTGCAAATAATAGGAAATCCTTTATC
>NZ_JRPL02000038.1 GCF_000765905.2 Helicobacter trogontum | reverse complement strand
ACAAATATATTGCTAGTTTTGTTGTTAAGGCAATATGTAGATGGGTGTTTTTATGGAAATGATTTCATATAACTCTTTCATATTTGCGTTATCGAGTGCTATGCAACCATCAGTCCAATCACCATATTGCCAAAAAAGCTCTTTTATGACATTCATACCATTTGGTAGTCCATGGATTTTAATATCACCACCCGCACTTTTATTATGGCGTTTTGCATTGGCAATGTCAGTTTGATTGGGATAACTAATCCCAAGATTTAGAAAATAGCGTGAGTTTGGATTTTTTGAGTCTATATAATACAAGCCTTCAGGTGTTTTGCCATCACCCTCAAACATTTTATGCCCATATGGATTCTTACCTAATGCAATATGGGAATAGCTTTTGAGTAATTGTCCCTTATCATCATAGAGTTCTAAAACTCTTTTGTGTTTGTGTACGACAATCTTTGCTACGTTGTCTTTTAGACTCCAATCTATTGGGTATTCTTGATTTCTTTCTACCGCAATACTTATTTGATATAATGCAGTTATGGCAATGATAAAACAACACAATACTATCGCAGTGGTTGCAAAACTTCTTGCCATTATCCGATCCTAAACAAGTATTGTATCCATCTATATAGATAGAAGATGATTTGTCGCAACTTGCCATATGCGAGATATAATAATCACTATTTCTTCTTTGTGGTTGCTGTTTTTGTGCTTTTGGTTGCTCGTGGTTTTTTTGTAGCTGTTTGATTACCAATCTTTTCTCCAAGTGTTTGGGTATCTAATCCTTCAAGTGCGGATGCAAACATATCAAGCATATCATCTGTTGGTATTATTTCACTGGTTTGATCGCTTACATTTTTTGGTTCTAAATTATAGATAATATTGTATGCTCGTTTTAAAAACGCTTCATTGCCTTTTGAGAATTGATAAAAGCATAATGCTTCTAAGCCTTTTGCTCTTATTTCACTTGCTAAAATACCAAACTCGCGATAATTTGAAGCAATTGCAATGCTATCGTAATTGCCAGAATATAGTGCTTTTGATACATCTACACTTAAACGCATATTATTATTTGCTTGACTATTGCCTATTGAGATTCCAAAATAATGTCGATCGAGTTGATTGTACCATGTATCAAGATTATCTTTTGTGATGTACGCACGTTTAACGCAGACATTGTAACCCTCATTTTGCAAATAATCGAAAATAAGCGTCATAAATGCTGCCTCAAGTCTATCACAATCAATAAATAATGCTAAATTTTTTGCCATATTATCTCCTTCAAATAGGTTTAAGCAATATACAATTCTTGGTATATTGAAACCATCTTTTTCGTATAGTTATGTTTTGGACTTGACATTATACTCTGTGTCTTGCCATATTCAACAATTTCACCTTGAAACATCACTGCTACATTGTCGCATAGATGTGCAACAACACCTAGATCATGTGTGATCAGTATATAGCTTACATTATAGGTTTTTTGCACATTATATAAGAGCTCTAATGTATTTTTTTGCACGAATTTATCAAGTGCACTTGTGGGCTCATCAAGGATCAGAATCTTTGGATTCATAACCATGGAACGAGCAATAGCCACTCTCTGCCTTTGACCGCCACTTAATTCATGCGGGTAACGAACAAGCAAACTTATGTCCAAATCAAGCACATCAAAAATTTTTTCGATTTCTTGCATAATGGATTCATCACTCTTTTTTTGCAATTTAAGCCCTTCACTTACCAAATCTTTTACGCGAAATCTTGGATTTAAAGAACTCATAGAATCTTGAAAAACAACTTGTATGTTTTTTCGCATTGCTTTTAAATACCTCTTATCGATTTTTCCGTTATGAGATAATGTTTGATTGAAATATAAATCCGTTCCCTGTGTATCCATAAGATGCAATATGCCTTTTGCTAGAGAACTCTTGCCGCTACCGCTCTCTCCTATGATACCCAAAGTTTTACCTTCTTGCAAGGCGAGATTAACATTTTTTGTAATTATAGATAGTTTTCTATCAAAGAATTTACTTTTTTTAACGCCCACACTAAAATCTTTAAGCTGCATTATAATTGGTGTTTGCGTGGCGTTATATTGTTTTGTTTCAAGGAAGTTGGCTTGAAATAGTTTTTGTGTATAACTATGCTTTGGTGTAGTGTGAATTGTGAGAGATTCTATAATACGTCCATTTTGCATAATGATATAGGAGTTGCAAAGCGCACGTAGTATGCCCAAATCATGTGTGATAAAAAGGATTGCAACATGATGTTTTATTGCGATTTGCTTAAGCATATTAATTACTTGCAGACTTAAAGATATATCAAGAGAAGTTGTTGGCTCATCGCAAATTATTAACTTTGGGTTGGCAACAAGCGCAAGACAAATTGCAACTCTTTGCCTTTGACCCCCGCTTAATTCATGCGGGTAGCGATTAAGCAAATCGCAACTAAGCCCAACTTCATTACAAAGAGATTCTATATGTGCTTTACGTTTTTTAGAGTCAGTTATTAGTTTGTGTATAATAAGTGTTTCTTCAATTTGCTTGTATACTTTGTGTAAAGGATTTAACGAGCTTAAGGGGTCTTGTGGTATGTATGAGATTTCTTTACCTAAGAGATTTTGCATTCTTGTGGCTTTAGATCTCTTTTCTTTTTGTAATTGCAATAGATCATAATGAAGGAATCTTATCTCACCTTGATGTATATTGATGTTTGGTTCAAGTCCCATAATAATTCTTGCAAGTAAGCTCTTTCCGCTTCCACTCTCACCTGCAAGCCCCAATATTTGACCTTGTTTGATATTGATATTAATATTGTGTAGGTGAAATGAAGGATGTGCTTGACTAGGCGTGGTGTTTGTATTCGTTTTTGCTTTCTTGATATTTTTGATAAAATGTGGTTTTTGCATTTTATTATTTGCATCTAGTGTTTGTTTAGTATATGGGGTTTTGTCATTCAAAGCATCATTTAGAGATTCCTTTATAATTGCATTATTTATATTTTGCATAAAAGCTAAATTGTTTTTGCTTGTATTGCATACTTGACTTTCATGAGACATGGTATTGGTTTCATATTGATTACAATCTTTTATGTCTGTGCTAAATGAAGCACATAAATTTTTAATCACTAAAAGTAAGTTCTGCTCTTGTTCTTTCATTATCTATCTCACACTTATCTTAAAACCTATTCATAAACATATATTATAGTCTAAAGATTCTGTAACTCTTCCAATTCTCACATTATTAAGTTTTGGGCAACAAAAGATAATATCATTTAGGTGTAAAATCAATATTTATTCCATTGCGCAATATAGTCGCATTGTAATTATCAGTAACAAGCACGTGTCTTGCAGATTGCGGTAAATCTATTTGATATGTTGTTTTAGAATCTGTAAGCATAATTGCATGAAGCGGATTCATAGCATTATCAAAAATAAGGATTTTTGGATACCATGCTTCTGTATTGTCTTGCGGTGTAATCTGGATTGTGCCTGGGTTAGCAAATGTAAGCCAATATTTACCATTAATTTGTGTAAGTGTATTTGTGCCTTTTGCAAGGAATTTTGCTGCCACAATATTTGAGTTAATTAAACTTATATCATATACCCAATGTGTAGCAGAATATCGATTGACATCAATGATTTTATAGCCCCGCTTTACTAGATTTGCAGTCATAACAATCGGATCAACATTAGATTCTGCATTCAGTGTATATGTAAGTGTAATCTCTTTATCTTCTTTTGTTGCTTGGGTTACATAAAAATAAGAGTAACCAATGCTACTCAAAATATTGCTCGCACTATACGCAAGAAAAGTAAAGCTTGGGTCTCTATCGGTTTGTTTGAGTGAATTGAGGCGAAATGTAACAGATACATTACTGGGTTTTGCAAGTTTTAGCGAGAGCAGCCCATTATTTTTCAATACACTAAGCACTTTAACTACATTAAGATTGTTGTCTTGGTAGAATGATTTCTCGTTAGCAAAGATTTTATTTATAAATTTTTCATTTGCTTGGTAGCTACTTTTTGTTATAAGTTTTTGTATCTTTTGCTGCAACTCATTTGCAACAAGTATATTGCATAATAATAATGTGGCTATGCAGATTCGACATGTTTTCATCATTTGCCCCCTAGTGCTTTATACTCTTTTTGTGTAATGAGTTTCATGCCCTGCTTTTTATCATATAACATATAGGTTACACCTCGTTGATTATATTCAAAGTTTTCACCATTTGCTTTTATGTTTAAGACTGCGTAACCAAAATGAAACACGGTGGGGTTTTTAATCGTAAGGGTAACAGGCGTTTTCTTTGTATATTTTTCTCCACGCACTTTTGTGATAGTATCTGTCCATGCAAACCACACATCTTGTTTTGGCGTGATTGTAAGTAAAACGTCTTGCATGTCATTTTCTTTGAGGTTTTGTTTTGTTTCTTCTTGTTTGGCAGATTTAGAATCTTCTTGTAAATCCTGTGTTTGCATTGTGTTTTGTTGTGTTGGTGTTTCGTTAGTATCTCTTGCTTCATTTGTGTGTATACTATCTTTTACAAGCATTTTCTCTCTTTTTTGTTCATTATCATTAAGTGCATCATAAAGAGAAATTGTAGGATAAGTCTGTTTTATATCTTTTTCAACAACCTGTTTTTGTGTGTCATTTTGCTCTGCAATATGACTTTCTTGTGTATCGTTTGAACCTATGAAGTAGATTCCAAGCGAGATGAGTAAAACAACGCTAATACTTGATATAGCAATAATCATTGTTTTATGCGATACTTGCTGCTTTGGCATACTGATTTCTATATTCATACTGCTTAATTGTTGTTTGCTGTTTGCTGTTTGTTTATTTGGTTTTGTGATTTTTTCCTGTTGCATGTTTGCAGAGTTTTCTTTATTTACAGGATCTTCTTGTTTAAAGCTTTGTAGGGTGTCAATTTTTACATTATTGACATCTACTTGTGCTACCTTAGTTTGCAAAGCATTAGATTCTGAGGAATTGGACTCTCTTGCGATATTTATCTGCTTGTATTCGTCATATTCTCTTACCCAATCACTTAGATCAAGCTGCAATTCACGTTCTAGAATCTTAATAAAGCCATGTGCTCTAGCTGGGTCAATATTATCAAATTTTTTGTCTAAAATGTCGTGTAATCTTACTAATGTGATCCTTGTTTTGCGATGAATTTCATCAATATCTATTTGTTTTAATTTATCAAAATCAGCCATAATATTCCTTTTTTATATGTTGGATTCTATCAACTAAGATTCCAGCTGCAACGCTAGCATTTAAAGAATCAAAGCCATTATGCATAGTGATATGTAAAGTGCAATCAAGTTTATTAAGTAGTTTTTGTGGTAATCCCGTGTCTTCTCGACCAATGAAAATAGCCCATTTGTTTGGCTTAGACTCTAGAACGTTATTATTACTTTTACCAGCCCCAATAAGAATGAATTGCTTCATCTTTGCTTCATTGGCGACGCTAAGGCTTGATTTATGAAATGCAAAAGGCATATGTAGTAATGCCCCGCTGCTTGCCCTAAAAATCCCCTCTAATGCTTGTATATTCAAATCTTGTCTATCGCTAATAATAATGCCTCTAACACCAAGTGCATAAGCTGTTCTTACGATAGCACCAATATTTCCAACATCACTCATGCCGCATAAGACGACCAAGCTATGTAAATCAAGTAACGCTTTAATGGGTGTTTGCTGTATGGTTTCAATCTGTGCAAATACACCTTGATGATTTTTACCCCGTGCAAGGCTTTGTGCTTTTTTGTTATCAATTCGCAAAATCGGCACATTGAGTTTTTTTAGTTTAGAAAAGAAAGATTTCTCTATATCTTTTGCTAAATAAATCTCTTGAATACGTTCGGGTGAATGATGTACAACATATTCAAAACATTGTTTTCCAAAGATAATCATTATTAGAATCCACAGCCACTATTTTTTTCTGTAATGCTACCATAAAAAAGCTAGAGTTTTACTCTAACTCTTTTGAAAAATAAAGCTTTATAAATAAAGATTTCCTGACACATATACTCCGTTAGGTTTTAGGAGTTTTAAAAACACTATTAAATTATCACTTATTCTATAATAAATAGATAGTGTCATGTATATGTTATGTGTAGAGAGATACTTAAAGGTGTAAGATGTAAAACGATCTTCAAACCTGAATGAAAAGCAAGTGTTTTGAGAGATAATTGGCTTGCGTGATATACTCCTATATAATTTCTCTACATTAACAAGAGGCATATTGTGGCATATTATGTGATAATACGCTTTCTATCTCATGGATTTATGAAGCAAGATTGAGTGTGCCAAAATGTATCAACTGGGATTAAATGAAATCATCCTCGTCGATTTCTACGATGCTTATACCATTGTAGTAGAATTTTTCGCTATTTCCACCAAGCCATTTTCTATCGCTTGGGGTTTCTGCTTTGAGATATACAACCTGAGATGTAATACCACAATTTTTTACATGTTTTGTGCATTTAATAAGTACATCATCCCCTCTTTCAGAACAGCATACACCAATTCCACCAACTACTTGAAAATTCTTATCTAAAATTAACATAACCATTCCTTTTATTATTGTAATTTTAACGAAGAGCTGAATTATAACAAATTCTGATAAATTTTTACTTCTTAGTGTGTTGATAGCTTAAGTGTAGGTATAATTTTGTTTTTGTTGTTGTAGTGAGTTGCTAGAAACCTATACAATTAACTTTAATTTTATAGTTTTAGAGGATTTTATGAAGTATTTTAGTGGTTTTGGTTTGCGTGGAGATTATGCAATATTTAAGTCACTTTTGTGTGATTTTGGTTATGTGCCAAACCATTATGATATTATAGGGTTTAGTTCTGGGGCATTATCTGCCCTGCAATGTGCTATGCAAATGATTATTCATAAGCAAAGAGTTGGTAGAGTAATTCTTTTGTCTCCGTTGTTTTATACATATCATTTCACTAAAGATTTTAAGCTAGATACCGTGAGCTTAGATTCTAGTTCTATTGAGATGGATATAGACATGCTTATGCAGAACCTAAAGAATCTAGATTCTAAAAAAGGTGTCAAAAATGCAACACAAGTTATAACACACCTAGATTTTGAAGCTTTTGCTAGAGAACTTCCTCATCTTCATATAAATACATCATGGAATCTTTTTGAAAAAGCATGTATTCATTCATACAAAAAAGACAAATTGCAATATTACACTACATTGTATAAGAAACTTGGATTCCATATTGCACATGACAACATGCACTCAAACCTTCTTAATAGCAAAGAGTGTAGGGTTTTTACACATTTTGAAAAACTCACAACTCTTAGGAATTTATGGAATTTTTGCACTATAAACTTAGAGGAGATAAGAGAAAAATCACAAAAATTTGTAATTTTTATCGCAGAACATGATAAAATAACCAACTCAAAATTGATAAGTGATAATTTATCTGGGTTTGGAATCTGCTACATCTTGAAAGGTCGCAGTCATATTTTACAAAAAATAGCTATGAAAAGGGCATAATAATAGACATGAAGAAAAGGGCATTTTCAGGTATCCAACCAACTGGTAGCTTACATTTAGGTAACTATCTTGGTGCCATTAAACAATGGGTAAAAAATCAAGCGGAATATGAAAATATCTATTGCGTTGTGAATACCCATGCGATCACGATATATCAAGATCCAAAGGTATTGCAGCAAAACACTACAGAGCTTTTTGCTATGTTGCTCGCGTGTGGTCTTACGAGCGAAAACACAAAGCTTTTTGTGCAAAGTCGTATTGATTATCATGGTGCACTTGCGTGGATTCTTGACTGCAATATAGGTATGGGAGAGATGAGTCGCATGACGCAATTTAAAGATAAATCACAGAAGAATCCACAAAATATAAATGTTGGACTTTTTAACTATCCTGCGTTAATGGCGGCTGATATTTTGTTGTATCAAAGTGATTTTGTGCCAGTTGGCGAAGACCAAAAACAGCACTTGGAACTTACAAGAAATGTTGCAATGAGATTTAATGAACGTTATGGAGAATGTTTTAAGGTGCCAGAGCCACTAATTGCACAAGTTGGTGCGAGAATCATGTCTCTTGATGATCCAAAGACAAAGATGAGTAAATCAAATAAGGGCGAATATAGTGCTATAAATCTGCTTGATTCTAAAGATACTATTATAAAAAAGGTTAAAAAGGCTACGACGGATAGTTTTAATGAGATTGCTTTTGATAAAGAGAGAGAAGGGCTTTATAACTTGTTATGTATTTATGAATGTATAACAGGCAAGAGTCGCACAGAAATTGAAAGTAGCTTTAGAGGTTATGGTGAATTTAAACTTGCACTTGCTGAGGCTATTTTCGCAGAATTAGAACCAATACAACAAAAATATCATCAATTTATGAAGGAAAAAGCTTATATTAATGATATAATCACGCGTGATGAAACATATATTAGGGAATTGGCTCGGACTACTTATGATAGAGCAAAGTCCCTAGTAGGTTTAATTTAAAATTAGGAGAAGATAATGGATGACATTGTAAAAGAGGATATTTCTACAATCATAGAGCAGATTCAAGACTCTTTAGATGAACTTGAGAGTCATTTTGAAAAGCTAGAGTCTAAAAGTGCTAAGAATTCAGAGACGATTAATAATATGATTGAAGAAATGCGATTAAATCTTGAAACATTACGTGATTTTCAAGATGGCTAGATCCAATATCTGATCTGAACATGTCAGTTAGAAAAATAACTGATATTTTCACTACATTGCATATTTCTGTACTAAGTTTTTTAAACTTAAGCAGTGTTTTTATGGAGGGGAAATTTTCCCCATAAACCACATTTACAATATATTTAAATATTTAAGAATATTCGAAATCCCTTTCAACCCCATACCCACAACAATACACATTAATATTTGCCATTACTAGATTATATTCTTATATTCAATCTATATTTATACTATACAATATCTATAATACACACTCAAGAAAGAC
>NZ_JRPL02000037.1 GCF_000765905.2 Helicobacter trogontum | reverse complement strand
ATTCTATCCCCTAGATTCTACGAAAAATACAAAGATTTAGAAGTAGAAATAGATGATAAAGGTAATATTGTGCGTTGGATAGGACAGATAAATAGATGAGAGTTAACCTGTATCTGTTTATATAGGGCAATACTGCAAATAGTTGATAAGTGGAATATGCAATAGTCCTAAAAGGAGCATAGCGTAATGGATAAAAACATAAGATTCTAAAACGAGATTCTAATGACTGGAGTGATTGGAGTGTTTGGGTAAGCAAGAGGGAGCAAGACAAATTGCAAAACTGGCACTAGAGCAAGGATTTTCAAGTATAATAAAGATGGTAAATACATCTTTCAAACAGAAAGTAAAATAGTATGTAGGGTTTGAGCTTACTTTGGGGCTGAAGTCAGAGAGTTTATCGCTAATGATTATTTTAGCAAAGAAATAGATAGTTTTTTAAAGGAACACAATCTTGATTAGGTTATCACAACAAGAATTAGAAATTTGCTATATTTTAAGTAGGATTTTTAACTATTGCACTTCTTATGCTGAAATATTGGGTGATATAAACCAAGATGTAGCAAACTACAAAACGGGTGAAAAACATTACGCACGATATACCTATTTAGTCGGCAAAGAGAAATGCTTTGCACTTTTTAGAGTGAGGCGAAAGTATAAACAAGTGGCAAGAGAGATTAAGGCTATAAAGAGCGATTTTACTCAAAAAGACTTAGATAGATTATTCCCCATTGTAGCTTTATACTGCATGAAGACTCCGCTTTTTTATGATGAGCTTGAGGTTTGGGCTATGGAGGAGGGTTGGGATAGAGAGGAATTTATGCAAGGGATTGTAAAAATCAAAAATATTTCTTATTTGCGTAAAAAATATATAGATTTTAGGGTGAAAAGTCACTATAAGATTCTATGTTGTGTGTTTGGCTTTACACAGCATTCTTTAGAAGAGCAAAAGCAGATATTAAAGCGAGATAGCTCGATACACTTCCCCACAAAACATGACAAATATATGTATACTGTTTGTTGTATAGCATTTATATTGGTGCTTATTATGTGGGTTGTGAGAATTATGGGTTAGTTATGCAACCGAGATTCTCACACACAATCCTGCCATACACCATAGTACTATTGTGCGGTATTGGTTTTATTGCTATATTACGCAATAGGGGCATTATCAACACTTTAGATTCTCATATATTTTTCTGTCTTTTAGCTTGTATATATTTGTTGGCTTTGGTCTATACACTTTGGTATAAAAACAAATCCTATCACATCTATTCTTTACATATTTCTTGTTTGCCTGCATTGCTAGATTATTGTGCAATATCTACCATTGACACGAAGGCTATAAAAAAGCAGTATTTCGATAATTTTTTTGATGGTAGCATCATATTATATGCACACAATTTTTATAGATTTAGCGGCAAAACAAAAATGCAAATAGGCATAGATACATCAAGATTCTATCAAAATATTGTGCTTTATATACATACCAATGATGATACATTCATAGAGTTTATAGAATCTAAAAAATTTTATCCTGCACCATTGTGGGAATTTTATCATTATCAAACAGGGCAACGATATACTACTCCACAGGAGTTTATCGACACATCACCTGTGCGTTGTATTAATTGGCTACGACATCATTTTGAGCCTTTTTTAGAATCTCTTACACAAACACAAAAGGAGCATTATTGCAAAACACACAACGCCTCACCAACTTGGCAAGAAACATTATGCGATAAGCATAAATGGCACACATTCATAAGAGCTTTAGAATCTCATTGTTAAGGAACAATCTTGACTAAGCTATCACAACAAGAATTAGAAATTTGCTATCTTATAAGCAAAGTTTTTGACTTTGGCACAGATTACAAGGCTTTATTGCGACAAAACTATGAATTGGTGCTAGAATGCAAAGAGATTTTACAAGACACAAGACACACAGAGGAATTAAAAAGGCATTATAAAGAAGTGCTAGTGCGTATAGAAGATAGAGAAAAAGAAGTAGCATTAGAGAGCGTAAGAGAAAAATATATAGAGATAAACAATAAGATTTTTATTATCAAAGCAGATTTTAGCAAAAAGGATTTAGAGAGACTTTTTCCATTTGTAGCGTAGATTTGCTGGTGTAAGCCTAGTGCTATAAGCCATTGGGGTGAAAGTGATTTTGACTTTTGGGATAAAGAGGAGTTTTTCAAAGAAGCCCTAAGCTGACAAAAACCTTTTTCTTCTTGTATTTATAGGCTTTATAAAAATCTGCTTATGCAAATAGTAAAAGGGCATTATATGATTCTCTGCTATACTTTTGGTTTTGTGAATCTCTTACCAACACAACAAGAGCATTATTTGCAAAAAGATTTTTGCATACATTCTTTTGCTACTGCTATGATATATTTTTATGCAATCATTAGCATCGCACTTGCTTATCCCTTGTATGTGGGTGTGAAAAAGGTACTTATATGGATAGCTCAATGAATAGACAAACCCAAATACAAATTGCCTGTATATTAAGCGATATTTTTCTTGAATCTGCCTTGATTTATAAAGATGATGGCATAATTAATGAGGATTTGACAAAAGCTTACTACACAAGGATTGCAAATGAGATTTTGCAGATTTATCCACACTTTAGTAAAAAGGATTTAGATTCTATCTTTCCTGCTATTGCGTATTATTGTATGCACACAATGAGTCGTTGGGTATTTTATGATGATTGGAGTAGCTTTGATAAAGAAGAAATGAAAAAGGACTTAGAATCTCAATGGAAAGTTAATTATATTTTTGGGCTTTTTTATAAACACAAAGTGAAGTATAAATACGAAATGTTGTGCAATGTCTTTGGTTTTAGTAAAGATGAGAACATATGGAGTAAAGATAAAACGATACCCACAATGCTACATATCCCATTGTTGCTTGTTGTCATCGGAGTAGCAAGTTTTTCTTTGATGATTAATCTACAATTTGGCTTGATAGTGCTTTTATGCATCATCATAGCTTGGATTTCAATGCATGTATTTTGAGAATCTTATGGCTTTATGAGGGAAATTAACTAAGAATGCAAGGGACTTAGAAGTAGAAATAGATGATAATGGAAATATTATAAGATGGATTGGAGAGATAAATAGATGAATACTTCCCTTGCTTCCCATAACAGAGCTAAAAGAATTTCAAAGAATCTACAAAGAAGATTCTATCGCGTTGTATACCAATTCATTACAATGATTTCATACATTTGATACCAAAATAAAGGAGGATAAATGCCAAAATTATACAATATGCAATATGGGATCTATACCATACAAAGTGAAAGTGAGATACCAAAGGAACTCATAGAGGACAAATATACTTTTTATGTCAAGATAAATGGCAAGGATATAAAAGATTATGAATTTGACTATATGGATATTACGCAAAATGCCTTTTTATTTCACACCAAAGATTGTGTGGGCTGGAGGGATAGATACCTAGATTGGATGGGTGATTTATCTTGGCTGTATTATAATGGGAAAGAGAATACAGGTTATAAAAACATTATCCTAGTCTTTGAGCATTGGGATGAAGTAGGCAAAGGTTTCTTTAGTAATGGTCAAAAGCTAAGAGATAAGATATTAGAGGATTTTATGGAAGAAGAGGGTATTTTTAGTATATTGGCAATTGAAGATGAGGATTTTATATGGGTAGATGGTACTCCTAGCTATATAGAGGATTATGAACCTGCTTTTAAAGTTTTTAATATTTACCTTATCCCATAGCAACAAAACCTTACAGCATGTAAGAGCTAGGTATGAGGAAAGAGTAGCGAATAATTGGAAAAGAAGTAAAGGCAGGACAGGTAAAAGACTTGAAGCAGGTAAAGATTGGCAAAACGACATAGCACAATTACCTACTAAAGATAAGCAGGGTAATCCTATCTTTTACAAAGAACATGATATAAGTATAGCATCCCATACAAATGGTAGAGGTGCAGAACGAATTGTAGTAGGACATAGTCAAGATGGCAATGTGTTGTATGACTATATCTACTATACACCCAATCATTACAATGATTTCATACATTTGATACCAAAATAAAGGAGAATACAATGTATTTAGATGAGGAATCAAAAAACTTTAAATACGATATGGAATATGGAATCTATACCATACAAAGCGAAAGTGAGATACCAAAGGAACTCATAGAGGACAAATATACTTTTTATGTCAAGATAAATGGCAAGGATATAAAAGATTATGAATTTGACTATATGGATATTACGCAAAATGCCTTTTTATTTCACACCAAAGATTGTGTGGGCTGGAGGGATAGATACCTAGATTGGATGGGTGATTTATCTTGGCTGTATTATAATGGGAAAGAGAATACAGGTTATAAAAACATTATCCTAGTCTTTGAGCATTGGGATGAAGTAGGCAAAGGTTTCTTTAGTAATGGTCAAAAGCTAAGAGATAAGATATTAGAGGATTTTATGGAAGAAGAGGGTATTTTTAGTATATTGGCAATTGAAGATGAGGATTTTATATGGGTAGATGGTACTCCTAGCTATATAGAGGATTATGAACCTGCTTTTAAAGTTTTTAATATTTATCTTATCCCATAAACTTTTAGTAAAGATTCCAAATATAATTCTGCACAATATAGAAAACACGATATAAATGAAAAGATAAGTAGAAAGGCTAAAAGAGATTCTAAATGACTTCCAACAAGACATAATAAAGATGGCAAACTTTTAAGAGACTATATCTACTATACAACAGATCATTACAAAAACATTTGCGAAAATTATAGAATAAGGAGAACAGTATGAATTATGCTAAAAAAGATAATAAAGTGTATTTTGTCAAATTTATGGATGAAGTAACTTTGAAAGACGATAAAGACTTATTTATCGTTAAGCTAGATGGCTCAAAGTTACATACTTATGATGAATTTGAAAAGACAGCCAAAGCTGCCTTTCAAACCCCTACTGATGAGAGTATGATTTGGTTAAATACGCCGGGAAATCCCTGGATTTGTTGGATAATATATTTGGATTGGCTCTTAGATGCAGGATTTAATTCCTTTGCTTTGATTGTAGAGAATTGGAGTAAGACATTGGATAGGGATATAAAAAAGAAAGAGGAATGGCTTTTATCAGATTTTCAAAATACTTGCGATTTTTGGGGATATGAGATTATAGAGTGCAGTCTTGGTAATGTTGAACCCAAAGACTTTAATATCTATTTGGTGGGCTAGATTCTAATAATTCTCAAAAACCAAAGAGGACTTATAAAGAATTTGATATTATCAATAGACATAACCAAGACGATTTGCAAGAAACACTCAAGTAGGCGATAAAGCAACATAACCAAACAAACATAGATTCTAAAAACAAAAATAATACAAACAAAGATTCTAGTGCCATAGAATCCAAAACCTACCTCTTGGGTGAAGAAATAAAGATATATTTTAAAGAGCAATGGAAAAATAAAAAGGTTAGATTCTTTTCCTATCTTTATAAGCCATATAAAGATAGGGGGTAGGATTGGGAAAGTGGCACTATAATAACTAATAGCGTTGAAAACACTTATTCGCTATAGAGAAAAACGATATAAAAGAAATTGTGCTAGATATAAAAACTCCTTCATAATAACTATGGGATTCAATGGTTTGGAAGCGATGCAGAGAATTATCATAAAGCATTGTGGGTAAATCCTGATTTAAAAGATAAGGAAAAATGTGAAAAGATAGGTGTATTATATTTTACTTGGAGAGATATTGTGGAGTTTGCGGAAATAGATAGACTAAGTATATCGTATAGAAATGATGGTAGCGGAGATTGGAAACAATCGCCCAATGGAGCAAACGGATATATTCTGGCTTCAATGCGAGGTATTCCTTATTGGGCTGATGTAGTAGAGCAGATACCTTTTGCAATTGGAGTATATCGCAATTCTTTAGAGCACCATTTGCTGAACAAAAAGATGCTGAAGAAGCAGTTACAACCAATAAATATGCCTTTTATGATGGCAGTTTGCCAAAAGGCACCTTAAGAAAACTAGGTATTTTATCAATCCTAAAAGATGAGCTTGCTGATAATTATGATAATAAAATGGTAGATAGGGGATTAAAGTTTGCTATACAAAAATATATAAAGAAAAAAACGAAGTCGCTACCTACACACGATGAATATGAGATTATAGACTTACAACCAAACCCATGTCTTTTGGCTTTAGATTCTAACAATAAGGCATTTTATGAATAAAAAGTCTATTGCATTATTTTTAACTTTTTTGTCTTTAATGCTTATCAATTTTATTGTGGGTTTATTTGTTGCAAATTATGGTATTGATTTTATTAACTTTATAGCCTTTAGGCTATCTAATGAAATAGATTTTTATGTATATCGTAACACAGGGGCTATTTTGGGCTTTATATGTCGTATCTAATCAATATAGCATTTTAGTCACTTTTATGTATAGTATTTTTTGCTACTATCTATACAGCAAATATCAAGGTATAAAATTCTTTCTTATCATTTTTGCGATTTTTGTAGCGTATTGTGTTGTTTTTGCTTGGTATTTTCTAGCTATAGATTAGTAAGTTTATTGTTGCATTTCACCACCTTTTGGCTTATGTATATAGAAATTATTCTTTTGTATCGCATAAAAATAAAGCTAAGGTGAATGATTGTGAGTAAGAATGCAATGATTCTAAGAGGTATAATTGGGCTGAAAAAGATATTATAAGCCAACGATCAGCGATTGTTTTGATGAGATTTCTATCAAAAAATGGTTATAAAACCTTATGGATTACTGATTATCTAATATTAAATTTATCAAAGAATTCTAGTGGAAAAGATATTCTTTAAGATTTTATATCACTCAATTGCAACAAGCTTATGCTTGGGGATTATACTTGTATTGATTAGAATCTCATTTGAGTGGCTAGGTTATTCCATGATATACGATCTTTTAGCAATGTATTGTGGGTTTATATCTGCGATCATTCTGGTGAGTTATAACATTTTTCAAGGCATTATGTATCACAAGTCTATTATTTATGATGTATTTTATTTTAAAAGTCCATTTGATAGCCATAATAACTGCTCTATGTGTTTTGATAATGCAAATTGCAAGTTTATATATGCAGGACAAAATAAAGGTGTTTTTTATAGGTTTTGATATTGCGTTGTTTACTACCTATAGTGTCGATTCTGTGCGATTAGGATTTCTTTTGTAATTTGTATTTTGGTGGCATATAGCGTGGTTTACATTGTTACTTCTGGTTTTTAAGTTTCTAAGGAAATAAGATATGGGTGATAAAGATTCATACAACAATAAGATGATTTTAAAAGCTTTAGGTATGTGTATCTTTCTAAGTATGCTAATATTCAAAGTTTAACCTTAGATTCTAACGGACTTGTGGTTAAAGGTGGGGAGATTAAGAGTGAGTAGAGATAAAATAGATAATGGGTAGAAAACATATAAATCTCTACCAAGAAAAAACCAAAGAAGCCCAAAGAACATAAAACAATACAAAGGATTCTAATGCAAACTAATACTCTATCTCATCAAGACAATACCACACAAGAAAAAAATACACTCTATCCACGCTCTTTTCTTCATCACAATAGCACAAACTCCGCTTTTATAGAGGAGTTAGCAAGTTTAGAATCTATACAAGATAATATAAATTATATAGAAAGGATTGCATAATGTTTTTGTATTTTTTATGGTATCACCCAGTATTTAAAAATTGCGGAAAATTTTTGCACACAATGTATAGTCTATCTTTCTTCTTTGTTGTGATACCGACACTCATAGTAGTCTTTGGCAATCTTGCCCTTATAGCCTATACGAAGAAAAATATAGTCTTGCAAGCGCAAATTATCCATAATCTCCCTTTTATTGTTAAGATATTTCTTATACACTCTTTTTGGCTTGTTGTTGTGTATTTTATTTTGAACATTTTTATTCTATTTTTTACTCCTAAATTTGCAAGAGCAAAAAACCATAATGTAGGTAAGATTCTTATGGAAGTAAAATGGCAAAGGTGGAGATTTGCAGGTTTGATGTATCTCTCTCTTTTTTTTGGTGCTATAGCCCTTATTTTATTTGGTGGGTTACTAAAAATGTATGCTTTTGGTTTAGTGGTATTATTGGTATGTCTATGGTATCTATCAACCCTTATATCTCAAAACTCTCTTAGTATCACAGAAAAGGGCTTACTCATTGGGCGAATCTTTAGTGATGTCTTTATCCCTTATGAGAATCTCTATCCTTTAAGTGAAAAGGATATACAAGAAGCCTTAGACGCAAAGTTGATAGAAGTCCGCTATGGTAAAGAAAGCGACCATACTATTATGCGTTTTGATTTAATTGTCAGAAATGGACATCAAGTCAAAGAAAACTTTATGAATTTCTACAATGAAAAAGTAAAAGAAATTAGACAAGATTGCACTAAGGATTCTAATGCAAACTAATACTCTATCTCATCAAGACAATATCGCACAAGAAAAAGATACACTCTATCCACATTCTTTTCTTAATCATGATAATATAAGCTCTGCTTTTGTAGAAGAGTTAGCAACTTTAGAATCTATACAAGATAATATAAATTATATAGGAGAGATTCTAAAAAGTTATATTGCAGGAGATTATGGATTTAATGTGAAAATTACCATTGATGGCAAGGATATAAAAGATAAACTATATCAAAAAATGCTAAAAGATTATCGATATATCAAAGATGAAAGAGTAAAGAAAAAGATAGAAGAATACGCATAAGCAAACAAAGAGGACAGATTAAAGCTTATCCTTGCTTGTTTGGCTATGGTTTAAAAGGAATAAGATGAATACTAAAAGACCCTTTGACCCACTTTTATTTAATGGCTTAGGAAGCCAGAGAGATAGAAAGTGGAATCATATTTTGTATTCAGTGATGTTTGATATTGGTGCAATATTAATAGCAATGAGTGTATATTTGCTATATGGTGTTCTTTCAAGATTACATGATGATAGTCTTATATTTTTCATCTCTTATTTTATTATTGCATTTCTTTTTGCTATGTATGGTGTTATATGGCTATATATCCATATTCTACTCTTTAAAAATGGTTTAGCGAACAAACACATAGACAAAAGCAATCCTATTTTAGTCTGCGAATATCAAGGTGGCTTTAAGAATTATTGTGTATGGACTCTAGGATTTTTGTATATTTTTGTTATATATTCCCTTGCGTTTGTTTTATCAATATTCGCACCGCCATTTATTGTTGTTGTATTATTTCATATTTTTATAAGCAAACCATTTCTACTAAAAAGGATTTTGTTATTTGAAGACTATGTTATTTTAGAATACAGAATCTTTGGGAATCTTAAGCTAAGTAGAGAAGGATTAGCATTGATAACTTTACCCAGACGCAAGCATAGATTGGGCATTTCTCCTCTTGCATTTGTGCGACCTATGTTTTTTAGCAACAAACATGTAATACCTTATTTTTGCACTCGCTTTAATCCCTTTGGAATGAGTAATGTGAATGCTCTAATACAAGAGTTAGATTCTCAAATGGGATATAGTGCAGAAAAAATTATTGCAATAAATCAAATACCATTTATTGGTTTAAAAAGGGTGGTTGTGGAGGCAAACAATGGGTGAAATTTATAGCATAGCTGCAGTAGTATGTGTCCCAAGCAATAGACTTATCACCGATGAGAATGGAGAGCAATTCTATGAATGTATGACACAAGAAGAGTTAGAAAGAATCACACAAGAAAAAGATAAAGATACTCTAAAAACTTATCTTTTCAATGCTTTAAGTATGATGGATTCTACTATAAGCACCATTGCGACAGGCATAGAAAGGGATTACTTATTCAAGTAAAGATTATATTCACTATCAAAGATTCTCTAAAGGGCTCTGTGCTTAACATGGATAATCAAGATTTAAGTGTGAGTGAAAAGATAGTATTAGGTGCGGTTACTATTGGGATAGGGATTATTTCTATCTTGACTTTGCCAGCAAATATAATAGGCATTATCGCCAGTCTTATAATCTCTTATATTAGCACTTGGCTTTTAACTCGTATCTATACACTACTAAGAGACATGACCTTATACCTTTGGCAAGAAGCTAATGTTTTAACAAACTCTGCTATCAT
This sequence comes from Helicobacter trogontum, assembly GCF_000765905.2. GTDB lineage: Bacteria > Campylobacterota > Campylobacteria > Campylobacterales > Helicobacteraceae > Helicobacter_A > Helicobacter_A trogontum. The sequence goes on along the minus strand of NZ_JRPL02000037.1, from coordinate 137 downwards.
TCCTAATAAACAAGTCATGATGCTCCATTTTGAATTGTGTAAAGATATTTTGAGTATAGCAGGAAATATTTTTGAAAGAAGAAATGATATAGCTGACCCTTTAGAGATTCTACAAGAGGGTTATAAAAATACTTTTG
>NZ_JRPL02000036.1 GCF_000765905.2 Helicobacter trogontum | reverse complement strand
TTTCCACCCACTTTGATTTCTAAAAATCTTTATCAAACTCCCACACACACGATACTTTCTAGCAATATCCCCCACTTTGATTTTATACAAAACTATACACATAAGTTCTGCAGTAGCGGCTTTGAGATTTTGTATTGCCGCATAGTAGCAGCTCTGCTCCTCACTATAAGATTCCTCATTTTGTGAATCTTGTGGCACATTGTAGGTGTGACTTAGGTTTTTGCATTCCTCTTGTGTTAAGTCATTTAGAGAATCTAACTTGGCTTTAGTGATAAGGTTTTGCAATACAGAATCTAGCGATACAATGCTTTGCGTTGTAGATTTTGCATTATCTTGTATCGATATACTCCAAACATAGCCTATAAGACTACATAATAGTAATGGTATTATTTTCATTTTTGCTCCTTTTATTTTCTCTCACTCACTCTTAACCTCTCCGCCTTTTACCACTAAACCATTAGAATCTATAATTACTTCTACTCCACCTGCCTTTATTATTACAGAATCTGAAGTAGCTGTTATGGTAGTCTCGCCCACTTGATGAGTTATTTAATTGCCAGATTCTACACTATAATCCGTTGCTATTTCCACATTAGATAAGTCGGCTTCCAATCTTAAATGTTTTGTCGCAGTAAGAGACATAGAATCTTTAGTGTCCAACACTAAATTATTTGCAGAATTAACAGCAAACTCATCATCAGTGCTAACCCTTATATCCTTTGCCACATTTTGTGTCAAACTTCCCTCAATATGTTCTTGCTTCTCTCCTTTCACAACTTGATGTAAATCCCCACCAATATTACTAGAAAGATTATTATCTATCTCCACTTCCTTATCTCCCCCAACATATTCACTACTATCATTAGCCACTCTTAGTTTATTACTAGCTCCTACATTTAGAGTATTACTTAATCCTACTATGGTATCTTTACTTAGTGCTACATTAGTAAGATATTCTGCTCCAACTCTTACATCTTTTAAACCTAATACTTCTTGCTTATGATATTTAGTAATAGATTCTGTGTAACTTCCTTTTACTTTAGAATCTTTATTGTTTTGTATAGTTTGAGAGAAATTATGTTTTATATATTCATTATAGTCTTTTTGTGCTCTTACATAGATTTCTTCATTATCTTTTATATTTGATAGGGTAAGTTCATTATAACCTTGTTCAATGATGTTTGCTGTGTTTGAAAGCTCTGTTTGTGATGAATCTGCTTGGTTTAGTGAATCTATTGGTACAATTTTATTAATTATGTTATGCTTAATAAATTTGTTAATGCTTATAAATCTGATATGTTCAAGAATTTGTTGTAGCTGTTGTTTGTGTTAAGCTTGTTGGTTTTGATGAATTTGTTTGGCTTATTAAGCTTCTTATATTTGTTAAGTTTATTGTTCTACTTGATAAGGAAGTCTTATGGGAATCTAGGGGATTATGTATTAGGCTAGGATTAGTTGTATTATATAAACTTCCAGATATAAATGGCTTATCTATATCATTATCTAAGAAAGAGATTATGACTTCATCTCCAATTCTAGGCAATGCAAAAAACCACTGCTATTACTTGCGAATATTATTTATTGTTTTTACGGAGATAGTTACTAATAGCTAAGAATAATTTATTAGCTATTGCTTTTCTTTGAGTTTTATTATTTAATCTCGCTTTGTCGTCATCATTGCTTATAAAGCCAAGTGTTACAAGCACTGAAGCCACATTGACAAATTTTGTAAGATAGAGATTAGATTTGTTTTCAAAGTAAGTATTATTTGTTACAGGATATATTTCTTTTAGGTGCTTAATAAATCTTTTTTCTTGTTCTGCATATGCTTTATCATTGTAAAAACACCGCATTCCACTAGCACTCTTTGTCGCTTCACTATCAATATGAAGTGATAGAAAGAGTAAATTCTTACTTTGTGTGTTTTGTTTTATGGCATTAACTTTCCTTACCCTCTCATCCAAACCTATTATCTCATCACTATTTTTTTGTAATTTTATAAGAGTTGCTATATTTTTTAGTCTAGCCTCTATCATTTGGATAATATCATAAACTATATCCACCCTTTTCATACTATTTTGTTCGTATTCTAATGGTATTGCACCACTATTACCTAAGTCTAAAATCACAATAGGTTTATGAATAAATAATGCCTTAAAGAAAGGTGTTTTTTCTTGTTTATCAAAGTAAGCAAAGAATATAACTATTTTCTCTCGCCAACTCTCTCTTATCTCATACTTATTATTCCCACTATTCCCCAGATTCTTTAGTCCTAGCATTGCTCTGTTTGCAATAGTGATATTGCTTGTTTTCTCATCTATATTGCTATCAGTTATATCAAATACCATATAAGCATATTTGATATATTGTCTAAACCTTGTATCCTTGAGATTATGTGTAGGGATTAGTTCTATAGTATCTTTGTAGATATTTGCTTTGAGATTAGATACCTCATATTCATATTCAAGGCTTAGTTTTGAACCATTAAAGCTAAAATAAGCTTGTAAGAGTTTTAATTCTTTTGTGCTTTTATGTTTCTTTTGTATATTTGTAAAGCTTTCATATTGACTAAGACTTAATTCAAAGTTACTTTCATCAAAGTTATCTCTATCAGTAATAAAGCTTAATTTATCTACAATATCTTCTTTCCCTACATAGACATTATGCACTATAAGCTTTCCGTTATTATCACTTTTGCCTTTAGCTACCACTCTTTTAAATCTATGATTATAAATATATATTGTTGTATTTCCTAGGAGATTCCCACTTATACCATTATGGCATTTCTCTATCTCTATAGTAAGAGGTATAGAATCTGCTATGGGTTTTATTTGTAATTGTTTCATATTAGTTTCTTTATCAATATAAACATCTGCAAGATTTGGGCAACTCAAATAAAATAATATCACCTTGAAATAACTTATATTTGGATTTGTTAGGTATTCGGTCAAGATTTTATACTCTTCTTCTGTGAGGTATCTTTTTTGAACAAGTTTTTTTCGTATTACATAATCATTGATTTGGTGTATTTTGATAGTATATATTTTTTCTAATTCTTCCGCTTTTTTCTCCTCTGCTATTTTTGCTTCTTCAGCCTCTTTTTTTCTTGCACTCTCTCCACTTAAATAATCATAAGCAGTATCTGAAAATAATCCCATTACTACTGCTCCTACAACAGCTCCTGCAATCGTCCCAGCAATAGGAATACTTGAACCAAAAGCTGCCCCTGTGCCAGCACCAATAACGATTCTACCTAGAACATTGATACCAACTTTTGCTAGGGTTTTTGCCGATTGCTTTGCAATAAAATCTCCACCAGCTCGTATCCCACTTTGTTTTGCAACTTGTATTCCACCGCCTATAATACCTCCAGCCTTTTGAGCACTTATTTCCATAGCCAAAGTAGCACCAATTCTTTTCATGTCATTTGCAGAAGTGCTTTTTGTAATGCCACTTACTACGCCATTATGAATATCTATCCCCCAAGATAAATATTTTGTTGGTTGCTTTAATATATTTTCTGTTACTTCAACAGCCAAGTTTCCAGAAAATGCTAAATATCCAGATAATGAGGTAAAAAGGATTGTTTGATTATCTATCAGTGGTTTTGTATCTTGATTGAATGGCGTGTTGTCGTTAGGCATTATTCATTCCTTTTTGTCGTTGTGTTTGTATTGCGACAATATCTAAATATGGTTTGTATGCAGCAAATTCCTTGTATGAACAAAGTAAAAATCCATCTGGAGACTTGTCGAGAAATTCAAACATAGTCTTGAATTTTAAAAATATATCTTCACTAGATTCTAATAAGGCATTTTTTGTATGCGTAATCCATATGGTTTGAAATTCATCATTAAAATTTCCTTCAAAATGTAGTTCTACATTCATAGTGCCATATATTGTATCATCTTGCACTGGTATTGATTTTATACAATCAATAGTAAAAATTGTAAATAAACGGAACCAATTCCAATGACCAACTGAGCGTTGTTGAAAAATTAAAAATTCTCCATAGGGATAGAATCCACAATCTAAATTGGGGTGATAGAGCAAAATACCACCTTTGTGCAGTTTGCCTTTGTATATAAAATCTTTGATTAAAAAGATTCTATATACAGATGTTGATGGTGGTATTTGTGCTAAACATAGCATTATAGCAAAAACACACCCGCCATAAAATGTACCATTAAAGGAAGGAATTAAAAAACAAATAGCAAATATAGCTTTAATCATTGAGCGAAAAAACTGTGATTTAATATAAATATAAGATTGCTCCCATTCTATATCTTCTTTTTTGATGTTGAGTTTTTGATAATCTTTAGTTACATAATATTCATATATTTCGATGCAGTATAACACGCAAACAAGATAGCAAGGCAAAGCAATACATAGAGACAAAATAGATTTTATGCTAAAGTGAGTTATATAAATTACTTGGATAAGCGAATACAGAAGCCACAAAAATCCTATAAAAAAGCAGAATATGAGGAAAAAATGTTTGTAGAAATATATTTTAAGTTTTTGTATAAGAGTAAGACTAGTAGTTGTATTTAAATTTTTTACAAAATATTGTAGGATATAGATATTCTGTTTCGCATTAGATATTTTCACTTTCTCATTCACTTACGCTACCATCCAATCAAAGTTATCTCTATCAGTAATAAAGCTTAATTTATCTACAATATCTTCTTTCCCTACATAGACATTATGCACTATAAGCTTTCCGTTATTATCACTTTTGCCTTTAGCTACCACTCTTTTAAATCTATGATTATAAATATATATTGTTGTATTTCTTAGGAGATTCCCACTTATACCATTATGGCATTTCTCTATCTCTATAGTAAGAGGTATAGAATCTGCTATGGGTTTGATGTGTAATTGTTTAGATTCTGTCTTATTTGTCTCTTTAGATTCTTTCTTAGAATCTAACGCTTTTTCTTGCAATGTTTCATAGAACTCTTTATCTATATCCAAGTAATTAGGAAAGCTTTGCATTAAGAGGATTGTTTTGAAGTAGGATTCGTTAGGATTATTGATAGAGCGACAAATTTCCTCGGATTCATAGCCTTTTAATATTCTTTTTTCTGCATATTTATGTCTCAAAAGGTAATCTCCTATCTGGTTTATTTTGGTTATATAGATTTTATAGAGTCTATTTTCTATCTCTTGTTTTTGCATTTCTTTTGTCTTTTCTTTGTCCTCAAACCAACCCTCACTGAAAAAGAAATCTTCAGCAACACCTGCCAAAAAAGCTCCAGCAACAGCACCCACTATAGTCCCAATGATAGGGGCAGACGAACCAACAACTGCACCAGTAGTAGCACCAGCCAAAATTCGACTACCTAAACTAATACCAACTTTTGTGGCAGTTTTTACAACAATCTTTCTAGCTCCTTGCTGTATCATATGCCGATGCTTTATAACAGAATCTACACCAATTCCAACGCTTGTTTCAAATATAACTTCCCCAACAGCCCTTTCATTAGATTTTCCCTCTGATTTCTTATAAAGATAGGAAAATATTCCAAAATTTCCCATTAGCTTATATTTATAAAAAGTCTTTATGCCATCTAAAGCGCCTTGCTTTTGCATATATTGCCCTAAAACTTCGCTAGAATAAGCTCCTAACACAGTTATGCTATATGTTGTAGTTTTTCCCCCTAATCCAAAATCATTTAAAGGTGTAGGCAATTCCTTAAAGTTTGGTGGTGTACATACCTGTAATCCTGTATAAATATCCAAAATTGTTTTATATTGTTCGCTATTTTCCACAATCGGTTTCCTTTCTTAATCGCAAGATATTTTCCATATCCAATAACATGATGTTCCCAAAACCTCCGTGAATATACTGATAATCAAATGATAGGAAATCTTGAAAATATCTTTCCTCCAAAGTTATAAGATATTTTTCAATTTTTGGTTTTAGAATCTTTTCTAATTCTTCAATGTTTTTTATGCCGTGTGCCCTAAAATTTTTGTGATTTTTGGCTATTCCAAAGGTAAAAGATGTAGAACCATCGAAAGTCCGAATTATTGCATATTCTGTTTCAAAAGCACGATAAAGTGTTTTAAATACGACATAAAAGCTTCCAAGCGACAATGCCATATTTTTACCAAAATACTTTTGGATAATCAAATTGTCATTTGTGGCATAAATAGTTTTAAGATTTAAGGTTTGTAAAATAACAATTAAGAGATTCCATATTAGTATTGCAAACACGATTCCAAGCCCAATAATTACAGCTTGTTTATACCACTCCATTTTGCTATATTGTTCATATTGTTCCATGTATTTCATTAAGCCCAAGCTGAAAAAATAACAAAGCAATGTAACCCAGCTAATCCTAAGTCCCCAAGAAATAATACTGTTGATAATTGGAATATCATATTGTATTTGCCAAATAATCTCATCACCATTAGAATCTAGCTTTATATTGTCTTTGTTTTTAGTGTCGGTTGGTTTTTTAGATTCTAGTTTGTTAGATTCTGTGCTTATAGAAGTTTCTTGTATAGAATCTCGCTTTATAGATTCTGTGGGTTTTGTCTCATTGTTAGATTCTAACATTGTAGGATTTATATGTTTTTGGTTGTTGGATTGGAGCTTTAGGAATTCTTTATCATTACCTATATTTTCCATTTAAGTTTCCTTTTATCTATTATCTAGTTCATAATTAACTCTACACTTCCAGCCATTCCCAATTCCTGCCTATGAATTGGAATTTTCTCAAATTCAGTAGAGCAAACACACAGAGTTTTATACATTGAGGTATCACATTGTTTAGTATTATTTTCCATTGTCTTTTTCCTTGCGTAGAATATCAATTGCATCATAATCAATGTTGTATTGATATCGAATGTCTTCCCTGCTATAGTAAATTTTAAATTGATTATATGATTTTTCATTGCAATTTAGCAGATGATTGATGATAAAAGGTTTTAGTAAAATGTTAGTCTCTTCAATATTATTGCTGCTTGATTCAAGAAAAATATATAAGGTTGAGTGATTGTTTATGGTATTAATTTCACAAGTAGAAACTCCCGCAATATTTACCGCACCAGTTACCATTCGTGTAAATATTATGCAATCCTTTAATACTAATTCTAAATCCTGTCCTAAATATTTTTTGATAAATAGGTTATCTTTTGTGATATACATTGTTTTAAGATTTAAAGAATAATATATTTCTCGACTTAAACATATAATTCCATAAATTAAAAATAAGGAAATAAATATTGGTTTCCAATCATGAATAATATTTGGAATCATGTAGATAATAAGAATATACATAAATCCAAATATCATAGATAAGTAGAATAAATAACCCAAGAGAAATAGGATAGTTATATTTTGTTTCAACTCCCACACAATCTCATCACCATTAGAATCTAGCTTTTTAGATTCTGCATTTTGTTCTTGTTTCTCACTCATTTACGCCACCCTCTCATCAAAGTTATCTCTATCAGTAATAAAGCTTAATTTATCTACAATATCTTCTTTCCCTACATAGACATTATGCACTATAAGCTTTCCGTTATTATCACTTTTGCCTTTAGCTACCACTCTTTTAAATCTATGATTATAAATATATATTGTTGTATTTCCTAGGAGATTCCCACTTATACCATTATGGCATTTCTCTATCTCTATAGTAAGAGGTATAGAATCTGCTATGGGTTTTATGTGTAATTGTTTAGATTCTATCTTATTTGTTTCTTTAGATTCTGCTTCTTTAGAATATCTGTCTTTAAAATCTTTATCTTTCAAATCTTGCTTGGAATCTAACTCTTTAACCTGCAATGTGTCATAGAACTCTTTATCTCTATCCAAGTAATTAGGAAAGCTTTGCATAAGCATAATAGTTTTAAAATAACTACTCTTAAGATTACTTGCTTCTTTACAGAGTTCTTCAGATTCTGCTTCTGTAAGTTCTCTTAGCTCTATATAGTGATTGCGTATAAGATAATCATTGATTCTATCAATCTTTAGTTTGTATTCTTTTTCTAATCTCTCTATCTCTGCATTATGGGCTTTATCCTTTTCTAGTTGTTTGTCTTCGTCTGCAAACATATAATCATTAACCATTCCAGCTATTAATGCTCCTGCTACTGCACCTATTATTGTGCCTACAATAGGTGCAGTAGAACCAACTGCTGCACCTGTGGCTGCTCCTGTGGCAATGCGAGTTAGGAGAGATACGCCTGTTTTGACTGCAATATTTGAAGCTACCCTTGAAGTAGCAAGTCTAGTGGCACTGCTTGAGGCGAGTTTGCTAGTTTGGTTAAGGGTGTGTTTTGTAGCATTTTCAATTATTTTGTTGCCTAGTTTGTTGTCAATAATCTTGTCTGCAAAGATTCCGCTTGCAACACTAATTCCTGCTTCTTTTAATCCTCTCTCACCAGATTTCCCCTCTATTATTGCTTGTAAAAAACTTAATAATCCTCCATTCATTTTAATATTTATTCTTGCTGATTTTTGCCCCCATTGTCCTATATTCTCTTGTTTGGCATATTGATTAAATTTATAGATTGTATAACCCTCTCCTATTGCAAAAGCATAAGGTGCTATATCTCCAGCTATTCCTAAATCTCTCCTATCAATAGGAATCTTTTCAAAGTGATTGCAATAACATTCTAAACCTTTATAAATATTTTTATTTTCAATCATTGTTTCTTTTTTCCTCTCTTAGTTTGTCTATCTCTTTGAAGTATGAAATTTCATTTTTGATGAAGGTATCATTTTTAATCTTTGAATATTGTTTTTCATCTAAGTTTAGTAGATATTGTGTTATGTATGGCTCAAAGATTACATTTAATTTATTAGCTAATTCATCTGTAGTATTATCATAGGATAAATTTGATTCATCAATTCGAAATTCGTTATTTTGTAAAAAAAATGTAAGACATAAATCTTTTGTTAATTTTGGGCTTGAAGGATTAGTGGGAAGTCTCGAGGAATGAGCGTAAAAACTTCCTAGCTGAAGCATTGCTTTTTTGCCAATATATTTTTCAATAATAAGATAATTGTTAGTAATATATAGTCTTTTAAAATTAAATAGTCCTAAGATTTCTGATAAAAAAACATAATATATAGCCAGCACGAATAAAATTAAAAATAGTCCTCGAAATCCATTAAGTGGAGATGCTGTCCAAAATATTGTATAGGTGATAATAGAACATACTATAATGCTAATTATAAGGAAATAGATACGATATATTTTATTCCCAATATGAAAACTTCTCTTCATCTCCCACACAATCTCATCACCATTAGAATCTAGTTTTCTATTTTCTTGAGTTTTAGAATCTAACTTCTTAGATTCTGTGTTATTGTTGTTTGCTGTATTATTGCTTACTGCATTGTTATAAAATTGTGTATTGCTATGAATTTCACCCATATTATTTTTCCTTACTCACTTTATTCTAAATATTTATCAAGTTTATAACTTGTATAACTTTCTCCTATTGCCACTCCATAGGTCGCTGTAACTCCAGCCATTCCTAACTTTCTCCTATAAATTGGAATCTTTTCAAACTCATTGCAATAACATTCTAAGCCTTTATAGATATTTTTATTTTCCATTGCCTTTTTCCTTTCTCATCTTATCTATCCTATCAAAATCAATCTTTGAGCCTATAATCTCTGGGTGTTCTTGTATTGATATTTTTTCATAGTCATCTTGGCCTATATTGGCAAGATATAATTCAATTTTTGGAATCATTATTTGTTCTAGTAAGTTAAAATTCGTGGATTTTAGCGGATTTATGCTCGGTAATATAAAATTATACAATTCTTTTTGCTGTTGAAAATTGATAATAGAAACAAAGCTAAAACAACCAACACTGTCCAAAATAATCGGAGATGGTTCACCTGTCAATCTTATATAAAAACTTCCAAGTGGAATCATTATATTTTTGTTGAACAATCTTTCAATGACAAGATAGTCCTTGGTAGCATATATTTTTTTAATATTAAGTGTTTTATAAAAAAAATCACAAAATATCCCAATAATTGCTAACACACCAATGACAAATATCAGAAAAGTTGCAAATCCCAAACTATATTTTAAGGGAAGCAATGTGAAAACAAAAAGCACTGCCAATAAAACAATAATCAAGATTCCCCAACTCCATAGAGCATTGAATATATTAATTTTTTTTTCCAACTCCCAAATCATCTCATCACCATTAGAATCTAGCTTTATGTTATCTTTGTTTTTGGTTTCGTTGTTTTTAGTGTCGTTGGGTTTTTTAGATTCTAAATAATTAGATTTTAGTGTGCTAGATTCTAGCATTGTAGATTCTATGTTTATAGAAGTTTGTTTTATAGAATCTCGCTTTATAGATTCTGTGGGTTTTGCCTCATTGTTATATTTTAACATTGTGGGATTTATATTTTCTTGGTTGTTGGATTCTCTACTCACTCTTAACCTCTCCACCTTTTACTACTAAACCATTGGAATTTATAACTACTTCAACTCCACCTGCTTTTAAGATTATTTTATCACCCGAAATCGTTATAGTGGTTTCACCTACTTTGCATGTAATTTCATTTCCTGCCTGTATGGAGCAATCGCTTTGTAATTCTAGTGTAGTATTGTCGGCTTGAAGTGAATATTGTTCTTCTATATTATGTTGCATCGATTTGGCATTAGTGGCAAGATTTTCTTTGACATTGGTAGAGAAGTTTTGCTGAATATGAAGAAACATTTCTCGTTGAATATTCTGTGTCAAACTTCCCTCAATATGCTCTTGCTTCTCTCCTTTCACAATTTGATGTAAATCCCTACCAACACTACTAGAAAAATTATTATTTATCTCTATTGTTTTATCTCCCCCTACATATTCACTACTATTTCGTGCCACTCTTAGTTTATTACTAGCTCCTATGTTTAGAGTATGAGATAATCCTACTATGGTATCTTTACTTAGTGCTACATTAGTAAGATATTCTCCTCCAACTCTTACATCTTTTAAACCTAATATTTCTTGCTTATGATATTTAGTAATAGATTCTGTGTAACTTCCTTTTACTTTAGAATCTTTATTGTTGTGTATGGTTTGAGAGAAATTATGTTTTATATATTCATTATAGTCTTTTTGTGCTCTTACATAGATTTCTTCATTATCTTTTATATTTGATAGGGTAAGTTCATTATAACCTTGTTCAATGGTGTTTGCTGTGTTTGAATGCTCTGTTTGT
>NZ_JRPL02000035.1 GCF_000765905.2 Helicobacter trogontum | reverse complement strand
ACGCAACAAAATGTAACTATTGCTAATCATTCGCAAGCAATTGGCAATTCGCTTGATGAAGTAGCAAAAAAGATTCTAGAGGATGTAAAAAGTAAAAAAATTTAACACAACACCATAAAATCAAACCCTCAATACACACCCTGTATTGAGTGCAAGGCTTTAATAAAAACAGCAAAAACTAAATGCCGATCTTACCTCACCCTAAAGCAAAAACTAGTTTCCTAGATCATCAATATATCTGCATATAGCTATTAACATTGGATTTACTAGACATAAAAATGTGTGCAAAGATATAAAGAATAGCATGAATTTATAACTTAAACTAGTTTCACAAAAATAAAAATTACTTCATTCTGTAGTTAAATATCACGCATAACAAATAATCATGTAAGCTATAGATACAAACAAGAATTATTTTACATTATCTTGCTTTAAATATATTTGCAGGTTTAAGAAATTTGTGTAGACAACATAGCAAAAAGTTTGACATTCTTTATATAACAATATCGCATCTAAAACATACTTGTCCATAAATAAAAATTTCTATGACATGCCTAATTGGATAGCTTTATACATAATTTTTAAAATACTAAAAAGAATCTTCTAAATGCACTTACAGGTTAAAACTCTATAAAATAACCTTCAAATGGTGTTGTGTGTAGGATATTTCTCTATAAGGTTGTAGGCGTTCTTATTCGATCCAACTTACCATGCTTTACTTGCTTGGAAATAGACAATCTACAGACCTATAAAAGCCATCAATAAAAAAAGAATTGTAAGTGCTTAATTGCCACTTGCTTGAGCATGGTTTAGATATAATCACTCTCATCACATTGAAACCCTAAGCATCCAGGACAGACAATATCTATCTCTCATTAACCTCTTTTATAGACAATAGGGATTTCAACATATACATTTTCAAGTGGTTTTGGGAAGTGCTTGCACGCTCTCTTTAATGTCCTAATGGCAGCTTTGTCAAGTAGGGAATGTGGTGAATTACGCACAATCTCAAAGCGAGATACCTTTCCGCTTACATCCATATAAAACTTTACAAGCACTTCCCCCTCATAACCCCTTTGCAACGCAAGTGGCGGATAGACATGTCGTTTTTCCACTGCTCGATGTATAGCTCGTAAAAATTCATCATCATCACCATCTGAATAACGCATGATTTTGACATTTTCCTGTGCCAACGCCTCATTATCTGGTTTCGCTATTGTTGTGGCCTCTTTTGCTTGTGTCTCCTGCAACACCTCTTTTGTGGTTTCAGAGGTTTCTTCTACAATTTTTGTTTGTGGTTCTTCCATAGCTTGCAATGGTGTTGGGACCGGCTTTGGAGGAGCTTGTATTTGTTCTGGCTTTGGTTTATGTTTCCGTGGTTTGTGTGCTTTTGGTTGCTCTACTTTTTCTGCAATAGGATCTTTACTTGGTGGAGCAAAAGCAGAGAGTTGAATAGTGATAAATTGATCACCATTTTCTTTTTCTGTAAAAATACTCACGTTGTTATATATACTATAGCCAAATATTCCTGCTGCACCAACAAACGCCAATGCGATGCCATAAAAGCTTGGATTTTTAATTACGTTGCGTATCAATTCTAAATTTATCATGGTTATGCCCCTTTTTTGTGAGCTGGTCTATCACAAACACTAGACGCTCAAGACTAGAATTTTTATCACCTTTAAAATGCACAACCTTGTCATTTGGGATTGTTTTTATAAAGGATTCAAAGTCTTCCAAACTCATTTCCTTATCATCCACGTATATATTGTTTGTTGCATTCACTACAATAACAACTGGTTTTTCATCTTCCTTTTTTTCTTGCTCTGTATTACTTGCATTTGGCACCTCCACCTTTATTTTCCCCTGTGAAACAAAAGTTGAAATAGATAATACAAGCGCAAGCAACACTAGCATAATATCAATAAAAGGAACGATATTTAACCCATCTCCACGCTTAATCTTCATATAAAACCCCTAGTCTGCATGTCTCTTGTTGAGAATCTTAAAGCGATTGACTTTTGTATCCGCTACACGCAAAAAGCCATTATAAATCATTAGAGTGGGAATGGCGACCACAAGTCCTAAAGCTGTTGCTTTTAGTGCCATGGAAAGTCCAAGTGTTATACTTTTTACATCAATGTTGCCACTATCACCCATATCATAAAACACAATCATGATTCCAACGACAGTCCCCAAAAGTCCAACATAAGGAGCATTCGAATATACAATGTATAGAAGTGTTAAATTTTTGCTCACATCCTCTTCAAGCTCTTTTACATCTGTATATTTACTAAACTGCAAACGAGCAAAAAACACAAGTCTTTCGATACTAAAATATACAACAAGTAAAGCCATAAAACCTAAAATACTAAATACAAGCGGATCGAGATAAACTTTTAAAAACTCCATGATATCTTGCAAAGCTAACTCCATATAATAAAAAGTTGTGTTATTTTAACATAATAAGATTAATTTTTACTTTTAGTAAAAATAAAATATTACTTTTAAGAATATTTATTACTTATTTGTGAAATATTATCAGAAAATATTATTAATTTCTTTTTCTGTTTGCTAATTTCAAATATTTGCTATCAAACTCCAAATCCCTATCAATTCAAATATCTTCATTTTTACTCTCAACAAAATTATTCTTTGGAGTATTTGTAGATCCACTAAAGTTACATCAAGAGTTATATAGACTTACTCCCTTACTTATTAAAGACGGCACATAACACAACTATCATAAAATACTCATAGCTAGAATCTCATACAATACACTCCATTCAAATCACCTTTGATTATATACTACAGCCAAATCTCACAAAAAAAGCAATACAAAAACATCATGCATGACATTTCGCAGTCACACTTTAATGCTATAATGCAGTCGAACTTTAAACAAGGAGATTCTATGCGAAGTGATGTTATAAAAAAAGGCTATCAAAGAGCACCACACAGGAGCTTATTACGTGCTACTGGACTAAAAGATGAAGATTTCAATAAACCATTCATAGGTGTAGCAAATAGCTATATAGATATTATCCCGGGACATTTTTTCTTAAACAAATACGCAGAGATTATTAAGGAGGAAATCCGCAAAGCTGGTGGTGTGCCTTTTGAGTTTAATACCATTGGTGTGGATGATGGCATTGCAATGGGGCATAGCGGCATGCTTTATTCATTGCCTAGCCGAGAATTAATTGCAGATTGTATCGAAACAGTAATGAATGCTCATAGCCTTGATGCAATGATTTGTATCCCAAACTGCGATAAGATTGTGCCTGGAATGCTTATGGGCGCATTACGTGTAAATGTACCTACAATCTTTGCGAGTGGTGGACCAATGCTTGCTGGAAAACTTGATGATGGCACGATACTAGATCTAAATTCTGCATTTGAAGCTGTTGGGGCATTTGCGAGTGGAAAAATAGATGAAAAACGTTTGCATGAAATTGAGTGCAAAGCATGTCCAAGTGGAGGAAGTTGTAGTGGGATGTTTACAGCCAACTCCATGAATACTTTATGCGAAGCTATGGGTGTAGCATTACCTGGAAATGGGACAATTCCCGCACTTACAAAAGAACGCGAAGAGCTATTGCGTAAAGCAGCAAGACGTATTGTAGAGATTGCATTAGATGAAAAAGAGAGTGAGCGTTTTAGATTCCGCAATATATTGAATCACAAAGCTGTGCATAATGCCTTTGTTGTAGATATGGCAATGGGTGGAAGTACAAACACAGTATTGCATATGCTTGCCATAGCCAAAGAAGCCGAGGTTGATTTTAATCTTCAAAATATTAATGAGATTGCTAAAAATGTTGCACATATTGCAAAAATTGCCCCAGCATTAAGCAGTGTGCATATGGAAGATATTAATCGTGCGGGTGGTGTTTCAGCAGTAATGAATGAAGTAGCTAAAAGAGATTGCATAACTTCAGAAACTCAAAACAAAACTCTGTATTTGGATGCTCTAACAATTACTGGTGAAACTTTGAATGAACGTATAGCAAATGCACAGATTACTGATACAAACATTATTCATACCAACGAAAATGCTTATTCGCAGGTAGGAGGCTTAAAAATCCTCTTTGGTAATCTAGCCACACAAGGTGCAGTGTTGAAAGTAGCAGCAGTAGCAGATTCTATGAAAGAATTTACTGGAAATGCAGTATGTTTTAACTCACAAGATGAAGCGATTAAGGGTATTGCGGGAGGCAAGGTAAAAAGTGGTGATGTTGTAGTTATCCGTTATGAAGGACCAAAAGGTGGTCCAGGTATGCAAGAGATGCTTAGCCCAACAAGTCTTATTATGGGTATGGGTTTGGGTGAAAGTGTAGCACTTATTACTGATGGGCGATTTAGTGGGGCTACGCGTGGAGCATGTATCGGACATGTAAGTCCAGAGGCAGCAGAAGGGGGACTTATTGCACTCATTGAAGATGGTGATAAAATTTCGATTTCAGTTAGCAAGGGGGTTTTAGAATTGCTTGTAGATTCCAAAACTCTAGAATCTAGACGCACAAAATGGCAAGAACAAGGTGTTGCAAAGGCAATTATGGATAATAAAAATATCACAAGTAAGTGGCTTAAACGCTATTCACTACTTGTAAGTAATGCTGCAAATGGTGCAGTGCTAAAAACAGAACTTTAAACGATATAAATGAATATTAATATAAATGAATATTAATTAGGATTATTGTGTTTTGACTATCACACAATAATTCTTATCGCGACATATTATTTCTCTATAAGAAATAGTTAGAAATTATCTTCTTAGACACTAATGATTTTGCTCTTTTTAAACATAATCACATAGTAACTTCAAGAATCACATAAAAGAGTGGTAATTTACACTCTTTTTATAGTCAAACAAATGAAAAATGGGTTTTAATAATTCTGCAAAATTATTATAAATCTATATTGAAAATCACAAATCTTATACAAAAACAATGCTTAATATTTATCGCATTGATTCATCACAAGATAATGTAAAATAAAACCTTACAAAAGCATTAATACTCTTAATCACATAAATGTGAAACACAAATTTAACCCACTTATAAGGCTTAGCCTTAGCTATACAGCAAAAAGACATTATGCATCATGACTTTGATAGTTTATTTCATATTTATCTGATTTACTTGAAATTTTGTTGTCAAAAACTTTTAGGCATTTATAAATTTGCTTATAACCTCTTGCTCAAAATTTTGTTCTACAAAACAATAGATTTTGCAATTCATGCAGCTTGTGAGACATTATTGCTTGGGTAGTTATACTTATAGACATATTCCGCATGCACTATTCAAACTATACATAAAAGCTTAATTTACAGATACTTATCGATTCTTGTCATACTTTTGAAGAGTATATGCAAAAAACTTTTACAATCAAACATATTATAAAGGATTTTACCCTCGATTAACTTTTTAGATATTACTAAGAAAATGTATAAAAATTTCTTACTATAGCTATTTTACATAATTTTCACAAGCTATTTTCAACGATTAAATCAGTTTGTATGGATCGCATCAAGATGGTTTATCCTTTATTTTCCTTGAAAATTACATAATATTGTAAAAAAGTAACATTTATAATTATGTCTATAATATTTGTATAAAATGGCTATATTAGGATATTTTATGCAATTTTATGTGTTAAAATGTAACATAATTGTATGATTTTAGGCAATATAAAATATATTTATCTCACAATATCACTCTACAATTATCACAAAAAAGCAATGAAGTAATTATTTTTGTATTTTTTTTACTTTTTATGTTACATTATAGATACATATACATTCACATTTAGTTATGAAAGTATATATATTTTGATGAAGGAGTTGTTATGAGCAAAGCATTTGCCTCAAAAGAGGAAGTAAGAGCGAGATTCTATAAATTTGTATCATTTCGCAATAAGTTTTCACTTTATCTTTCCTTGGTTATCCTTATTTGCTATTACGCATTTATTGCAGGTGTTGGATTTTTTCCAGAAGTTCTTGGTTACAGATTGGGTCCTAGTGCAATTAGTTTGGGCATCATCCTAGGTATTTTTATTATTGCATTATCAATTGTAAGCACAGGGATTTATACGCTATTTGCAAATAAATACTTTGACAAAGAACAAGCTGAAGTGCTAGAAGAGATGGATCGTGTAGGTTTAATTCAAGAAATGCAAAACGAGAAATAGTTATGCGTTATGTTTATTAATGTGTAATGTGTGGCAACTAGCTGTGTTGTCTCCTTTAATGGTTTGAAGTTTTTGTGTTTTTATTTTATATGTCTATATAGACTCTTGCAAAATAAATATTACACATAAAAGTTTATCAAACCCAATAAAGTCTCTAAGAGATATTCTCACAGCAGCTTGACCTATATTCTAAGCTAAATTTAGGACTTATTTCACATATTAACACACTACGCTTAGTATTTATCAAAGTTTAGACAGAGTCTAGACTCTAAGAAGTGCGTCGAGATACTCACTCAAATAGTAGAGAATCTAGTTTTTGGTATGTATGCAACAACGCGTCTTGAAAGGAGAAATGTTATGAGCAAAAAAGGTATTGTATTTGGAATCATATTAGGCTATGGCTTATTTATGCAATCATTAGCAGCAAGTATTGATGTAAGTCATGTGGAGAAAGCTCCTATAAATTACATTGCAATAAGCATGTTTATAGTGTTTGTAATAGCGACACTTGGCATCACTTATTATTCAAGTAAAAAATCTCAATCAGCACAATCATTTTACACTGCTGGTGGAAACATTACTGGCATGCAAAATGGTATTGCAATTGCTGGTGATTATATGAGTGCAGCAAGCTTTTTAGGAATTGTAGGAATTGTATTTGCGAATGGATTTGATGGATTAATCTATTCTATAGGGTTTTTAGTTGGCTGGCCAATTGTGCTATTTTTGATTGCTGAAAAATTCCGCAATTTAGGTAAATATACGTTTGCAGATATTATAGCCTATCGCTTAGAATCTAAAAAGGTGAGAACAATTTCTGCAATCTCTGCTTTGAGCGTTGTTGTATTTTACTTAATTGCTCAAATGGTAGGTGCTGGTGGACTTATACAAGTGCTTTTTGGCCTACCCTATAGCACAGCAGTAATTTTGGTTGGAATCTTAATGGTTTGTTATGTCACCTTTGGTGGTATGCATGCTACAACATGGGTGCAAATCATTAAAGCATGTTTATTGCTTGGTGGTGCGAGTTTTATGGCTATTATGATTTTATATTTAACTGGATTTAACTTACAACATTATTTTGACATGGCAATACACAATCATCCAAATGGTGAAGCCATAATGTCGCCTGGCACTTTTTTGCCTGATCCTGTGTCTGCCATTTCGCTTGGTTTAGCATTGATGTTTGGGACTGCTGGATTGCCACATATTCTTATGCGATTTTTCACAGTTAAAGATGCAAAAGAAGCAAGAAAATCAGTCTTTTTTGCCACTGGGTTAATAGGTTATTTCTATATACTCACTTTTATCATCGGATTTGGAGCTATTGCCTTATTAATAGGGAATCCAGAGTTTATTGTTGATGGTAAGTTTAGCGTTGCATCCAATATGGAAGCTATTGCACTATCTAAAGTGCTAGGTGGAAATGTGCTTTATGGCTTCATTTCTGCTGTAGCATTTGCTACGATTCTAGCGGTTGTTGCAGGGCTTGCTATCTCTGGAGCAAGTGCAATTAGCCATGACTTATTTGTAAATGTAATTAAAGATGGTAAATGTGATCCAAAGCTTGAAATGCTTATTACAAAAGCTTCAACCATTGGACTTGGAGTATTGGCTATTTTACTTGGGATTGCATTTCAAGGGCAAAATGTAGCCTTTACCGTTGGACTTGCATTTGCCATTGCTGCAAGTGTAAATTTCCCTATTATTTTGCTTTGCATTTATTGGAAAAATCTCACAACAAATGGTGTCCTTTATGGAGGCTTAATTGGACTTTTATCAGTATTATTACTTGTGCTATTTAGCCCTAGTGTGTGGGTTGATGTTTTGCATTTTGAAGAGGCAATCTTTCCATATAAGCATCCTGCTATTTTTAGTATGCCAATTGCATTTTTATCAATTATTATTATCTCTAAACTCGATTCTAGCGAACGTTCAAAAATTGATAAACAAGGCTTTAAGGCACAAGATTTTAGAGCACAAACTGGTATTGGCATAAGTGAAGCTGTAGCACACTAAATTAAATTATGTAATAAAGTGGATAATCATAAGTTTGTAGATAGGTTTCCTAAGATTACTTGCCACATGTAGTCCTATGTGAATCCTACACAAAACTAATAGGTGTCTTGTTGGCCACCAAAAAAGCAAAGATATTGTTAGCAAGTTATGTTGTAACAATGCATGTTCGGCACGTCATAGAAAAGTTGCAAAGCTACGTATTTTTTGCTACACTTGTGCATGCTATCTTGTATTCTATTTATTGTAAACTTGTTTAATAAGGACTATAATGTTACTTGATATTTCCACATCAACACCACTTGCAAACTACAAGATTCTAAGTAATGCTATTACACCAAGACCTATTGCATGGATAAGCACAAAAAGCAATGCAGATATAATCAATCTTGCACCATTTAGCTTTTTTGCACCACTTTGTGCGACACCTATGATATTTGGTATTAGTATTATGAATAAAAGTAATGGTGATATGAAAGATACCTTGCTTAATGCAAAACTCACCAAAAAAGCGACAATATGCACCGTGCAGCATGATTTTTTAGAATCTATGCAACAAACAAGCACAGAGTTACCATATAATGTAAGCGAGGCATCAACCTATAAAATTCCAACAATAGAAATTGCAAAGGATTATCCACCATGTGTTAGTGGCGTAATGGTTGCATTTTTTTGTAATTTTAAGGAGATTTTGCAATTTAGCGAGACTTGTTCGACCTTGATTCTACAAGCACAAAAAGTATTTATTAATGATGAAATCTATAGCGAATCTCTTAACTTTTCTTTGCAAAATGTTGGTCGTATTGGTAAGGGTTTTATTTAAGACAAGATAATTTTGATTTTAATATAATAGGTTAAAACCTAACCCTTTGTAATCTCTATACCTACTTGGAAGTATAGAGTCATAAACTACTAAAATCTATATCTTACTTCAAAGCGATAATCTGTACCAGGCTCATAAAGTGCAGAACGAATAAGATTAATGGGTTGACTTGCAAGATTGTCTCCTTCAACCTTTAATGGCGAGGTAGGATCTATATAATATGCGTTAAAAACATTTAAAATACTAAAACGCAAGGTGAGTTTATCTTTACCTAGTGGATAATAATTCATATACAAATCAGATACGCTATACCCATCTTTACCAATATCTTCAAATTGCCTTTGATAAATGTTATAACCGATTGTGCCTTTTTTAAAACCTGTTGCACATCGAGTAACCCATGCTATATCAAACATATCCGCATCATAGCGTAACCCAAATATAAAAGTATAACCCCAAGTAGCTCCGAGTTCGTAAGTATCAGCAAGCAATGCCCCCTTACCTTCACCACCAGCAGTAAGCCAGTTTCTTGCTACTCCTAAATCAAGAGTGAAACGATCATAATAAAATGCTGATCCAACTTCAAATCCATAATTAACAATAGGAAAATTAAGATTCTCTCGCACACCTTCTCTTAAGCCACCCCCTGTTGCACCTTTTGCATAACTATTAATAAAGTTTAAAATATTACCCGCATATACTGCAAACCTAAAACTCATAAAATCATTCATATAATCAAGCGTGATTTCACCATGATTTGAATATTCTGATTTGAGATTAGGACTTATCTCTACTTTTGTATCACGCAAAAGTGTTGCATCTCCAGGCATTGCACCTCGTGTGCTAAAAGCATATTTTGCACTTATATCCAATCCATCAAAAACGCTGTAAGTAAGCACTGTGCTAGGACTAACCCCGCCTGTAAAATGATCTTGTTTATTCTTATCAAAATAGTAGTAAAAGTCCGCTCGGCTTCCATAGCCCCATGTAAGATTATCTAAAATCTTCCAACTATCTTGTACAAATCCACCATATATATACGCCTCTTCCCTGCCTCTATTATACTTTAAGTTGGCTTGGCTTTTTTCGCTATCTTGCATGTTGTCATCACGTACGCCCATGCCTTGAAAATCAAAACCATACTCAAGCAAATGGTTATCGTTGAGCTGATTACTCAATCTTGCATTTGCACCATAATTATCAAGCATAATGGCACGCGATGAACTTTCATCATGATCATGCCCACCACCAGTTCCAGTATCATGATTATGATCCTCAAAGAAAAGCGGTGTAAGATTTACACTCTTTGCATTGTGATATGCAGCAAGCTTTATGCTCGTGCCACCATGTTCTGGAGTGTATTCATAATTTGCGGTAAAACTTTGATTCTGATTTTTATGTCGAAATAAATTGCTTGCAAAATTTTCTCCTGCTACATCACCAATATTTGCACGAAATGGGCGTGTTGCATCATCATTTAATATGCTATATCCAACCGAAAACCTTTGATTGGAATCTACTTGTCCACCCACTTTTAACAACACATTGGTTTGCATTGAATTACTACCCAATACACCATTATTCATTGTAAGAAAATTTGTATAGGTATGTTTTGCGTCTCGGTAATTTAAAACATTTTGGTGATTCACACTCGCCAATATACCCACATCATTGAAAAGCCGACTATAAACATTAAGGTTTGCTTTATATCCTAGGTTTGTAAAAAATCCTGTGCCAATTTCAGCACCAAATTTCTCTCCTGGCTTTAAAAAATCACTTGCATCCTTTGTCTCAAAAGCAATAGATCCAGCAAGCCCTCCTGGACCACTACTCGCATCAGATACACCCTTACTCACCACTACTCTTTTTAGCAATGAAGGATCAACCATAACATTTCCTTGATGGTGAAAAGCATTGCCGCTTTGAGCCGCACCATCAAGTGTTACTCTCATCATAAAACTTTCAAAACCTCTCACATAAATCTTTTGTGCCATAGTCGCACCGCCACCCACAGCAATGCTAGGATCTTTTCTGAATATGTCCCTAAGATTTAGCGCTTGAGTTTTTTCAAGATCATCGGCAGTAATGACAGTCTTCGTGCTTGTTTCATAACCTTTTAGCTTACTCATTGTAGTAACAGCATTTAATTTGTGAGTTTCTGTGTTGTCATTATTTTCTTGCGATGTTGCATTAGAATCTAGTGCATAGCTTAATGCTTGTGCTACACAACATATCGCAACACCCGCAAGTATCTTGCGTGTTTGTAACATGTTTATCCTTAACTTGAAATAAGATTTATACAAGCAATATATAAAAATTACAATAAGCTTTATATGTTGTGTATGCTTCACATCATGATGTCTCTTTTGCTTCAAGGAAGATAAGTAAAGCAAAATAATATTATGTGAGGGGGTATTGTAGCAAAAAAATTTTAATACTTCTAAGTAGAAACCCAATAATTCTTGGAAGCAATCAATACTATAGTTTTAGATTCTATTCTGAATTTAAAAATAGCGAAGAAGTTAATCCCCTCCCCCTAAAACACAACCCTTCCACCAACATTAAAACCTAAGCCAAAGTTTTTATCAAACACACTGCTTTGCACACTTAAGCTTCCATTTAAATACCA
>NZ_JRPL02000034.1 GCF_000765905.2 Helicobacter trogontum | reverse complement strand
GATTTATCAAAAAGTTACAACGCTTTGGGATAAAAGCTAGTTATTCAGATGGATTATTAGTTATCACAGAACAGCTGAAAAGATTTCTTGGGTTTAAATATAACCAAGAATATAGGGTAGGATTAAAAGTAGAACTTAGGACTATACAAGAAAATGGATCATTGCTAAAGACTTATAAGCTATATTTTATAGAAATAGATTCTTTATACGTCAATGCATATAACAATCTTATAGATAATTACCACTTTCATAGAGAAAAAAGGCAAGGTGTAGATATAGGATTGCCAACTCATCATATAGAAACTGATAGTGATAATAATCCAAACAACAAGGAAAAGAGTCTTGTTCAGAATCTAGGGGAAGATATAGAAGGTAAACACTATTATCTTAATATTGGCATAGATATAGATGATATGGATAGTCATTCTATCAAAAACTCTGTGGTTATCTTGTATTTTTATGATTATCTTTTAGACTTGGAGGCAAATAGAGAAAAACTCTCAAATCGTATTAAGGACTTAGAATCTAAACCACAAGATCCTGCTACCTTAAATTACATAGGATACAAGGCTGCTAAAAACAAAGGCAAATACCAGCTTATCACGGCTTTATTTAATGACTTTATGCAATGGAATGACAATTCCCTAAGGGAAGTGAATGAAGTAGTCTTGAGTGAAGTTAAAAACAAATACAAAGAGCAAAAAAAGAACGATAAAAATACATCAAATCCGCCAGAAAAGATATTTTCTCTTGTATATCTTTTAAATGAAGTGAGTTATATAGCAAGGTTTAAAGATAGCAAGGATATAAAAAATACTTAGCCTATAAAAAACCACCTCAATAACTCAAAAATAGTTACAAATACAAGCATAAAATAACAACATTAAGACTTTTATAATCCCTTGCATACAAGTATCTAAAAGGTTATTTAAAAGCAAAAATTTCTACACTAGATTCTGTTCAATAATTTTGTGTGTGGTTGTCCAATATATTAAAAATTCTAAAGCTACACATACAAACTAAGATTCTGAATGTTTGGCTTTAAATAACATATCATTAAACCATATTTTTAAATTTAGCTAAATAAAACTTATTATTTGCCAATACGCAATCCATAAAACACTAAGTAAGCTTGACTAGGTAATTATATAATCCAAAACTCCATAATAATATTGCGAGTAAAATTGTGATTTCCCAAAGAATACAGAAAAATACATTGAAGTATACTAAAAGTGTGAGAACTACGCCTACCGACAGGCCCATTCTCTACCTTAATCGTGTAAGCAATCGTTTATAGTCATTGCAATACATAATTACAATGATTAACAATTCAAACTAAAAGAAGCCGCGGAATCCAACCTGTATCCTACCAAACCCTTGCATAACGCCTAAAGTATCTCCACTGAGACCTCCACCAGCTTCAACAAACACGCTTGCATGTTCACCTGCATAAATATCAGCTCCACCACCTACAAAACCTTCCCATGCAAATGGTGATCTAAACATATCTTTTTGTCCCTGCATGATAAGCCCAAAACTACCGCTAACAAAGCCATATAGCCTAGCCACACCAGAATCTCTTGGACCACCAAATGTTATTTTTTCCTGCAACAATAAACGTGGGCTTGCATTTTCTGCTGCATAAGTCAATATACTTATATAATTGCGGATACTAAGACCTTTTTGCAACAATGGAAATCCCACCTCAAAGCCACCTCCTGTACTCTTATTGTCGATAGCAACCACGCCGCCGATAGAAAAACCATCCTTTGCTATACCCATATTAACGAAACACAACAACGCACCCATACACCAGATGCTTTTACATGTTTTTTTCATACAGAATCCTTTTTAAAAATACGATCAAAAATAAGGCTCTTAACATAAATGGGCGGTCTCTTCTAAATATCTTTAGCTAAAAGTTAATATTTCTAAAAAATAATAACCAAGCAAAAGTTGATAAATACTGGACTGATCTCACAAGTCTTTAAAACCATAACCCAAAACTAATATGCTAACACAAAGTAATACGTCAACATGCTCACAAAAGTATTTCAGCCTTAAACAAAATACCTTCAATCTGCGTTCTACAACAATATTATTAATATAGTATGCGATATACCACTGGTTTCACGTTGCTGTATTTCTTGCAATATCAAGCATTACAAAATTATCCAAACTATTCTGCATTTTTTGCAATTTGTACTATTTTTTCCACAATATGTGAATCTTCTAATGTGCTCACATCTTGTGTAACTGCCTCATTTCTAGCAATTGCCTTTAGAATTCTACGCATAATCTTACCGCTTCTAGTTTTTGGTAGCCCTGGCACGAATAAAGCTGCCCCAAGCTTTGCAATATTGCCTATTTCTTTGCTTAAAATGCGATTGATTTCTTTCATAATCTCAAGCTCTTCAGCAGCATTATCGACCACACCCTCATGTAACACGATATAGGCAAATAAGCTCTCTCCTGTGATAGAATCCAACCTACTTACACATGCACTCTCTGCAACACTTGGGTGCTTTGCGATAGCAGCCTCAATCTCTGCAGTGCCAATCCTATGCCCACTAACATTGACAACATCATCAGTTCTTCCTGTGATGGTAATGTAGCCTTTTGCATCAATAATCGCCCCATCACCAGAAAAATATACTGGCTTACCATCTTTTTTAACTTGCTTAAAATAACTATCAATATACCTGTCTGGATCCCCCCAGATACCGCGAATCATTGATGGCCATGGCTTTGTAATGCAAAGCAATCCTTGTTCTCCAGGTGCTGCCTTTGTGCCATCTTCATGTAAAACTTCTGCAATAATTCCAGGTAATGGCAAAGTAGCACAACCAGGACGGATAGGTGTTGCACCTGGTAATGGTGTAATCATATTGCCACCTGTTTCTGTTTGCCACCACGTATCCACAATGGGGCATCGACTGCCACCAATTTCCTCATAAAACCATTTCCACGCAGTAGGATTAATAGGCTCACCAACCGTACCTAAAACCTTTAAGGAACTTAAATCATAATTTCTTGGTTCATGCTCTGCATGCGAATGTAACATACGAATGGCAGTTGGAGAAGTGTAAAATTTATCTACCATGTATTCCTCTATCATTTGCCACCATCGCCCATAATTTGGATATGCAAGTGTGCCCTCATAGATAATAGTTGTAGCCCCACATGCTAAAGGACCATAAATCAAATAAGTGTGTCCTGTAATCCAACCAACATCAGCAGTACACCAGAAATTATCAGAATCTTTAATATCAAAAACCCACTCCATAGTCATTTGGGCATAGAGAATATAGCCAGCACTACTATGTTGTACACCCTTTGGCTTACCTGTGCTGCCACTTGTATAGAGTAAAAATAGTGGATCTTCAGAATCCATTGGCTCTGGCGTAAATATACTTTTCTCATGTGCTACCATCTCATTATATGAGTAATCCCTCCCTCTCACATAATTTATATCACAATCATTACGTGTTACAACAAGCACCTTCTTTACACTTGGACATGCATCATTTTCCAAAGCCTTATCTACCGCAGGTTTTAACATATAAGGCTTTCCTTTCCTAAAAGCACCATCTGCTGTAACAACAAGCTTTGCTTCTGCATCTTGGATTCTATCTCTTAATGCTTCTGGACTAAATCCACCAAACACGACACTATGAATAGCCCCAATTCTAGCACACGCAAGCATTATGATAGCAACTTCTGGTATCATAGGCATATAGAGCACAACTCTATCGCCTTTTTTAATATCAAAGTGATTTTTCAATAAATTTGCAGTTTTATTTACTTCTGTATAAAGTTTGCGATAAGTGATGACCTTATAATCACCCATTTCACCCTCAAAAATGATGGCAACTTTATTTTTCTTTGTTTTCAAATGCCTGTCAATACATTGATAAGAAACATTTAGTTTGCCACCCTCAAACCATCTATAAAAGGGTGCATTATCATCATTTAAAACACGATCAAAATCTTTAAACCAGTGAATCTTTTCTCTAGCTTGTTTCGCCCAAAAACCCTCATAATCAGATTCTGCATCATAGCAGAGCTCTTCATATTCACACATATTTTTAATCCGTGCTTGTTTAGCAAACTCTCGGTTTGGCTTAAATATTTGCGTTGCAAACACCTTATCTTCATCAACATTTTGCATCCTATTCTCCTTCTCTGTGTTTCTTATTAACACTTGGTTAATTTAATATAATCTCAATTTCAAAAAAATGCAACTTAATTGATAATGAAAAGGAAGTAAAAGTAATCTATTGTTACTTTTATACCCATCAATCTCACAACATAATACAAAAAAATGTATCAATTATTCCAAAAAATACTAATGTTTATAATCTTTAAGACGCTAGACGCTTATTTTAAATCACGCATGATATTTATGTATCATAAAATCACAATCCAAACAGATTCTACTCTTTAACACATGGATCAATTCACATTGAGCTGTATGATCTAAATATACATAAACACTAACACTATGAACACTATGAGCTATAACACTAAACTCTACAAATTAAATAAAAACTAGGGGGCTTTCATGTATCATACACCCAACGCACTTTCCACACAAAAGATAGTGCAGCAATAGATATAAATGAGGTAATGCTTTGTGGTTGAAACACTAAGCCTTAATTTTTGCAGGAACAAATGCTTTTTGTGTAGCTTTTGCTGTTACTTGTAAATCTACAATACTATATGCATGAGCAGAGCTTAGAAGTTTTTTTGTTAAAAAATGATTAAGCTTGTGACTACCCGCAAAAGAGATATATCCACCAATGACTGGCATACCAAGCAAAGACATATCACCGATTGCATCTAGTATTTTATGTCTCACAAACTCATCTTTATACCGCAAACCTTCACTATTCATAATCCCTTTCTCATCAAGCACAATACAATTATCAAAGCTACCACCAAGCCCCAATCCCATCGCACGAAGCTGATTTACCTCTTGTAAAAAACCAAAAGTCCTAGCCCTTGCGATCTCTTCTTTATATTTCTGTGTGCTAAATTCAAACTTATAACTTTGCTCTCTTATAGCCTGGTGTGGAAATTTAATAGTAAAATCAAAAGTGATAGAATCGCTTGGTTCAAGTCGCACAAACTTACCACCCTCTTCTACCTCAACAATTTCTTTAATCTCAATAGCCTTTTTAGGCTTATCTAATTCCTGCACACCTGCTTCTTCCAATAACATACAAAATCCTATGCTCGACCCATCCATAATAGGCACTTCCTCATTATCGAGTATGATGCGAATATTATCAATACCATAAGCATGGATAGCTGATAGCAAATGCTCTATTGTAGAGATCTTAGCTCCATTTCTGCCAATAACTGTTGCCATAGTAGTATCAATGACATTCTCTATCTTAAGTGGTATGCTAACTCCCATATCACTACGATAAAAGACAATACCACTATCACTTGGTAGCGGCTCTAATATCATTTTCACAGGCACACCCTTATGTAGTCCAATACCTACAAGCTCTACTTTTTTTGTTATTGTTCGCTGTTTCATGTTTTATCCTTTCATAGAAGCTCGCATAGAGATATCTCGCCATGTTCTATGGTAAGCATTTTTAGTTTTTTACTGCTTTTTACCATTTCAAGCATTTTTCCTTCCAAAATGATATTTTGCAAAGAAATTCTACCCATGTCAAATTCTCCAATAATAATATAATCGCCAAAACATTCTAATACTCCATGACATCTACCATAAATATGTAAATTTCCACTGCTTTTTATCAATGCTCCTTCGTGTATATCTCTAATAAAAGCAGCATGAGATTCTAAAATTATTTCCTCACCACTACGAATGGTGCGTCTAAAGGTTACCATAGGCATAGTTTCTTTATTGTTGGGTAGGTTTTTTTGCACCACATTATCTTTTTGTGATTTGATATTATATTGTGCAATCTTAGAATCAGATATAAAATCTTCTGGGATATTACCTATGGTAACATTATCTAAAGAATTGGTATCTAAATCTTTTTGATTTAAATCTTCTTCTTCACTATTATTGATAACAACATGTGCTAAATCATTAGAATCCAAAGTGATTTTAATCTTTTTTATTGCAGCATTTTGCATACCTTCATTATGCAGTGATCCTTGCATCACACTTTGTTTTTGAACAGAAGGATTTATTGTGAGTTGTTTTACCTTGCCTTGTTGTAGTATCTTTTGATTCTCAATCTTAAAGGGCATAGCCCCCAAACCACATAAAAATTCGCGTATTTCTGGCGTAATATCATCATGAAATGCAAGTAACCTATCTCGCATAAAATCTGCATTATATTGAATGTAAGCAAGAATCTCATCAAACGAGCCTTTTTCAAACTCAAACACGCAAAGGTGTCTCTGTCGCATTTTTACCATTATAACGACCCAAGCTGCCGCAAAGACTGCACTGAATTGATACTTATTGTAGGTATATCACTAATCTTATTATTAAGCCCTGCAAGCACACTGCCATTACCAAATTCTATAAATTGCGTGATACCAAGCTCTTTTGCTCTTCGCACACATTGGTGATACAAGACAGGCTTTATGAGCTGCTGCGTCAGATTCTGCAAAGCCTCTTCTTTTGTATTATAAATATCAAGGTTTGCATTTGAGATAATATCTACTTGAGTATTTGTAATGCTTTTATTTAGAAGTTCTTGAAAAGGCGGTATAGAATCTTGTAATAGTGGACAGTGACTTGCTACACTCATTTTGAGTAAAAGTGTGCGTTTTGCCCCAGCTTCTTTTAAAGTAGTACTAAGAGCTTCCAAATCATCTTTGATCCCAGCCAATACAACCTGCCCCTCCATGTTGTAATTTGCCGCCCAAACCTGCAGTGAAGAATCCTGAGCTTTCTTGCAAATATCTTCTAACACATTTGTAGCAAGTCCTAGACATACCATCATGCCAACCGCCCTACCCTTGCATGCTTCTGCCATGAATTGCCCTCTTTTATGCGTTAGATATATAGAATCTGCAAAGTTTGCACCACCATTTAGACAATATGCACTCACCTCACCCAAAGAATGCCCAAAGGCAAGTGTTGCTTGTATTCCATATTCCTCTACCGCAATACGATGCGCCATTGCACTCACAAGAAAGATGGCGGGTTGGGTATATTGTGTTTCATTCAGCTTTGTCTCATCTTCATAGAGTATCTTTGCCATATCCTGACCTAGCGTATCACTTGCTTCTTGTAAAAGCTCCTTTGCAACAGGAAAATTATCAACAAAGTCCCTACCCATGCCTTGTGTTTGTGAACCTTGTCCAGGATAAATAAAAGCATATTTCATGTACTGCTCCTTTCACTAATAAATTCATCTCAATCAATCGTAATTTTATAGCAAAATGACTGCCAATAATCAAAGCGTTAAGTATAACATCATTTTGCAAAGTTACACATTACAACGCTTGTTTTACTTTCTGATTGTAGGCCTATTTAATTCTACATGTTCCACTTTAATCGCTTTGCTGAATATAAAAACCAGTAATATAGCTTGCCTTCTAGCTATGAAAGTAGGCTACAATGTAAGCAAAAATGCTTCTAAAGCTTCCATCTCTTCTTTATTGAGTTTTAGGGGTTGTATGAGTTCTGAAGTCTTTGGCACTGCTTTGCTAGTTTGTCTTATTGTTTGTGTGGGAAACCCTGCATTATACATATGTATGACACCTTGCAATGTAGGAAATATACCATTGTGCATATAGGGTGCACTTTTTGAAACTGCAATGAGTGATGGGGTTTTAAAAGCACCCAAATCTTTTTCATCTTTTGTTACCTCATATCGCCCCAAATCCTCTAGTTTCCTGCCATAAAAGCTCAAGCCAATGTTATGAAATTTTCCATCACTTAATGCCACTCCATAATGGCAATTCATACATCGCCCCTTTGTGCGAAATATATGTAACCCATAGATTTCTTGATTGCTTAAAACTTTATAGTCTCCATTTAAGAAACGATTAAACCTAGTATTCTTAGGCACAATACTGCGTTCATAAGTTGCAATAGCTTTTGCTATATTTTCTTGTGTGATGAGTTTTTTTGCTGCTAATATCTGTTCTTTTGTTAAAGCCTGACTTTGTAGTATAGAATCTAGATTTTTATTTTGTCGATCCGCCTTTAATAAATCCAATAAGATTCTATCAAATTCCTTTCTCCTTACTGCTTCATCTTTAGATTGTATCCTTAAGATTTCATATTGACTTTCACTCACTCCAAAAGCCAACAGAAATAAGGGATAATATTCTTGCGTTTTTGCAATATAATTTTGCATAGCTACGAGTTCATGAGCCATTTCAATGGGGTTTACAATAGGCATAAGAGCTTGAGATTCTAAGCCTTTAGCACGTCCATCCCAAAATAATTCATCAAAAAAGCCACTCATCATAATATTTGGTGCATTGCGTTTTCCTCTTTGTCTATCATGCCCAAAGCTCGTCCTTACAGAATCACCAAAAGCTAATTCTGGATTATGACAACTTGCACATGCGATCTGTCCTGATTTTGAAAGTTTTGGTTCAAAAAAAAGTTTTTTACCAAGCAACATTTTTGCTTCTGTATATGGATTTTCTTTGGTATCTCTTGCAATCTTAGGTAAAGCTTGCATTTCTTCATAATAGATTCCATTATCTATGTTTGGTTTTTCCCATTCATTCACTGGACGCGCATATTTGCTTCTATATTCGCTATATTGATTCATCTCCTCTGTATGCGTATATACAACACCTTGCAATGATATGATATTCATCAGCACATATACACCAATAAAACCTGCAAAAATATATGTAAGCTTTTTCATTGCACTCCTTTAGATTGCCATGCGGCTATAAGGCTTTTTGCGTTAGAAGTTATATATTCATAATCTTTTATACATGCTATGTCATTACAGGGTGATGCCAGATTCCATAGACTTGAAATGACTGCGATCATATCGCATTCTTGCAAAGAAGATGCATTATTCACGCAAATACCACCAATCCCACATATTGGAATCTCTAACTCATATTTAGCCTTTGTTAAAACACTTAATGGACATGGTGTAGCATTTTCTTTCGTAGGTGAGCGAAAGAGTGCGCCAAAAGCCACATAATCTACTCCGACTTTCTCATAGCTTTGTGCCAACTCCACACTATCATAACAACTCACGCCTATAATTCCCCCAAAAGATTTCCTGATATTTGAGAGCAATGAAACTTCATCTCTACCTAAATGCAGCCCACTTACTCCGAGCTTTATTGCAAGTTCATATCTATCATTTAACACAAAAAGCACATTATTTTCATTACATATCGCCTGCAATTCTCCTACAAGCCCAGCAATTTCATTATCTTTAGAATCTTTATCTCTATACTGAAATATTTTTAAGCCACCATAAATTGCCATTTGTAGCTGCTTGATTAATGTTGCATGCGGTGTTAGCCTTGTATCACTTATGCCATAAAGTCCTTGCAATTTTACATCTCTCATATTATTTTTCCACGATCTTTAGAATCTAAAATCATTGATTGATGTGAGCCCTGCAGTAATACTACATCTATATTACTTTCATCTTTCAATCTAGCATATAAAATTTCAGATTTTTCTGTATCAATTGTACTCATATCAAGCTTTGCTCCCTCAAATACTACTATGCTTATAAATGTATTGTTTGGTTGCTTTATGGTATAAGTGTCAATATTTTGATGTGATTGTGTATTTGGTTTAAGGCAGATAATAAGCAGTGGAGTAAAATCCCTTGTATCATTTCTATTAGATAAAGCAACATTTAGATTCTCACAATCTTTAATTTCTTTAAGAACATAAATATTGTTTAATGTATATTCTAATACAGCACCTTTGGCAAATGTTTGGTTGATGTAGGTTAGGTAGGGGTGGAGGATGGTGGTGATATTATTGATAGGTTTTTTGGTGAGTTGTGAGATAATATTAGTAATATTACTTTTGCTTATGTTGTTAACTTTATTCGCCGAATTAAATCTTATAAAATCTAAATCATTTTCATACCAAAGCACTAATTCTAACAATATATCTTTTTTATTGTGAGGGGTATAACTCTTAATATTTTCATTGTATTTATACTTCCTATAACTAATGGTTTCTTTCCTTATATTTAAGTGAGAAAATATGTCAAATATAAGACTTATTTTATTGATATTTGGATTAGATAGATAAATATCTGCTTCATCTGAACTTCTAGTAACATATCCCAAATAAGTATTAATATTTATTTTATATCGTCTAATAAACCAAGACAAAAATCTCGAATTATTCTTAATAGCTTTAATTAATCCATTGTTTTCAATGCCTTTTCCTAGATAACGCATAGATAGCAATGAAGCTCTTTCTCTACTATAAGGTAAATAATTTGTTGTTATATTGGAAAGTCTCTTTTCATATATTGGAATCATATTTTCTAAAACTTCTTAAACTTGTTCTTGTGTAAGAGAAAAATTAAATACTTTATTTTGCAAATAGCCTCTTACTATCTTTGGGTCTGTAAAACCTGTCTTATTGACTCTATATTTTTCTATGATACCATAAAAAGTTAATTCCTCATTTCCTATTTCTAATTTCTTGGAATCATCTGCTAAATAATCTAGTAAAAAATCTTTTGATTGTCCATCGCATTTTAGCAAATCAAGTCCATAACCAATGGTTACATTTTTTTGCAATATGTATAGCATTTTCTTGTTTATAATTTAGATTTTCAAAGGCAATAAGAAGTCTTGTGCATTCTTTTTATAATCATTTTCATTTAATTCTTTAATATCATAAAGCATTGATTATTCCTTATGATATAAGCTATTTATACTAATTTCTGTCCCAGCTCCACAGCCCATATAGCAATCTTTGGGTTTTTGCTCTGTGATTAAAATCCCGTTTTTATTAAGCTCTAAGTTCAATCTGCATTTTTCTTCCCCATCATAATACGCAATGGCTTTATTGTTATTTTTGATTTTGAGCTTCATTGCAACTTCTTCGCAGATATGCATATCATTAAACTCACTTTTATTTAGGATAGCCTCATATTTGATTTCGCAAATATTATTTGTATCGCATTTTTGTATTTTAAACCATCCAAAATAAAGATTTTGTTGCAATTCATAAGTCCCAAGCCACACATTGCCTGTGTGTGCTGTGTAATTTTGCAATTCTCCACCTCTATTTTGCAAAAGCTCTTTTACACATTCTTTAGATTCGCATTGATGTAGGGTTTGAAGCCATAATCGTTGCGATGTTAAAAGCTTATTTTGCTCATTTTTGTTTAGATTCTGTCTTAGTTTTTTATACGCCTTTGCCATATATCTATCAAGATTCTGCAACTGCCCGCTTTCATCACTACATATTATCTTTTCTACTTTTGTAGTTGCTTTAGCACAATCAAAGCTAGGTTTAGCTTCTTTTTGGGATTGTGCATTAATATGAATACTTAGCATTAAGAAAAATCCTAAAACTACTAAAAACTTTTGCATAAGAACTCCTTTAATTTATTCCGTATTTTTTGTTGTTTCAAACATCAATTATTTCCTTTTAATAAGTACATTTTAGCTCTCTTTTATTACCTTCTAAGAGATAAATGCGTGTTTCTGGATAAGTAGAATTCTCATCAAAATTAAATCTACCACTCCAAAGAGTAATATAATTTTTGCCTTGAAATTCCATAACTCCATAAGTTAAATAGCTTAATATAGGAAACTCAGAACTTCTTAGTATTCCTGAAACTTTATTACTTGGCAGAGCATATGTAGTAAGTGCCATGCAAGGCACCTCATATTCCATACAAACTTTTTCTTCAGTTTTTGCTCCACTAAAATGTAAATCATCTCCATAGATTTTACCACTTGCTTTTGCATCTAGCTTACCATTTTTATATATCCAAAGTGCACTAAAATATTGCCCTTGTGAAAGAATTACATTATCTAATACCCCATCATTATTAATATCAATTTTTCTTTTAAAAACAAAAGGAAATGCATAATCAAATTCTTTTTCTTTGACAGCTTTTGCCATTGCTTCTTTTATGACCTCTTTTTTTTCTGTGCAATACCAAGAATAAACGCTATATCTATTATTTGCTCCAAAAGCACAAAAACCTATACTAAAAGGAGGATTGACAGAGGGGGGAACTTCTTGCCATTTATTCTCATCAAATTGATCTTTTCTTGCATATTCACATAATTCTTTATTATTAGAATCTAGCACTTCTCCTAGAAGTTTAAGTAGTTGTGTAATGCGTTCTTCATAAGCACCTGTTATAGAATTAACCTTATCCAAATTTTTAATAAAAGCTCTTTGTGAATCTAAAAGATCTTTTAGTCTTTTTTCTTTATCAGGAAACTTAGAGATTTTTAACTCTTTTCTTAATTGTGTATAGACTTCAGCCATATAGCGATCTAAATTTTTTAACTCCTCACTTTCATCACTACATATTATCTTTTCTACCTTGCTTTTTGCCTTAGCACAATCAAAGCTAGGTTTAGCTTCTTTTGGGGATTGTGCATTAGCACTAATGGCTAACATTAAACACAATCCTAAAACTATTAAAAACTTTTGCATAAGAACTCCTTTAATTTATTTTACTCTGCTTTAAGCTCTCCACCTTTAACTACAAGTCCATTGGAATCTATAATGACTTCAACTCCACCAGCTTTTATTATAACAGAGTC
The DNA here is from genome assembly GCF_000765905.2 of Helicobacter trogontum. Classification (GTDB taxonomy): domain Bacteria; phylum Campylobacterota; class Campylobacteria; order Campylobacterales; family Helicobacteraceae; genus Helicobacter_A; species Helicobacter_A trogontum. The sequence goes on along the minus strand of NZ_JRPL02000034.1, from coordinate 700 downwards.
TCCCTTAGCAATGATTTGGGTATCGCCTACTTGGTGAGTTATTTGATTGCCAGCATTGATATTATAATCAGATTCAAATAGTTGTTCTGTATTATTTGCACTTATAGATAGTTGCTCTTTGCTTTGGATATGTGTATTTGTGTTTGAAAAAATATCAATAGCTCCAGTGCTTGTTAGTGTATGATTAGATTCTGTGTTAATATTTACATCCTTACTCACTCTTATATCTAGGCTTCCCTCCACCACCTCACTTTTATTTCCTTTTATATTCCTATTTTCATCTTTAGCTACGGTAGTGTTTTGATTAGCTCCAACCTCCACACTCCTATCTCCCCCAACAACCTCACTACTATCATTAGCCACTCTTAGTTTATTACTAGCTCCTATGTTTAGAGTATGAGATAATCCTACTATGGTATCTTTACTTAGTGCTACATTAGTAAGATATTCTCCTCCAACTCTTACATCTTTTAAACCTAATATTTCTTGCTTATGATATTTAGTAATAGATTCTGTGTAACTTCCTTTTACTTTAGAATCTTTATTGTTGTGTATGGTTTGAGAGAAATTATGTTTTATATATTCATTATAGTCTTTTTGCGCTCTTACATAGATTTCTTCATTATCTTTTATATTTGATAGGGTAAGTTCATTATAACCTTGTTCAATGGTGTTTGCTGTGTTTGAATGCTCTGTTTGT
>NZ_JRPL02000033.1 GCF_000765905.2 Helicobacter trogontum | reverse complement strand
TTATTTGTCCTACTATCCACATGAAAAATTTCATTTCATTCGCACTCATGTTGTATTTTGCATAGACAAATTTGTTGTCTTGTGTTACTACCATTTTTTCATTTTTTTTAGCAATTCTTGTTTTCCCTTGTGTTTTCATAAAGAATCCTTATTGCTTGATTTGGTGATGATTAATTATATCAGAAATTATTTTGTTAAGCTACTTTTTGATAGCATTGTAGTTTCTTTTTTGAGTAATAAAAGTACTGGATCAAAGCGAACACATTTGTAAATAAATAAGAAGTTATTTTTTTATTTGTTCAAGTTAAATTGTTTGGTTTGTTATTTTTGAGAAAAGTTTTGCTTTTTTGGAGTTTTTTCTTGGGATTTTTTTTGTGTGTTTCTCTTGTTTAACTATATTATTTGTTTAACTATCTTGTTTACGCAAAAAAGTAACACTCTCAAATATCGTTAAATAGGGCGTTTTTAAATTCAATAATTGTGTTAAAACTACTTTTTTCATTTTAAAAACTACTTTTTTCATTTTAAAAAGCGGCTTAAAAACTACTTTTTTCATTTTAAAATTTGTGGGATTGAAATTTCATTATTAATCTTGATTTTTTTGCAGTTTTATTTTATAATATGTCAAATTTAAACGAACGATTTTATTTTATATATTATGTAATTTTCTTCTCATATTATTCTCCTTATTTGAAATTGTATGCTATTTAATCTGTTGTCATTTTTTTGCACATGAATCATATTTATTATAGGAAATATACAAATAATGAAAAAAGTAGTTTTTAAGCATTATGGCTTCTTCCTATATTTTTTTAGTTTTAATGCTTTATATGCCATGTTAATTTTTTCATCAGATAGGATTGTAAAATTATTATCAGTTTGAATTTTTTGTATTTCATATTCTATTTGTTTTAGCACTGATTCTAGAAATTGAGATCTTGTAATTTCGTTATTTTCAATCATTTTTTGTTGTTCAAACCATAATGCTGTTAAATCTATGGCTACTAAAGAATTTGGAGCTATATTGATTAAATTTTTACCTTTTTGTGTAGCTTTTATGATTTGTTTTTTATCGTTAGATACTTCAATATAACCCCTATCAATAAGTTTCTTAATATGTTCTGATCTTGTGGCAGGTGTGCCTATGCCACCATGTTCACCCTTTTTATCCTTATCTCTTTCTATAAGAAGTTGTCTTATGCGTTCATTACTTACATATTTTGCTACACTTGTGAGATCTTTTAAAAGTGTTTCCATAGTATAGTGTGGTTTTGGCTTTGTTTGTCGTTTTTCTATATTTGTGCCAGTGCAGATTGCTTTTAGATTTTCTTTGATAATTGATAAATCATTATTATTGTCGCTGATAGTATTTTCTTCATTTGTTTGTTTATTATTTTGATTTACTCCAAAAAAAGAACTATATCCAACTTTTAGGGTTGTATTGCTTGAGGCATAAAATTCATAGTCTTTATATGTTAGTGTTATTTGTGTGTGTATGTATTCTTTTGGTGGGTAGAATTGACATAAAAATCTTTTTGCTATCATCTCATAGATAATTTTTTCTAAATGTTGTAATTTAGTGAAATCAGCTGTAGCTGTTGTAGGGATAATGCCATAATGTGCTGATAGATTTGAATCATTAAAAGCTTTGCTTTTAATGCTCAAGTCAGCATGTTGTATCAAATTGTTAAATTCATTGCTAGAGATGTTTTCTCCAATAGATTTTATAATATCTTTTGCCTCATCAAATTTTGTTTCTGGTAGATATTGACAATCACTTCTATTGTAGGTAATAAGTTGATATTGTTCTCGTAAGCGTTGTGTAATGCTTAATACTTCATCTGGTTTTAGTCCAAGATTCTTAGCACATTCTGCCTGTAGTATTAAGAGATTATAAGGTAGAGGCGGATATTCTTTTTTGTTTTCCTTAAGAATGCTGTAGTTAAACTCTTTCTTATTGCATTCATTAGAAATTATTTCTATTGTATCTTTTAGCATTATTTTTTCTTTTGTTTTGAGTGAGGCTTGTAAGGTTATATTATTTATTGTAAAAGTAGCATCAAGTGTAAAATAATCAATTGATTGAAATGTTTCTTGCATAGTATCCCTGCTTACTATTAAACCTAGAATTGGTGTTTGCACTCTACCTAAGCTAATAGGGCTTTTTCCTTTATATCCATTTTGCCTTGCTAGACAAGTATAGGCTCTTGTCAGATTAATTCCTACAAGATAATCAGCTTGACTTCTTGCAAATCCTCTTTCACTCATACCTTTAAAATTGTCATTAGGAAGCATTTTTGCAATTTCGTGTTGGATTGCTTTTGGTGTAATATCATTAATTAATACTCTAAAGACAGGCTTTTTATTTTTGGAGTAGTCTAGTATTTCATCTATTAAAATTTGTCCTTCATCATCAGCATCCCCGCAATGAATAATGCTTGTTGTATCTTTACTTTGAATAAGATTACAAATAATCTTCAACTGCTCTTTACAATCTTGTTTGGGCACATAGATAAAATCTACAATCTTAAGTGGTAAATCATTAATATCCCATTGCTCATATTTAGAATCATAAATATGAGGCTGTGCTAATTCAAGTATATGCCCAAATGCCCAAGTAATAATATTATCTCCTTTTATGATATAACCTTTAGCTTTTTTCTCATTTCCATTAAGTGCACTTGCAATTGCTCTTGCTAATTCTGGTTTTTCTGCTATAAATAATCTCATCGTTATCTCCCTTGATTTTTTGCGTGTGTTTGCTGTATTGTCTTAGATTCATACTTTGTTTGTTGCTTATTGATAAACTCAATAGCTTTTTGTGTAAAATCAAGCTTATTTGTTGTTGATTCTGCAGTATGTTTGGAATTTTGTGCTAAAGTACTTGAAGCAGGTATTGAATGTGTCTCTTGACACTTAGGTAATTCATTGGAGTTACTAGCGCAACGGTCTAACCATGTGGGTGCTGCTTTTGCAGATGGCGTCTCCACCAATACTTGCCTTGTTACTTTCTTTATTTCTGAAAGCCTTTTTTTGTTAGCATGAAAAATTATATTTGTGCCATTATCATTCTCTATAGCCACCTCACCCATTTTATTTTGATTTTCGAAGCTTTTTACTGCAAGAATCGCATTTTCTCTTTTTGCATTAACAATAATTTCAGGATTACTTACAACTTCTTTGATTGTATGAGAAACATCTTTCATATTCTCAAACATTTCAGGGTGTTTATCATATAATTTTTTTAAATCCGCAATAGCTTCTTTATCTCCTAATAACTCACTCAATCTTTCACAGAGTTCAAATATTTCAAGTGTTTTTGAATTGTTATTCATATATAACCTTTAACCTATTTTAGAATTACAATCAAATTCAATCGTTAGATTAATGTATGATTATTGTTTATATAATAAATATTTAATATATATGTTATTAATTGTTAATATACATATATTAAGTGTGTAATATATGTATTATATATGCTATCCTTTATCTTATTGTTGTATCTTTTTTAAGATAGAATACGAATTTTTTTATCGCTCCATACCCTTATCTTGTTTTTTAGTAGATACTTTTTCACTTTGCATGTCTTGTTGTACGTGTTTGGCTTGATCTTTTTGTAATTGATGGGTTAAATCTTTTTCCAATACAACATGAAAACCATCTTTACTCACAATAGCTACATAATCTTTTGCTTGTTCGCCTTTATTTAAAAGATCTTGTTTAATATTCTCATTTGAGAGGCGTATATTTGCCTTAATATAGCTAGATTGTCCATCTTTACTTGTATTTGTTTCAAGTCCTTCTACAAATGTCTTTCCTGCCTCTTGTTTTGTATTAATGGCATAGAAATATTTTCCTTCCTCTGTTTTAAATGAATTGACATAAATAATTTTGTCTTTATTTTTTGAATCATCTGTTGGTATTAAACGAATAGAATAATCCTGCATACGATTAACAAAGTAATTTTTCCATTCCCCATTGATAGCAGCACTGAGTGTTACAGTGCCTTGTTCCATTGCCGCAACCTTTCCAGCCTCTTTAATGCTCTCTAATAAAGCTGTTTCAGGCTTTCTTTGTTTTATATTGCCATCTTTATCCTTATAATTTAAACTTGTATTGGTTTGAATAGCAAGTTTAGGATTTTTTTCCTGCGTTAATTTTACAAATGCCATATTGTCTCCTTTTCTTATGATTATTTAACGTGCTTCAACTCTGTGGTATCTATGGAATAATTAAATTTTCACTTTACACCTCCTATTGTTAAGTAAAAGTAATTATCTTTTGTGGTGGTTTGTATATCTTGTTTTGGTGCCTTAATTGTTATAGTATTGTCATTTCTTGTAATATTGATGTTATGTAATTTTTTGCTAAAGAATGTTAAATTAGAATCTAATGCTTGAAATTGCTTGTATTTTGTATAAAGAGCAACACTTAAAGCCCCAAGACTTGTTCCAAAAATTGCAAAGATAATGGCAACTAAGATAAGAATCTTTTTCGTATTCTTTGTAATATCTGTTGCAATATCTGATAATTCTTTTATTTTTTCACCCTCTTTATTAATAAAATGTGTTAAAAAATTATCATAATGCGTAATTTTATGTTGCAAGGTTTGTTCTAGGGTGGAACAAAATTGTTCTTGTATTCTCCTTGCTTCACCATGCAGTTGATTTGTTGTATATTCACAAAATTCTTTCATGGTATCATCCAATTGTGCTAACCTACCATTATTGCTATTAATCTTATCAAGGCTTTCTTGAATATCTGAGACATAATCATCAAGCTCCTTAGATTGCATAGAAAAAACCTGTATCTTTTCAATTAATACATTCATAATCTTTAAGGTATTAATAAATTGCATATCATCTTTATTTAAGGGTGCATGAAAGAATTGTATAAAACAATCCCAATTCTTTTTTGCTTTATAGTATTCTTCTTCTAAGTCTTTAAAAATGCCAATTGTTGCATTATCATAACTGCCTGGTTCATTTACCTTACCCATTTCTATTTTTTTCAACATAGAATCAAAGATGTCTTCTTGGATTTGCATAAGTGATGAATAATTTTGAATAGAATCTGGAATAGCTTCATCCGCTTCTTTAATGATTGATTGAATAAAAGCGTTGCTATCTTTTTCTAATCCACTTTCATTATCACCTTGTTTGTCGTTTATAATGGTGTGTTCATCATTAAGATCATGCTCTTCTTTTGGAGTTGCCTGTGTTATATCAAATAATAAATTTAATCCATTATCCATAAGAATCCTTATTGCATAAAGCTATCCAAATTCTTATGAAAGAATAAAATATTAACTTTATCTAAGTCCTCTGGCACTGGTGAAACGGGCTGCATTTCTATAATCGCTGTAACTTGATGTTGTTTAAAATAATGCTTATATTCTTGGATGAGATCTTTTGCTCCAACAAGAATAATTTTATCCGCATTATGTGCTAATAAAAAGGTTTTTAAGACTTCATCATTGCGTAAATACTCGCCATTTATTTTTGTTACAACAATATGATATGTCCAATCAGAATTTCCAAGAAATGGATCTTTTGGGACAAAGTTGTATTGCATTTCTAACAGACGATTGTTAATTGTTAAGGCTGAATTATTGTCTAATCGTTTTGGCTTTGGATTACAACCCACTAATGCAATGAGTGTTGATACACAAGCTAATGTTATAATATGCTTCATATTTATTCTCCTATTATTTGAATTGAAATTGCCATTTCTCCATTGAGAATAGCATGTTCAAAGGCTTTTCTATCAGGTATGCCTTTAATACGTGCCAGACTTGGTGAAATAGATTTAAACTTGTTCATAAAATATTTATCACTATAATAGATAGATTTTTGACATTGAATTGGTTTACCACTATCTATAGTAATAAGTTCATTTTCAAAGGGCATTTCCCTTAATTCTTGTGGTAACATTAGAGCCCTATGAGTTTCGCTAATGCTTCTCCCACTGCTACCACCACTTGCACTTGAATTTGAGCTTCTAGAAGTTTGTTTGACTGTGGTGTTTCCTAAAATTTTTGAAATAGCTTCAGCGTCTTCTATTTCTCTAGGTGCATAAAAAATTTGACACGCATGGTTTGTCAATAGTGTTTTTGCTCCTTCTTTGCCATATCCTAATGGTGGCGGTGTTTGTAATTGACTTAAAGACTGATAGATTGTAAGCAATCGAAGGTTATATCCAGCAATAAAGCTTACTGAAGTTTGTAAGATTTGAATTTGTCCTGGAGCTGTGAATTCGTCCATAACTAACAAACAAGTATATTTTAAGTCTTTATTTTTCTGTGGCAATTCTTTTGTATTAACAAGAATAAGTTGCGACCAAAATATATTAAGAATGAGTTTAGCATTTGTAAGCTGATCAGGCGTAATACCAACATAAATTGTCATTTTCTTTTTACGCAAATCTCTTAAATCAAAATCACTTGTTTGTGTGGCATATCGTAGTGTTTCGCTTTCAAATGCTGTTAATGGTGCATTAAAACTCCCAACAATTCCAGATTTTGTATTATCTGAAGTAATATTTTGATAGGTTTGTAGTCTGCGTATAGTAATTTCACTTAAAATATCACAAGATTTAAGAAATTCAATACTTGGTTCTAGATCTGTAATTTCTTCTTCTTTTTCATTTATTATAACTTTTATGCGAAATCCCTTACTTAATTGCAAGATTCCATACAAACTAAATTCAGTTTTTATATCAAATTGTTCACAAAATTGTTGTCCTAAATTAGTCAGGGTTAAATCTTTCCAAAGATAACACAAAGCAATAAAAAGGTTTTGGGCATGTTGGTTAAAGAATTTTGTGGTTTCATCACCAATAATTGGATATAAAATATTTGCAAAATCCATAAGCTCATTATCGCATGTTGTCTCATTGCTCATATCAATATAAGTTAATGGATTATAGCGGTGTGTTTTTCTTGAAAATGGATTGAATAAGAAAACTTCTTGTTGTAAAACTTTTTCTCTATATTTACTTGTGTAATCAAAGCATTCTTGCTTTATGTCTTGCACCACCGCAGATTCATTCCATTCTAAAAGATTAGGGATAACAATACCCACGCCCTTACCACTTCTAGTCGGTGCTCCAAGTGCTACAAATTGTTGCCCTCCAAATCGCAGTAATTTATTATTGTGCTTACCAATAATAATCCCCTTTTCGCCATAGAGATTCATTTTCCTTATATCACTTATATTAGCAAATCTTGCATTACCAAACAAGGATTGTTTCTTTTTTATAAATGGCACAATAGCAACTACACAAGTGCTAAAAAGACAAGATATTCCAAAAGCACTATAAGCATAAGGAAAGCGATATTGTAAGGCTTTAATCGTTAAATCTAAGCTCCATAACTTTAAGGCTTGCATGGGTGGTATTTTATTAAGTACAAAGAGTAAAATTGGAGTAAGAAAATAACTTAGCAGTAAGGCTAATATAATAAGAAAGAATATTTGAGCTTTTGTAATCTTCATGATCTATCCTTATCTTTGGTATGAGATGGTTTAACTCTGTTATGTGATGATTGATTTGTCTTGATAAACTCAATAGCTTTTTGCGTAAAATCAAGCTTATTTGTTGTTGGTTCTGCAGTATGTTTGGAATTTTGTGATATAGTAGTAATGGATGTTGAAGGTGCCTCATGGCACTTAGGTAATTCGTTTGAGTTACTAGCGTAATGGTCTGACCTTGTGGGTGCTGCTTTTGCAGATGACGCCTCCACCAACATCTGCTTTTCTTCCTTCATTTTATTAAATTTCTTAATGTGTTTTTTATTTGCATGAAAAATTACATTTACACCACTATCGTTTCTGATACCTACATCAGCCATTTTCCTCTCATTTAGTCTTTTCGCAACAATGAAATCTTTTTCATTTCTAGCCTTACGATTTTTTGCAATTATTTCAGGATTACTTACAACCTCCTCGATTGTATGAGAAACATCTTTCATGCTATCAAACATTTCAGGGTGTCTGTCATATAATTTTTGTAAATCTGCAATAGCTTCTTTATCTCCTAATAACTCACTCAATCTTTCACAGAGTTCAAATATTTCAAGTGTTTTTGAATTATTATTCATTGTATGCCCCCTTGAAATAGACATCACTAATATGTCTTTTTCCTCCATGTGCTACAACATGCACCACAACATCAATAAGATCTCTTAGATTGTTTTGCAATATTTCAAATGGTACGCACTGCCCTTGTTTGTTTTGCAAACACATTAAAGCTAGGCGTTTAAATGTTTCTTGTGTGCTTCCTGCATGGCAACTTGTAATACTTCCTCCATGTCCACTGCTTAATACATTGATAAAATTATAAGTTTCAGCCCCTCTAAGCTCCGCTAAAAGGATTCTATCTGGTTTCATTCGCAAACAAGATTTAAGCAAAGTTGCTGAAGTGATTGGATCACCTTCTTTGGCTTCACTTGGATAAAAAAGTTGTACAAAATTCTTGTGTTCGTAAAACACAATTTCTTCTACATCTTCAATGGTAATAATGCGATCATCTGTGCTAATATAATCAATGAGTGTTTTCATAAAAGTTGTTTTACCGCTTCCTGTGCCACCGCTAATAACTACATTTTTCCCATAACTTACAGCTTTTGTAATAAAAGATTCCCATTCATTATTATGGTAGTGATGTAGAAGCTCTTTGTCACGAGGTGTTATTTGTTTTTCATTCTCATGCACGATATGATTAAAAAATCCCATATCTTTATAGTCTTTTGTAGTGTAGCGTTTTGTGCTTGGTTTTCTAATCGTAATTGAGATATGATCTTTTTTGGTAGCACTTGGCATAACGATTTGGACACGCTCACCTGTGGTAAGAATGCATGATAAAATAGGTTTTGTGTTGTCTATTTTGTCATCTTTAAATGCAGCACTCGCTTGTGCAAAGGCACTTGCACCTTCAAAATCTAGCCTCCCACTTGCAGTATATTCCCAAATACCTTTTGTATTTTGATACCAAAGCTTATCATCACCATTATATGCAATTTCATTAATATCACTATCATCTAACAACTCTTTAAAAAAGGAATTAACATATTTTTGCAATGAAACAGACATTAGTGTATATTCCTTAGTGTATAAACTTTACTAAAATCAATATCTCGATTGACATAAATACCTACAATATCACCTTGATTCTTATAGAGTGTGGGTTTGATATTAATCATTTTTTGCAATGTTGTATTAGCAATGTTATTACTTGTCTCTCTTGCACCCTGTGCATAGATTCCATAGCCTGTATTATTGCCAAGACTATTTGAGAGCAATAACAATGAATCATCAATAACAGAAAGTAAAATAGCAGATCCAAATCGCTTAATATAGTGATTATCAATATAGCCACTAATACCACTTGCCCCTAATGCATCGCTACCACCGCTATCCATTGGGATAACAACATTATTTGGGGTTCTAACCTCCTGCCAAATAACAAAGAGTCTATTAACACCATCATCTATTTGACCACTTTTAAATTGTCCTGTAACAGTGCTTCCTTTTTCAATGAGTAAAATATTGCCATTTGCAGAATACACATCATTTGAAATAGTACATGCGATACCACCCTTAACTTCACTAATGATTTTTGTTTTTAAAGAACAACCAATATAAGTGCCTTTTGGCAATAAAAGATTTTCATCAAATGCTCCTATATTTGCAGCAGTTGGAGTATAGACCTCACCATGATAGCTATCAGATTCACGTGTTGAATTATTTTGTTGTATATTGGTATTATTTGGATTTCTTTCCATAAGCTGATTAATATAATTTTGTGCTCTATCAATTGTTTCATGTTCGCTTTTATAGGATTGATCATAATGATTTTGCTGTGTTTGTGCTGATTGCTCTGTTGCAATTAAGGAGCTTGTCTGCCCCTTTACGATTCTTGGCACATTTGGTTTTGGATCCATTGCTAACATAGGGAGTGATTGTTGTGTGTTTAATTGTGGTGTAGGATCTGGATTTTTCTCTAAAATGTCTGCCAATGTTTCTTCTTTTGGTATTTCAAATGTTTTTTCTTTCACACTTGATTCTATATTCGTTGGTTCTTTTATCTCTTCTTTTGGTTCTTTTTTAAATGGATTAATAAAATAGATTCCAAGCAACACTAATACAAGGGCACATAATCCCATAATAGCATAGACTTGGAGTCTTTTTGTATTAATGCTTTGTTCTTCAAGCTCTATGCGTTTATCATCATTATAGATTTCTTGCTCTTTTTCCTGCATTATTTTCCTTTGATTTCTCGTATAACATCTTCATTTGAAGTTTCTCTAGTTTTTGCTAAAGGATTTTTTGCATAACCACCATTAAAGATTCCAACAACTTTGTCTCCACTCCTAAGTAAGATTTGCCTAGCAATTTTATGAATAACCAACACATCATAATTGCCTATTTTCTTTACATGTGTATTTAAAATACTTTCTTTCTTGTTTTCATATAAAAAGACAGATGGGAAAGTTTTTGTATTATCAAAACCAAGATAAGTAAAGACTCCGTCATCATAGGCAAAGTTGGGGACAATATCTTCGCTCCCTTTATTGACCTTCATATAGAAATTCCAATTTCTAGGAATGGTTGTTTGATTAAGTTTATCTTGTGTAACCTTTTGCTTAGTTTGCTTTTCTATTTTCTCATATTGCTTTTTTATGGCGTTTAATTCTTTTTCTGGGTAAGAAAAAGTTAATTTATAGGTTGTATCTCTATTACTTAAAAGTAAATCAAAAACATAGCTATTAAGATTAGTAATAACAATGAGATTAGTTTTCCAAGTCTTTGGAGTAGGATCAATCACATATTCCTTACTCACATTATTAGAAGTTCCATCAACATTTTGATTCTCATATACTAACTTTGTAACATATGCTTTAGGCTTAATAAACAACAAATTACCCTTTTGCACTAAATCCCAACCATCACTAAAACCAGTTGCAGTATTTATAATCTTTTCATCACTTCCAAATTCTAGGACACTTACATAGCCATTTCTTGCAATAACCCTAAAGACATCATGGGCATTGTAAGTAGCATAGGTAATACGCGGATCAAATGATGATTTTTCAGGAATATTGATAGCCAATACACTATTAAATACGCCAAAAAAACAAAAAGTAAGAGCTCGTTTTATCATTTTTGCACCTCATTATCAACACGATAGGTTAAAACTTTAAAACCAAGTGGGTTTGCTAACCTTACGCTTTCTTTTGCATCATTTGGATAGTAGTCATAGCTTAGCGTTACAATCTTTACGGATTCTGTCTTAAGTTTTGAGGTTTGATTTGTTGTAGTGGTTTGAATACGAATGGTTGAAGTTTTTACTCCAGCACTCTCACCTAAAGTAATACTTAAGATATTTGCTTTTACCTCAATGGTATTTTTAAAAATCTTATCCCTCGCATTTTCTCCCTCATAGATTGCCCTGTATTCTTGTGCTACCTTATCGCTTGATAAAAGCTGTGTGGTAACATAATCACTATTTAACATATCATAGTAATAACCCTCTCTTTTTTTGACATATTCGCTAATAAAATATTTATCTAATGCTTCATTACCTGTTATATCTTCTTTCTTTAGTGCAGTAATAATGTCCACCATACCTGTTGTATTATCCACACGAATAACATATGGTTGCACTGTTTTTAATGGGACTAACAACACAAGGGCAATAACAGATAAAAAACTTAGTGCTATGCCAATAAAAGCAATAAGCCATGCTCTTTTATTGCTTTGTTCTATCATATAACGCATACTTGCTTCATAGCTTAATGCTTCATTGTAATGTGTTTCTTTATTCATTGTCTAACTCTTTTATAATATGCTCTTGATTGAGGGATTGCCAATGACTTTCTTTGGAAAAAATTGCATTAAAGTCTTTATCACTCATATTTTGTTTTGCACATCCACAAAATAAGAAGATACCAAGTATTAAAAATATTGTTCTATTCATTTCTAGCCTTTTTTAATAAATCTTTTGCACCGCCAAATGCCTTTTTACTAGCATAATGCAGTGCTTTATTTGCCATAAATCCAGCAGCACCCTTAGCAATATTAACAGGAGCAGCATTCATTGTTTTACCAAGTATAAATCCAGTTGCACCTCCAGCCATTGTAGCCATTTGCGTAGCACCGCTACTCATAACATTTTCAAGCGATACTTGTGCTAATTGTTGAGCAATCTTTGAAGCAATGCCAGAGAGCACACCAAGCAATAATCCAGCAAGTAAGATTTGCATACCAACAAGTAATAAATTATGTTCTGCTTTTGCAGTTAGTGCAATAATTTTTGTTTGTAATTCACTTAACACAGAATTAAAAAACATACTTACTAGCAATATTGTTAAAGTGTTATTGAGCAATAAATTAATCCATTGATTAAAAGTATTTCGCAAGAATCCATAAAATAAGCAAAAAAACATAAGTGGAGCAAGTGCTACAAGCAAGGTTTGAGAAAATGAAGTAATCACTAGCACAATAAGGGTTGAAACCGCACCAACCCCAAATCCAAGAAAGACAAGCAAACTGCTAATTACACCCACAATAGCACCATCTTCACCAAGTAATCCAGACTGCATTTGCCAAATCTGTGCATTTAAGTCAAGCACTTTTGCAAACATATCATCAAGTTTTACATAGAGTGTTGTGCCTCCACCAGCCCATTCATAGATTCCATTTAAAGCATCAATAACAAGTGTAAGCCAGTTATTCAGATTAAGACAAAAACAAATGATTATTGCCTTAATAGTCATATCCCATAAGAGTTCTCTTAGAGGATTTTGGGTTTTTCCAGCTAGGATTGCATACCCCTTTATCATAATCATGATTGTAATACTCATAGAAATTAGAGTCATAAGTTGAGAGACTTGCGGACTCATAGAGGCTTGTTTCATTACATCAAGCACAGATTGAATGGATTCTCCTAAGTTTTGAAAGACTACTGATTCTGACATAACTAGAATCCTGCTTTTGTGTTATCTAAAGCTTTTTGGTAGAGTTGTCGCCCTTGTTCTTTTGCTATATTTCTATTTATTTCCTCTAGTTGCAGCATAGTTTGGGCTTGTGCAATAATTTGTTGTGATTCTGCTGTTGTGGCTTGAATTTCACCGATAATATCTTGCGATCGTTTCTCATCGGTTGTCTGTTTAAGTTCTTTTTGTAATTTCTCGAGTTTACCTTGATTTTTGTTGATACTAGCAAGGATGGTATTATAACTAGCTTGTTTACTTACAGCAGAAGCTAGATTTTGCCTACAAATTTGCTTTTCTTTATCTGTTTGCCACGAATAATTGCATTGATCATAAAGTGTTTGTGCCTTTAAATTTGCTTTTGCTGTATCACTCATGTAATTTTGAGGATTCTGTGATGGATTATTTGCCATATCTTGATAACGCTTCATATCGCTATTTAAGTCTTGATACATATTATTAGCAGTTTGCACAGATTGTAAAAAGTCTGTAACGCCTGTAACTGTTTGTAATTGATCTTTATAGGCTGTAATTTGATTCTTATAATGATCAAGCGTATCAATCCACCTTTTTGCTTCTTTGGCCCAAGTAAGTGCAGTTTGAATATTTTGTGCTAAATCTTGCGTGTTGGATGCAACATCAACAACAGGAAGACCTGTAGCAAACAAAATAGACATACTTAAAGCTGAACTAACAATAAACTTGGTAAAAAATTTCTTTTGCATTAACGCTCCTTATTGAGTTTAATATCATGAGAATGTTTAGGGCTTTGATTGCGTTTTGCAATAAATGCAATTTGTTCTTTTGCTTACTTGATGTTTCATGCTTCCTCCTTATAATAAGTTTGCAATTGTCTTATTTTTACCTCTAATGGAATATCCTGCTGAAAGATTGAATCAATTATTTCAATATCCTTACTTCCTGTTGAAAGAATTCTTAGATTATGATTACCCAGTGATCTTAAATCAAGAGTGCAAATCACTTGTTCATCTTGTCGCTTAATAAGAAATTGTCTTTTTGTGGGATCAAAGTCTCTAATAACTTCATATTCTTCTACGCTAAGATTTAAACCCTTAACATAATCATCTTCTTGTGCTTGTGGATTTGCTAAGAATATTTTTGTAGCAGATTGTTCAATAAGAGTTTTTGCAATAGGTAACTTTAAAAAGTCTTCGACGCTTTGTGTACCAAGTCGCAATATTCCATTTTGTTTTCTAATGGTTTTAAACTTATTTTTTACCTCTTGGGCTACTACATCATTTTCTAGCCATTTCCAAGCCTCATCAATATCAATAACCAATCTTCTTCCATCAGCTAGGTTCATAACACGCCAAAGAATAAAGTAACAAAGAATGGCAGAAACATCTTTATCATCTAAAAATTCTGTGCCATCTATACCGAAGAGATGAGTATTGTCTGGAAAATCTAAAATATCCTTTTCATTATCAAAAACCCAACCAAATTGTTTTCCTCTTTGAAACGCACTAAGCCTTGATTTTAATGAA
>NZ_JRPL02000032.1 GCF_000765905.2 Helicobacter trogontum | reverse complement strand
CCTACGAATATTATTTATTCAACAAAGTGATATTGAATAGTTAATAACAATATATTATGCATATAATATATTGTTATTTAGTGAATCTAAATATAAAAATACATATACTATCCTTAATCCCAAAAGGTGGTGTTGGGAAAAGCACTATAGCTATAAATTTAGCACGCTTTTTCACACTCCAAACGCATGATATTTTACTGCTTGATACAGACCCTCAAAGAAGCGTATTTTTATGGCATTCATGCAGCAATGATAAAAGGCTGCAAGTAAAATATGCAAAAGAAACTAAAGAAATCAATACCATATTAAATCAACATAGATTTGTTATTGCAGATACTAGTGGTAGCGATAGGGGTATAAATGCGTTTTTGATTGAGCGTAGTGATGTATGTATAATCCCTATAAACGTTGGTGCATTTAATATTATTATACTTAATTCAATCATAGATTATCTACAAAAGATTATGCGTGTTAATAAGGATTTAAGGGCTTATATGATCATAAATAGGGCTAATTCAAATCCAAAAATCAAACAAATTGAAACATTAAAAGAGATTATTAAAAGCAAACAAAGCAATATATATCTTTTAAATAGCATTTTGTTTGAAAGGGTTGCATATCAACACGCTACGGATAATCAAGTAAGTTTATTTGATTATTGTAGAAGTAATGATAAAGCTTTGATTGAATTTAAAGACTTTTGTAATGAAATTTTAGTAAAGGAAATACATGGCAATAAATAAACAAAAGATAATAGGCTTATCTGATATAAAAAACAAAGATTTTCTAGATTATTTAGGAGGTAATGCTAAATATAAGGATACACCTAGAGGTGGCATATATGGCTCAATACATGTTAAATTAGATACAGAGACATTAAGGCGTTTGAATAATGCAACAAAGCTAACAAGATTAACAAAGCAAGTCATAGCATATGATGCTATATTTAACTATTTAGGTTTTCTAGAAAAAGAATTAGGTGCAGATTTTAGTAGTTTTGATGAGGGAGAGGTAAAAAAATGAGAAAGTTTGTGTTGTCTTGCTTTTTATTTGTGAGTATGCATGCAGAGACGTGTTTTTGCTACAATAGTGAATTATGCGTCCAAGCACAAGCATTTTTAAGTGCATATAAAGGCTGGAAGTTTCAATATGAAAAACTGCTAAACAATGGTGCAAAGAAAGAGGATTTAAATCACATGGAAGAGGCTAGGGATAGGCTAACACGTTCTTGCAATTATGCAAATGAGTTTTTAAGAAGGGACAAGATGTTATTTGAAGTGCGTATTTTGGATGAATGGAATATGAATTATGATGAGTATCAAAAGTTATGTAGAGAAGTAGTGAATATAGAGGTTAAATGAAAAAGTTAATTTTAGCGAGTTTATTAAGTGTTGGGGTAGCTTGTGCGTGTGATACTTTTGAGTGTGAAAGGTTTGTAGAATCAATGCACGATTTTGTAGAATTACACAATCTTAAAGAATTCAATGCAGATGTTTTTAAGGAAAAGATAGACGCGGCTACAGAAGCTTATAATATATCAAAAAGAATATGCGAAACATTTCTTAATTTAAATGTGAATGAAATTGTATCACTACAAACAAAGAATCCACATTTTGCAAATTTAAATGATGATTGGAATAAAAATTCTAACTATTTAAAAAGTTTTCTTAAGGCAAGAATTCGTTTAATAATTTTTGTATTTTTAGAAAACAATGAGAGATTTCTATCGTTGATATATAGATAATGATAATATAAAAAATTTTGTAGTAATGGCAAAAAATCTTACATAAAATTTATGTTTTTGTACTTTGAATTGCATTTTATTCACTAAAAAGTTTTATTCGAAAATACTCTGCTAATGTTAGATGTTTGTTTTTGCTTCTAATTCAAGTTTATTAGGTTTGCTTTGAATACAATAAAAGCATAAACTTTATCTCTTTTATCATTTCCTTTTTAGTTCTACCGCGCTTTGTTTGCGCTAGTGTTTTTCCTTGTGCATGTGCTACAAAATTCTTGTTGATAGTTTTTATGTCTTTAAAAATTAAAAATGTTTTTATTGATGCAGCGATATATATTTGCAATATTGTGAATTGCTGAAGTTTTTTTGACCCCCTCCCAATAATAAACCAAATCCCAATTTAGCATTCGCTAGATTACCAAGTATAAAATTCATTTGAGAGCTATATTGTATATTTAAGCGCAAATCAACCGCGAATTCATTGTTTGTAAGGAAAGCGATACTTTCTTTTAATCGATTAAATTGTATTTGATTAGGAAAGTAAACCAACGCTTCATGATATTGTAAATCTTTAATATCAAGCAATATTTTATTTTGGTGAGAACATATCGTTTTTCCCAATAAAAAATTTTTACCAAGAATCGTATTTCTTATTCCTAGCACATTTTGTTGAGTTATATTGATGGGAATTTGTTGTGGAATATTTTCAATAATTGAAATCCTATTGTTTAGATTAAAATTATATTGTAAAATCTTTTCAATATATGGTTTTGGGCGTCTTGAGCTTAATATAAGAGATGAAAATGGTAAATACTCTTTTGCATTTGTTACATTATTAAAACCCAGTATTTTTAAAAAAATATGCGAAATTCTATCATTCAAGTTATCATTGAAAGATCTATGATAATTTCTAAGTGACATGCTTTCGTAAAGAAGCCATAGAATATGATTGTTTAGAAAATCAAAAAATAAGCTAAAACCATTGCCAGAATCTTCATTTCTTGCAAATTTGTCAAGTATGTAGTTTGGTAGAGGAGAAGAACTTCCAAATAAACCAAAAAAATTTGCTTTAATTTCAACGCAATTTGCATGTTGATCATTTAAAGAAGTTGTATTGTCTGCAGAATCTGTTGTCTTTAAGAGTGTCTCATTGTCATTTTGTGCAATAACCTCTATTTCCTTATAAGCATGCCCCAAACTTTTCCCAGTTCGTAAAAATATTTGATGTTTCTTGCGTGTCAGTAAAAATGTTTTTATAGTATGATAGAATGTAGATGTTTTCATAAAAGCGCTTTATTTCCAAATTGTACAGGGTATGTAAAGATTGTATTGCTTAAAACACATATAATATTTAATTCACAAAAGGAATTAATAGCCGCAAAAGAAGCAAATAAGTGCGAAAATATCAATCCTATTTTATATACTTCTCCTAAACAATAAAATTTAGTCTCATCCATAGATATCGTAACAAGAATACCTCTTCTTGTGATACAGCCATGAACTTTATAGGTCGGTTGTGATTGTATATTAATAATTGCATCACTTAGATTTGTCAAAAAATGTTTATCTTGAGAATCAAATGTAAACCCAAAAATATGTAAAAGAGACAATAAACTTTCTTTTTTTGTTATATTTTGATAATTAAAAGACAAAATAACAACAAGATTCCACATCATATCACTATCCATGTCTATGTGTTTAATTGGTGTGGGTAACGTAATATTTTCTGTTGTAACGCTCTTATAGTCTAATATTTCGTTAATGTCATGAAGTTTAAGTTGTGCTGGTATATCATTATTGCTGCACAATACATCCATAGATATAGTTTCTTTTCTGTGATGCTTAGTATAAAAAGAAATTTCTTTATAGTGTTGGCCATGAGCATCGACTTTGTTAGCTAATGCATAAAAATCATTGCTTTTATTTAAAAACTCAAATCTCTCAAAACTATAATAATTTTTAAAAACTCGTCTGCCAGTATCGCTACTATGTGCTTTTACTTTTAGAATCTGTATAACACAATAAGCCTGTTCGTGCATTCTATCTACAAATATTCGATGAGTATTTCTTGAGTGATCAAGAAGTATTGGTTCTGCCTGTGTAGAAAACAAATTAATTGCTGGTGTTGCAAAGAGAGAAAACTGATTTGCTCTTGGTAAACAATTTTTAGGAAGCTCCTTATTAAAAATAAATTTGATACCCATTTTTTTACTTTTTACATCTTTTAAAGCTTCTAAACCCTCAAGATGGATGAAATGAAATTTTTCTGACATAAAAAATAATTCTTGCAACAACATAAATGCACTAAAGCCTAAATCATCATTATCTAATACACTTTCATTTCTGTTAAACCCCATAGGCTGTAAGCAATGTGTTGGTATTTTAAAATTCGTATGTGTATCGTATGAGAGAATAATAATTTCTTTCACATATTGTAAAAGCCATAAAAGCAGGGTATTTGCCGTATAAACCTCATTGCCAAGATATAAATTCAGATATTTTATGTTAATATCTGCAATAGTTAGATGATCTTGCGTGGTTTCTATGTCGATCACAAATGTAGTGTATTTTCCCTCACTGCCCACATCAACATTATAAATTTTCAAGGGATGCAACATCACATCATAAATTGTCCTAAATTCACACCTAACCGACTGAACAGGAGAAGATACTACGCTTGTATGTCTAGGAATAAACACATTATTATCTTTAGAATCTGGTTTTAAGTTAAAATTTTGTATACAAAATGAAGGCAAAGAGTTTGTATAGTTTGGCATAAGGATATTAATAAGAGATTCTGCAAGAGATGGAATATTGCCATCAAGCTCTTCATTAATCTTAGCGGTCAAAATTGCTAATGATTCAATAATGCGTTCAACATCTGGATCATTGCTGTTACATGCTAAAAATGGGGCAAGTTTAGGATATTTATTAATAAACAATTCCCTTGTTTTTTGCAGATAATCAATTTCCTTTCTAAAATAAAAGATATTTTTCATCTAACCTTATACCCTTCTATCTTATTTAGCTTATTATAAAACTTCATAATAACGGTTGCTATTAAAAATAATTTGTATATTAAAATTTGTTAAATTTTTATTATATTGTAATGTTAAGAAAAATTTGAGTTGCCAAGGTGCTAATGTCTCATCATATTCAATGCTTACAATCTTTGCTCTATATTCGTACGTAGAAACTATATCATAAATTCTTTCTGACATTACGATGGCTAGATTTTTGATGTTTAAATCCAAATCGTTATAAGATAATAACTCCTGTGTACCCTCTTTTGTGTTTATGAGAGTTTCAATATGCTCTCTGATTGCTTGAATGGGACTCTCAACATACTCAGAATCTACATATTCATCAAGCACATGAATAACCTTATCAACAAAAGACATAGTTATTCTTTATCAAGCTTTCCTACCAATGAGAGTTCAAAATTAGCCCCCATAAACTTAAAGTGCGGACGCACATTCAAATCTATTTTATACCATCCAGTTTCACCTTCTATATCGCTTACTGTAATTCTAGCCCCTCTAAAAGGTCTTCTGCTCCGCACTTCTGCTGGAGGATTTTCTTGGTCTGAAACATATTGTCTAATCCATTCATTCAAGCCATTTTCAACATCGCTACGTTCTTTCCAGCTCCCAATTTCTTCTCTTTGTAAAACCTTAATATAATGTGCAAGACGAGAAACCAAAAAAATATATGGCAATTGTGTTCCAAGCCTATAATTTGTTTCTGCTTCTTTGCCTTCAGGAGTATTTGGAAAAATTTTTGGTTTCAATACGGCATTCGCTGAGAAAAAGACTGCATTGTTACTATCCCTTCGCAATGTAAAAGCTATAAAACCAGATTCTGAAAGTTCATACTCACGTCTATCTGTAATTAACACTTCAGTTGGTATCTTAGATTCTAATGTACCGAAGTTTTCATAAAGATATACTGGCAAATCTGTGACGGCGCCACCAGCTCTAGGACCTATAATATTGCCACACCATCGATATTGTGCAAAACTATCAGTCAATCTTGTTGCAAAAGCATAAGCAGTATTGCCCCATAAGAGATGATTGTGCGAATTATGTACATTTTCTTTATAATTAAAACTTTTTATGGGATTTTCTTGTGGGTCATATGGAGAACGAGTTAAGAATCTTGTCACCATAAGTCCAGCATATTTAGAATCCTCGTTCTCTCTAAAAGTGCGCCACTTTGTATATTGTGGACCCTCTAATAAACTTTTTAGATCTTGTATTGTTGGAAGTTCTGCATAATTATCAAGCCCAAAAAAGCTTGCATCTACAGATGTTAAAAATGGAGAATGACTCATAGCAGCAATTGATGACATTTTGGATAAAAAATTCATATCAGGACTTGATGCATTTAGTGCATAATCACCGATTATTGCTCCTATGGGTTCTCCTCCAAATTGTCCATATTCGGCAGAATAAATATATTTATAGAGCGTACTCGTCGTAATATCTGGATTTGAATCAAAATCCTCTAATGCTTCTTGTTTTGTAACATCAAGAATGTTAATTTTTATATTTTCTTGAAAATTCGTGCGTTCTACTAAGAAATATAAACCTCTCCATGTAGATTCTAATTGTTGAAACTGCTCATTGTGTAAAATCTCATCCATTTGCTGTGAAATTAAATCATCTATATGCGCAATCATTTCATCAAGTGTGAATCGATTGATTTTGCTCTCCGCATTATCAGATTTTACAATTTCTGTAATAAATTCTGCAACACCAAGTTTAGCAATACTATAACTTTCATCATTTTTAGAATATTTACTTTTTTGCATAATGCCCTCAATAATTGAGACATTCTGTGTTTCTACCTCTTGTTCTAATTTTTCGCTCATAATTATCCTTCAATCTAATTGTTCATTGTTTTCTCGGCTTTCTTGTATCTCCAATAAAAGCTTTTCTTTTATATCTTTATTCTTTAAAGCCTCCAAAACAGCTTTTCTAAAATCTGGGATATTGCCCATTGGACCTTTTAATGCAATAAGAGCTTCGCGTAATTTAAGAAGTTTATTGAGCTCTGGAACTTGGTTTGCAATGCTATCTGGAGTAAAATCTTTCATGTTTTCAATCTTCAAATTTACATTCAATTCATCAGCATCTTGGCTAAGAGTATTTTTGACACTAAAATGAGACTCGATTTGCATCTTTTGCATAACCTGATTAAAATTATGTTTATTAATGGATGTTAACCCTCGTTCTTCCAATGGTACTTTATTGCCACCTGTAAAATTAGCCATAACCATTAGTTTTAATGGGAGCTCAATCTCTGGAGTTTGTCCACCAGTTTTTGATTTGTAAGTGATATTGATGCGCTCTTTCGGTGGAGTTGAATTTTCTGCCATAACAAAATCCTTATTTTACTTTAGATTCTACCATTCTACTTTAGATTCTACCATTTTATAACCAAATTTCATAAAAATTATTATAAAATCCTCAAAAATATACATCCCATAATTAATTTCTTAAGGCATAACTAAA
Organism: Helicobacter trogontum; assembly: GCF_000765905.2. Taxonomy (GTDB): domain Bacteria; phylum Campylobacterota; class Campylobacteria; order Campylobacterales; family Helicobacteraceae; genus Helicobacter_A; species Helicobacter_A trogontum. The sequence goes on along the minus strand of NZ_JRPL02000032.1, from coordinate 7,420 downwards.
AAGTAGAGATAATGAAAAATATTTGCACGGCTTTAATTTTTGCTATGATGTTGATTCTTATTGGGTGCAGTACACCTATACGGATACAGGCATCTAACTATGATAATTCTAATCTCAACAATCGTAACGATAATGTTCCCATCACGCTTGTTATTTATCAACTCAAAGATGTTAATAAGTTCGAATATGCAAGTATTCAAGATCTAACAATGCGTGAGAGCGTAGTTCTTGGTCGAGACAATGTAGACTCGGTTAGAATCCAAGTTCCACCTAATGAAAAAGATATGCTTGTGGCAGAATTTGCAAAAAAAGAAGGTAAATATATTGGTATACTGGCTCTTTTTGCAAATTCTCAGGGCAAGAAGCAAAAATTTTACAAAAAATTAAATAAAGTGTTTAAAAATACAATAAAAATTGATATTACACAAGAAGGCATTGCAAATAGTAAAAACAACAGAGGAACAAATAATAAGGAGAAGCGGTGAATAGCAGATTAAAAGTTGCTTGGTACAATGGGATGAATGTAGATAAGATCCATTTTGAACAGCAAGAAAGATATTTTGAGCAACTTGTTTATATCAAGACAACAAAGTCCTTATGTAATTTCTATGGCCTTTTTGAAGTAGAATTTTCAAATGAATTATTAAATCTAGGTAAAATAGCTCTCTCTAGGATTAGTGGTATTGCACAAGATGGCAGTGTATTTAATGCTCCAAGCGATGATTTATTACCACAAGCCTTAGAGATTGATTCTAATGTTGGGTCACCAATTATTACATTAAAAATTCCTGTATCTTCAGATTCTATTGCTGATATTTCTCTGAACAACACCTTTTCAAACTCTAAATATGTTGCAACAAATGTGCCAGTGGTCTCTAAAATCCACGACGATATAAATGAATACACACAGCAAACAGATTCAGAAATATTTTACACACACCAAACATCATCTCTTGTGTTGGGAAGTTTACGTTTAAAGCTTGGTTTGCTTGGAGATAAGTCTCCTAATGAATTAGAAATCCCTATTGCAAAAATCAAAAATATACACCACAATAAAAGAATAGAACTTGATGACAAATTTATTCCAACTTCTATGGATATCAGCAACAATCTTTTTATCAAAACCTTCCTAGAAGAGATGCTTTTTTCTATTCAACAACACAAAGAGACTTTTACAAAAATTTTTAGAGGCATTAATCAAACAAAAAATACACTTGATTTTAGCACCTACCTATCTCTCAATCTTTTAAAAAAGTATGATTGCATTTTTTCATACTTGATTAACAAAGAAAGATTGCACCCTGAATTTCTCTATGAAAAATTGATAGAATTTCAAGCCGATTTGCTTGTGTTGCATCATGAAATCGAGGAATCGTTTGAGTTTATTGCTTATAAACACAATGATCTTTCATCAGTTTTTATTCCCTTAAGCAATCATTTGCGTTTGCTGTTTGCAAATGTTACTTCACCAAAATATGCTATAGCAAGTGTTGTTGATAATGGTAATGGATTTTTTGATTGTATTTTTGAGAATGCATCAATTATTCAAAATGGTGAGATATTTTTAGCAATCAGTTCATCATTGCCAACAAATACATTGCTTGAAATATTTACCACACAAACAAAAATTCATACACAATCAGCAATAAAAAATATCGTTGCATCCCAGCTGAAAGGATTGCATTTAGAACCCATACAAAGCATTCCACCAGCATTACCGCATTTAAGTGGATATATATATTTTAAGCTTGATAAAAAAGATTCGCTTTTTTCACATTTTGCTAATCAAAATACAGTAAGCATCTATATGACAAATAATATAATTAGCCCTGATATTAAATTATGGGCATTATTCTAAGGGTATTTATGAACGTACAAACAAATGGCACACAATGTTCATTATTGCTTGAATCTAATTTTGCAGGTATGCAGAATAATAAAATTATTGACTTAAGTCTACCTCTTCTTCTTTTTGCCACAAGACTTTCAAAAATACATGCGCTAGATGATGACTTGATTGTTGAAATAAGGGATACTTTTGCAAATCAGGTGCTTGCCATCAGTGGCAGCCTAAGTGCCATGCATTGCTATGATGAAAAAGACTTAATCAAGTTTCGCTATTGTTTATGTGTATTTATTGATGAGATGTTGTTACGTAATGAAAGCATTATGAATAGTGATTTTACAAACCATACGCTCACTAATCGTTTGTTTAATGAAATGCTAGGTGGTGATAAATTTTATGGTATAGCTGGGCAGTATTTGCTAAATCCAAGCAAATATAAAGACATGTTAGAATTCATCTATGCCTGTCTTATTCTTGGTTATAAGGGAAAATATACTGTTGATAAACAGGGCGATGAAAAAATTAACCATCTTTGCAATGATATTGCAGCGGCTATTACACCAGCATTAGATTCAAATGAAGATATAGCGTTTAATATTGCTCACAAAAATATTGTCCGTAACAATATTTTAGAATTGTTTAAAAAAAGATACCTAAAGCCATTTTTACTTATTGTTGTTATGTGCACCGTAGTTGTTTCTTTTTTCTTTTCTATGCTTAAGATAGAATCTAATAACACCATAACAAAAAACACTCTTATACAAAATATTAAAAAATTCAAACAAGAGAACAATGAGGATCAATAATGCTGAAAAAAATAACAAGCTTTTGCAAATCAAAACCATTTCTATACATATTTCTTATATGCTTGTTCATATTTTTCAGCATAATATTTTTTATTTATGCACCCCTACTGGCTTTCAATGATATTTACATATTTAGCAATGCTTTTGTTCGATTGGGTATTCTTGTTCTTGTATGGCTTATTATAGCTTTTTATTTTATGTTGAGACCTCTTCTGGATTTTTTACGAACATTAAAAAGTGAAAAAGGTGTTCAACGCAGGGAGTTAAAAAAAGAGGTTGCAAGAATTTTGCACAAAGCAAAACGCAATTATTCCCTTGCTTTAAATGAAGCCAAAAGTACTTGGAAAAGAACAATTCGTTTTAAAGATATTCCGTTAGTAATTGTTATTGGTAATGAGGGAGCAGGAAAAAGCTCTTTAATCAATTACGCGAACATTGAATATCCATTAAGCGATAAATTAGAATCATATAAAAAAATTCATAAAAGCACTAAGAATTTTAATCTTTATGTTTCTAAAAAAGGGGCTTTACTCGATACCGAAGGCAATTATTTTACGCAAGAAGATTTTTTTAATCCAGATACAACAGATGAAATTGCCGAAGATGATTTGGAAAAAAACAAAGATTTTCTAATAAAAAAAGCGGTATGGAATAAGTTTCTTTCTTTCCTTAATTCCAGCATTTTTCACAGCAAACTCAATGGCATTGTGCTTGTTATTGATATTCATTCCTTTCTTAATAACCCAAAACAATATAGTGACAATTTAATACACTTTCTTGTTAAAAGAGTTCATGAATGTGAACAAAATTTGAATCTAAAATTACCTATTTATGTAGTTTTTAGTAAACTTGATCTTATGGAAGGTATGGATATCTATTGGAATGTTTTTAACGAAAATGTCGCAAATAAAATATTGGGTATCACTTTAGAACAACAGGCAAATAAGCAAACATTACTGTCTTATTTTCAGGCTATCAGCAAATCATTATTGTACTCTTTCATGCACAAAAACAAATCTCTGCATTCTCTTGATGAGAAAAATAGGGCATTTTTATTTTTAAAGCAACTTGATACACTCTTTGCTTTGGTAGTAGATTTTGTAATACAGGTGAATGAAAAAAATGTGCTAAAAAATAAGTCTTATGTTCGTGGAATTTATTTCACTTCAGCTTACCAAGAAAATGTTCCAAGAAATTACTTAGTTGATGCTGTATGTGAAAAATATGCTATTAAAAAGCCAGCAGCAAAGGCTGCTACAAAGCAACACAAACAAAGCTATTTTGTACATTCAATGTTAGAACAAATTGTTTTAAAAGATTCTCATCTTAATGGTATGATTTTTAAAAACTCATGGGTGACATTAAGATTAGGCATTATGGCTGTTTGTCTGTGTATACTGACATATAGCGTAAGTGCTTATTATATCAATAAGGCATATAAAGCAATTGAACAAAGCAATACTTCTTTAAGCAGTATTAATGCACTCCTTGCAGATGCTAATAACTATAAGATATTAAGCCTTTATGAAAAAGTAAATCTTATGTTAAATCTTAAAGCAATTTTAAAAAAATATCCGTTATTGTTTGATACATCAGTTGGTAGCCAATACTTTTTCCTTGATACATCATATCAAGCTTTTTTACCGGCCAAAGATCTCTATTATGCAATTAGTGAAGATGTTGTAAGTAAAACACTTATTAATGAAATGGAACATATATTAGCACATAATAAAACTCCAGAGACACTTATTGAAACATTATATATGTATATGTCTTTATTTGACACACATTATCTTAATAAGTCGCTTCTTGCAGTTTGGATTGGTAAGAATTGGCAGTATTTTAAAAAGTACAATATTCCAAAAGATGATTTTATCGCTAGTACTGAGGATTTAGCCTCAGATAGAATTCTTCATGCTCATCCAATTAATATTGGTAGTGTTGCCAAAGCACAAGAAGAAATTATGCAAATTGCTAAAGCACAAAGAATATATACTCTTATAGCTTTTAAAAATAGTCTTGAGAAACAAACTTCTTATAATATAAAAAATAAAATTGGTGGATCCATTAATGCTGTATTTGAAGCTCCAGAAAAACTAAGTCATATTGACAAGAGATATACCAAAGAAGGCTTAATGGTGTTTTTAAGCCATCTTGAAAAGAATATATATGATGCTCTTGATATTGACTTGTGGTATCTCGAAGGAGTGCGACAAGATGATGATGAAAAGATGTTGGATACAAAAATTATAGAAGTTTATCTTGCTGACTATAAAAAAAAATGGGAAGATATATTACAAGCTATCAAACCCAAGAGACACCATGAAAGAAATGCTTTGCTTAATGAACTACAAATCTTGTCTCAACCTAGCAATCCTATCAATAATTTGATTGCGATAATAAACGATAATACCCATTTGAACGATGCATTATTGCTTAGTTATGCTTATGGGCTTGGATTCTCCAGCAAAGAAATAAAAACACAATTTACAGCTCTTAGCAATCACTTCAAAGCATACTATGATTTAACCAATGAAGAATCATTAATAGATTCTAAAGCCAATTCTCTTAGTCAATCAAAAAATAAGGAATTAGCAAATTCACAGAATGCAACAAAAGATGAAAATAACATGTTGGCAGTTATTGCACAAGATGTGCAAAATGTCTCCGCAAAAATTGAAGATTTTACGCAAGATATAACAAAAGATGCCAAAGAAAAAATTGTTTATATTCTTGATGGAAGCAATGATGAAAATGACCCATTTAAAAAGCTTGATATAGATAGTAAGGTTTTACCTCAAGAACTAAAAGCATATTATAATCATTTGGCACGAATGTCTTGGAAAATCATAGAGAGTAATGCTGGAGTTCTTTTGAATAGTGTGTGGAAAAATGAAGTTTATACAGACTTTGTGAATAATATATCTCCACTTTATCCTTTTAACACATATTCTAGAGAATCTGTGTCGATAGAAACTTTTAAAGGATTCTTTGGTAATGCTGGCACATTACAGACCTTTTATAAACAGTATTTAAGTAAGATTATACAAAAAAAGGGTGGCGCCTACATTCCTAATCCAACCTATATGACAAAAATTAAGCTAAAAGAACAATTTTTAACTTTTTTTAACAAAACCTCTAGTTTAAGTGCAATGTTTGATGCAAACAACAATTTGACACTCAATTTTTTTATACAATGTCTTGATTTATCATCAGACTTTAGTTCTCTTGACATGGGATATAATGATACAAGCATCCACTATGATCATACGCTGCATCCAAAACTCCACGTTATTATTGAGCACTTTAATAAAAATACCGAGTTGAGACTCACTGCAAATGATTATTACCAATATCCACAATATAAAAAAGTGTATATTGGAGAATGGGCATGGTTTGCATTTATGAAAGATGTCATGCCAAATCAAAATATGCGCAATTCGTTTTATTTTGAAGATAACAAAAAACTATATTTTGATTTTAATGTTACAAACAAGCTAGAGCTTTTAAAGATTATTGATATTTTGACACATTTTAATATGCCAGACTCTATTATGTAAGGAAATTGTATGCAAAAGATTGCTATTACTGCACAACATATAAATGATTTATCCACAACATCGCTATATTGTGTTATTGATGAAAATGGCGGTACAATAGGGAGTGATTCTGGCAATAATCTTTGTTTACAAGATCAACAGATCAATTCACAACATGTTCATATTCAATATGAAGAGGGTTTTTTTACAATTACAAGTATTGCAGATTCAGATATTTTTTATAACAATTCATTCTCCAAACTTCTTGCAGGTTATGAAACAACTATTGAACTTGGTGATACATTTAGGATCGGCAACTACCAATGTAGCATTATAGATCCAAAAGATTTGAATGAAGAAATTCTAAATACAAAAAACATTATTAAAGAAGTTGCTACTTATGACAAATTGGATACATTACAAATAAGACCGAGGGGACAAGTAGATGGCATGAATATTCATGAAGCATCAATTGAAAATATCTTGCATGAAAATGAGATTCTAGATGATCTTACCAATATTACACCTAATACCTTTGATACTATTCAGCAAACTCTTTCTAGTAGCAACCAAAGAGTTTTTATGCAAAATGATGTAATCTCTAAACAGAAAAATAGCCAACTAGATACAGCAAATAATCATGCAATCTTGCATAATCAATTTGCAACAAAAGAAGCAAACATTGAAAATAATCAGCCGCTCAACAAACAAACTATTTTAACTTTCTTAGACAATGCTCTTAAAAATTTATTTATTGATGCAAAAATCCCCTTACATACAAATATACATTTAACTATGCAGGATATACAAGATATTTTACAAGATACTCCACTTATAGATTCTCCATTACTCATTAACACTCTTGTATTAGGAATTATTTTTAAAGAATTGCATACCCCATTATTTGAAGTTTTAGAGAATGATGTATTAGGAGCAATACTAAGTCATGCCATCAAAGAACAAAGAGGAGGTGATGAAAAAACCTTGCAGTATCTCTTAATACAAGCCTTGCATTCTTATTTGAAAAAAGAAGGTTAAAAAATAGTTTATCAAAACATGGTTTTATAACATAAAAGGATATAGGGAAGGATGTATATAGAGAGTTGCAACTCATACTAACTTTATAAATTACTCCAATGCTTTTAAGACATCTTTTTGCTGCAATATTGTATGATTGTAATTTTGCATATTAGCTCTTTGTAATATCTGCTTAGGTTTAAAAGGCAAGA
>NZ_JRPL02000031.1 GCF_000765905.2 Helicobacter trogontum | reverse complement strand
TAACGGCTCTTTATTAGAATCTAAAAGTATATAATCCTCACAGAAAAAGAGGGCTTTAAGGAGGTGTAAGGGAGAATTTGGTGTGAGAGATTCTATATCTTTGGGATTTATTTTTTGGATATATGCTATCTTTGGATTTGTAAATGAAACAATAGGAATGGGCTTATAAGAATTAAACTCCGTATTGGTTTTTTGGATATTGTGGTAAAGCCTTTGTATTTCTTGTTGCAAAGATTGTGTTTTATATTCCTGATTTTCATTTTGTAGAAAGCTACACATTATCACATCTTGGTTAAAAAGATTTGTATAGTTTTTATCATGACTATATAAAGAGCAGATATTGTTGTTGAGGGTTTTAAAACTTGGGTAAAATTCATGGATTGTGCTAAGAGCTTTTGTGGAAAAAATTGTTGAAGCAAATAATGTTTTTGGAATTGCATTTATGCTCTGTTCCGCAATAATCTTCAATGGTTGGGATTCTATTTTTGTCCCAACCTTGCTCCCTACTTTTATTGTGGAAGATATTCCGGATGTAATCATAAAAGAACCAATATAATACATTGGCCTTTCTTTGATGTCTTGTGTCAATATTTCCTTTGCTACTATTCTAGCCTCTTCATTATTCTAAAGAGTTTCTATACCTCTCCAAAATATTTTTACTTCCTCAATAGCTTCTTGTTGATAATAATCTTTTAACACAACACTACCGTGTTGCCAATCTCGTAATCCAGAGATTCTTCCCAAAAAATCACCAAAATTGTAAGCAGTAGTCCAAAAAGAAGCAACCCCTTTGGCAAGATCACTTAAGTGGTCTGTAAAGTCTTTATTGTTTTTTGCCATTTTCATCCTTTATCAAAAATTTCAAGAAATCCAGCAATAAAAGCTAGTGCTATAATAGATAACAGCAAAATACCTAGCCAATATATAAGTGATTTTTTACGCTTGTGTGTGGGGGTTTGCGTTATGTATAATGGGATTATACAAGCTATTATGCAATTTATAAAACCTAGCAACAAAAAAGATAACATAAGGCTTAAAATAAAAGATATATTTTTATTAAAGTCAACATGTAGTGTATGAATCAGTATATTCATAAAGATTCCAAGAATAACCCAAAGCACAATGCCTAATCCTAAATTCTCATAAAATGAAGAGAGGGCTTGAATAGTTTTACTTGTTTTATAATATGTGCCACAATGGCTACATTGTATAATTTCACCTACCTTTAGTGTATAAATATTCCAAATATTCTGTAATTTATTAATTTTAGTCCCACATATTTCGCATTTTTTATATAAAAACATTATATTCCTTTTAGCTTGCTAGATCAATTTAATATTGTAACATACTTTTAATTCATTATCTTCTAGTATTGGATGAAGCATTGCAGTGCTTGTTAGAGAATCTATAGGGGTGGATTCTTTTTGTGTCTGCTCTCTTTGTGTTTGTTCTCTCTCTCTAGTATTTCTTTAGATTCTTTAGAGTTATATTCTAATTTGATGTTAAGGCTAGAATCAATAAGAGAATAATTAAGGAGGGTTAGGGTATTGCTACCTAAAAATACTTGGAGGGTGCTTAAGGAATTGTTAGAATCTCTATTGTTGCTTATAGATTCTATAGAGTTAGAATCTGTTTCACCGATTAAGTGATAGATGGGTTTAGATTCATCTAAGCCTAGATTGCTATCTTTAGAATCTAGCTCACCAAAAAATAACGGATTATTAGGAGATTCTTTAGAGCCTAGTAATAATTGGGAACATAAAAATATTTGAGTGTTGCTAGAATGCAAAGAATCTAAAGTAAGTTTAGATTCTTGATTATAATCGATATGGGATTCTTGATTGCTATATTCTGCGTTATTAGATTCTGTATATCTTTGTTTATAGTTCGTAATGAGAGATTCTAACTCTTGTACATCTAGCATTGTATTATCTTTTGTAAAAATATCTATTCTTTCATTGTGGATATGGATAAGGTTACTCATTGAAATATGTAAGGTGTTAGAATCTAATTTATCTAAAAATATGATTCTTTTAGATTTGTCTTTAGATTCTAAAATAAGATTTTTAGCATTCTTAGCATTTCTTTTATTCACTCTTTTTTGTTGTGTGTATTCTCTTTTGTTTAGAATCTAATCCTTGCAGTTCTTGCTCTAGCTCTTGTTGTTGTTTTTGTAATTCCTCTGCTTGTTCTTGCTTAATGGGTTGGTAGGTTTTATACAAAGCTTTTCTGGCTTCAAGGTATGTAGTGCTTAGAGAATTTTTGCCATATATAAAAATGTTTGCAAAGTTAGATTTATAGCCTAGTATCTTACTAGCATTTTCTTGTGTGATAAAACTTTGTTTATCTTCATCATAAATAGCAAAAGGCTTGCAAGTGTATAAAGCTCTAAGCAAATGGATAGGGGAATCTTTTGTGAGGGAATGAATAGTCTCTAGGTCCAAAGGTTTAACAAAAAAGTTTTTATCCTGATTTCTGATATTAAAGAAATTTTCGCTCACAATATTTTCTTGTTCTTTGGCTATGTAGTGTAACTCATAATGTAAATCATCATATTGCATAGCTGTCCTTTATCTCAATAACATTAATTGTTCCCAACCACACCAATAGCAATCTATCATAGGGGTAGAATCTTCTGTAATTCTGGATTGCACCAAAAGCTCGTCATAAATATTTTTTATGGATACTAAAATAATCAACCACCCAGCTACATTCGTTATTTTCATAGCTTTTAAAGCCCCTTTTACTGCCCCACTTCTTTTGAAATCATCAAATTTTGTTATCAATTTAACAGCATCAAGCTTTAATTCAATGGTTTCACTAGGGAGTATATGATTACCAAATTGTTGCATTATCGTTTCTGTATCTGCTATATCTATAGTGTAGATTCTATAAATTTCACTTTGTTGTAGAGCAGGTGGTAGTTCTTTATGACTATTTGGTAGATATGCAATGAGATTATCGACTGCTTTACTTAACTCTTGATTAAGCGTAAAGACTTCGGTATTAATAGTATGTGGGATAAAGCCATCAAGGTGTATTTTTACAAAGATATTTTTTCCTATCTCTGCTTTATGGATTTCAGAGAAAAGCAAACTCGCTCCTAGCTTTGCGGTTTGGGAGTTATAAGTATTAAAGTGCTTTTCTAAAAACTCTCTTTGTAGATATTGTGGAATCTTGTCTTGTATTTCTTTATCATTACAGACAAGCAGTCCTTCATCTAATTTCACATTATTTTTAAGTCTCTCATCAACTTGAATACTTACAAACTCATCAAGATTGCTATCATAAACACTAAAGTCAAAGGCAACTTGTTTTGTTATTTCATTAGCAATATTAACAGCCATATTGACATATTGTGTTGTGGTATTTTGTGTTACTCCTGTGGCATTAAAGGTATAGACTTTATTAACTTTATCAGGAAAAGAGAGGGCAAAAAGCTGGGCAAGATACCCACCAAATACATGTCCTGTGATAGTAAGCTTTTTATCTTGGATAATGGGCTTTACCTTTTTATCATAGAATCGCAACAAACTTAAATAATAATTGATAGATACCTTGCCTCGAATAATCTTTATTCCAGACTTCACAGCATTCACAAGATTCCAATTAATCCTAAATATATCAATGCCCCTTATAGCTAGGATATATTCATTATCCTCTGTATCATAGAATAAAGTAGCAGAAAACCCTGTATTATTGTCTTGGCTAAAGGCTAAGACTTCAAATCGTGTAATGAAGTGATTGGCTTGAGAATCACTAAAACCGACATTGTATTTTTCAAAGATAAGATATTGAGATTCACTAAGGGCTTGGTGGTAGGTGGGATTGTCTTCATTGTTATTTGCTCTTTCTTTAAAAATTTCACTATTTCTATTACCAAACTTTCTTTCTTCATTCCCAAACATTCCTTCATTAAGCCCCTCACTATAACTCGCCCAACAGAGTTCAGCATATTTGACTAATTGCATATATTGTTGCATTCTTGTCATTTTAGCCACCATCTTTGTTTGATAAGTTCTTTGGTTTTGTTTATGGAAGCACAACCAATTATTCTCTCACTTTTGGGAATCATACCTATATCTATCCAAAGATATGTTTTATGTTTTTCAAAGAGATTTTCTGTTCCATATTCATAATAATAAACTTCCTTTACTTTTATTCGCCAAGATTCTTGTGTTAATTCTGTTTTGAGGTCAAAACCATAGCCTGTAGTTTGTATTCTCTCATAAATCTCCTGATTATATATAGTAGTCGTATCACCCCCATCCTCCTTGCACAACCTCTCAAATTCCCTAAAGCTAGGTTGCCACTCAAGTGGGACAAAGCTAAAGCCAAACCAAGAAAGCATAATAAGCGGATAAGGTAAGGCTAAATAAAGCTTTTTAACTCTTAGATTCTTTTTAAAGATTTTATTAAAGCTATATACGCAGAATCGTAAAAAAAGATATACCCATATACAAGAGAGAATAAAAAGTGTAATCCAACCAAAAAATGGAAAAGGAATAAATGTAAGAATATAAAAGAATTGTATATTTAAAAGAGTTAAAAAGAAAAGTAGGGAATATTTAATAGAGGCTTTCATTATGTGATTTTCCTTTATGTATACTATTGTCTTGGTTAAAGGCTAAGACTTCAAATCGTGTAATGAAGTGATTGGCTTGAGAATCACTAAAACCGACATTGTATTTTTCAAAGATAAGATATTGAGATTCACTAAGGGCTTGGTGGTAGGTGGGGAGGTCAATATTTTTATCTTTTTTAAACGCTTTATTTCATCATCTGTATAATATTCCCCTCGCTCATTAAAGCCCCATTTCTTTTCTTTATTACCATACATACCACTATTTAGCCCCTCACTATAAGAAGCCCAACACAACTCGGCATATTTAACTAACTGTATATATTTATACATTTTATTCATTTTTTACCCTTGTATTATGTCAATATTGTCTTCAGCGTTCTACAACATCTTGCTTGTGCTTAACTCTCGTACAACTCCATACCAAACAAATAACAAGCACAGGTATAAAAGTGCCTAGCAAGAGATTGAGTAAAAGTATTTTGTAGCGTGATTGATGATTACGCACAAAAGCAATGATTATAGGTAAAAAATATACAAACAATATCAAAAGCCATATCGGCGATAACATAATCATTTCATTTCCTCTTTTCTTAAATTTATAATTTCGTATATCTCCGCAAGTCATTGTTCTTATTCTTGATGATTGGGCGACCAATGCTGAATCTAGCCATTCATAATTTACTATTTTTCTAATCAAGCGTTCTGTCCCATCGTCGTTAATGTAGTATGTATAATCAACATTTCGTGTTATAAAAGCCCATACGAGAAAACTGCTGATTTTTTCTCTACCAATCTCTGCTTTATCTTGCTCATATTGCTCATCTAGTTTGCGGTCTTGCTCTAAACGCAAGGTGCTTGCCTCATCAAACCACACTTGCCCCAATGGATATTTTTGCTTTATTTCCTCATATTTTGGTTTATACGCTTTGTCTAACTCTGCAATTTTATCATAGTATAGCTTTATGTAAGCTTCATCACTCATACTGCTTTTATCCATTTGACAGAGTGTGTCAGCAATCAAAAAGTCAAGCCTATATTCATAAGGCACAAGAGAAAAAAATAAACCAAGTCCCCATAATAACGGGATATGGCAAAGCTAGGTAAAGCTTATTAATTTTTTTATCGATTTTAAAAACCTTAAAAGCTGCATAGGTAACCCAATATGCATATATATACACCCAAAAACCAGCAATAATTAAAATGGGTATCCACCCTAAAAATGCAGAAGCAAACAAGCAACAAAAAGTAAAGATTATGAGTAAGCCATATAGTAATGCGTTTTTGATATATTTCCAAATATTTCTAGGTTTTTGTGGCGGTCGTGGTAATAAATTTGCATTATGACTATCCATATCATTACCTCCAAAATCAAAATCTAGCATATTGAATCCAGCCCAAACATTCCCTCATTCAAGCCTTCACTATAAGAAGCCCAACAGAGTTCAGCATATTTGACTAATTGCATATATTGTTGCATTCTTGTCATTTTAGCCACCATCTTTTATGTTGAATTGCCCTATATTCTTGTATATCTGGACAAACCATTTCTCTTTCATAATGTGGAATCATACCAATATCTGTCCAATAATAATTGTAAAACTTTGCAAACAACTCATCACTATCCCTGTCGTACCAAAAAACCTCTTTTTCAACCAAGCGATAGTTAATCCTTTTATAATTTGCCTTTTCTTTTGGATACTTGTTAGAATTATAGTATTTATTTTCCAAAATCGTATCATAAACAACTTCTCTAGAATCGCTTTCTCTACACAACCTCTCAAATTCCCTAAAGCTAGGTTGCCACTCAAGTGGGACAAAGCTAAAGCCAAACCAAGAAAGCATAATAAGCGGATAAGGTAAGGCTAAATAAAGCTTTTTAACTCTTAGATTCTTTTTAAAGATTTTATTAAAGCTATATACGCAGAATCGTAAAAAAAGATATACCCATATACAAGAGAGAATAAAAAGTGTAATCCAACCAAAAAATGGAAAAGGAATAAATGTAAGAGGATAAAATAAAATAATATTAAGCCAAGTTAACAATACAAGCAAACCATACTTAAAAGTGTTTTTCATCGTTTTCCATAATTGTTTTTTGGAGGAGATGGAGTGCCTAGTAAATCAAAGTCTATCATTATATTGTTTCCTTAGTCAATTCATAATGGCATCGTGTCAAAGATACTGCTTCTTAAGCCCACTAAATCGATATTATATTATTATAGTATAAATCTATACATTGCAACACATTGAGTATCTTTTTTAATAAAATCCATTATACCTACATCCTCATTCCCTACCTCACCTCCAACCCTCACTCTCTCGCACCCATTAGGTGCTAGTAATACTTTGCCTTGTATGTTAAGTAAAGATATTTTTGTATTGTCCCCATTTTTTCCTTCCCCTATGTTACATTCCCTCATGTAATCTCTGCCTAAATCTATAAATCTCCCATAACCATAGTCTAATTCTTCTTTCTCTCTTTGTTCTTTTAAAAGTTTATTTATGAATTTAGGCATAGTTTTTGGCACAATAAGCAAGTATTCATAAATGGTGTAGGCAATTCTTAGAGTAAGGATTCTATAACTAAAGAATATAAGATTATATATCTTGCTTATATCTTGTAGTATTGGTGTAAGAGTAGGATTAGAATCTAATCTAGCATAATCTGTGTTTTTAGATAATGGAGGTAGTATTATCTCTAGTGTATCATTTGGCGTATAAAAGCCACTTTGTGAAGAAATGTATTGTTCTTTAGATTCTCTATTTTCATAAGTGCTTGGTGTGAAGTAATATTCCTCTAAATCTCTATAAGGCGTAATAAGAGTTAAAAAAGGAATAGTTATATCTATTTGAGAGCTTAAAGCTTCTTTACTTTGTGCCCTTGCATTACTAGGAGCTGGAGCATTTATCTTAAAAGTATTTTCTTTAGGAGTGCAAATAATAGGAAATCCTTTATCACTCATTACTCCACTTATACATAAATCTTGCATGATAGGATAATCATCATTAAACTTTTTTAATCCTCTTGCATTTGGGAGTATAGTAGCTACCATAGTGCAAGGTCCTCCACTTAGCAATGGATTAGTGCAGCCTTGTATAGAAGAGTTTAATAAATCAGATTCTAAAATCATAGGAATACCTTTAGATTTAAAAAGCTTCCCTTTATTACTCTTTAGTTTTACTACTCCATTATGAGGACATTTAAGTTCATTATCTTCTAGTATTGGATGAAGCATTGCAGTGCTTAAAGGTTTTAATTGTTCTTTGTGTTGTTTTTGTTCTCTTTGTATGATAGCTTTATCTTGTTTTTCTTTAGATTCTTTATTTGTGAGTTCTAGTTTAATATTTAGAGTAGAATCTAAGAGAGAGTAGTTTAAAAGAGTAAGAGTAGAAGCATTTAAAAAGATAAGAAGTGTGCCTAGATTATTTTCTTCATCTTTGGGTGAGAAGTGATAAGTTGGTGTATCTTGTTTAATGGTATTGTCTTTATCTAATTGACCAAAGAGAAAGGGATTAGTTTCTATTTCAGATGAGCCTGTGAGGAGATGAGAGTAGAAAAAGATTTGAGTAGAGGGAGAGTTAAGAATATCTAAACTCATAGGCGAACCTTGTTTTGTATTATCGCTCTCTGTATTTGTATTCATATATTCTTGCAGTAGAGATTCTAATTCTTGTATGTCTAAGTAAGTTTTATCTTTAGTGAATATGTCTATTTTATTGTTATGGATATGGATAAGGTGAGAAAGGGAACGGGAAGTATCTAAGAAAATGATTTGAATGCTTTTGTCTTGGGATTGAAAAGTATAGAAATTATTATAAAAGTTAAAGGTTTTATTTTTTTTAACAAATTCACGCTTTTATAAAGTGCTTTACGGGCTTGTAAGTATTCCTCGCTTATGGAATCTTGGTTGGAGAGGAAGGAGAGGTAGAAAGAGGATTTGTAAGTGAAAGACTTTTTATTGACAATGGCTTCTTTATTTTCATCAAGCAAGATATAGTCTTCACACTGATATAGGGCATTGAGTAGATGAATAGGGGAATCTTTTGTGAGGGAATCTATATTATTTTGTGTGATATTTTCATAGATTGTTTTTTTGTTATAAAATTCCTTGCTTATATTGTTTGGATTCATAGTAGTTTCTTTCACTTAAAAATAAATCTTCCTATTGGATTTTCAATAATCTTATACATTTCTTTTTTAATTTTATTTTTTAGTTCTTTAGCAATTTCATCTTTTAAATCTTCATACCACTGACCACTAAAAATATAATCTGTAAAGTTTAAGAATCTCTCTTTTTCCTTTTTTAAACGAACATAAACATTTTCATAAATAAAACGAAGTAAAATTTCAGATTGATTAGAAATCCAAATAACCAAACCAATAGCAACAGCGAATACAGCGAATCCAACTATCGCTCCCACGATAGTCATTGAAGCAAAATAGCCTGCAACAGTAGCAGCTATTGCGAGGGCTATGCTTGTCCCAGCTCCAAAAATAATAGTTTCTATTATTTTCCCACCTATCTTAATGATAACTCCCTCTTCACCATTGATTTGATATTCAAGTATTAAATCAATGATTTCAAAAGGTAATCCTGCTTTTTTAACAATAATTTTTATAGGGGTGATGATAGGTTGAAGAATAGGATATTGTTTGCCTATAGATTCAATGTCATTTGTTCCCATACTCAAACCATCTTTAAAAAACTGAAATTTTTCTTGCATTTCTTTCTTTTCCCTAATAACCTCATTTCTCTTAATAATTTCCTTAGGGATTACTCCCTCTTGAAGCATTACTTCTTTTACGCCGTCATAGACTTCTTGATTTACGGTATTATTGTTTTCATTGGCATTCATTGAGTTTATCCTTGATTATATTGTGTAAATTAAGTAAGCCTTGCAAATTCTCATCAAAAGCATCTCCCTGTCTCTCTTTTGCTGTTTTATATGTTTTATTTTCGCCTTGTAATTTTTGATAGGCATCATAAAATTCCATCAAAGCATTTGATATTTTTTCTTTATTAGGCAAAGCACAAACTTGCTCTTGTGTGAAAAAATATATAATACCAAACATAAATTGCAGTTGAATAAATCTCTGTTGAAACATATATCGTTCAAATTCTTCATCTTTGAGTGCCAATCTATCAATAAAAAAAGATATTTTTTGATTCTTGTCTAAAAATTCCATAAACATATTAATATTTTCTGGCATATAAGTATTTTTATGATATTCTTGATAGGCTATATAAAGGTTAAAATACTCGCTATGGGTTTCACTTTTTGATAAAAAAGATTGCAAATACCATTCACTTAGTCCCACAAAAGAACTTGCAAGCAAATCAATCTCAAAATCATCAATATATTTAAAAAGCTCTTTTTGGCTTTTATGGAGCTTGCCCGCAATATCATATTGTTTGTAAGATTCTAAAAATTCTTTTTCATCACTCACATAATTAATTACTACCTTTATCTGTTTGTTTTCCTCTGCAAAACTAAAGCGATACCACATTATCAAACCCAAAGGTCTATGCAAAAACGAATAACCCAAAGCAAGGGTGAAGATGATACTAAAGATAATGACTTTATTTCTTGTGCTTTTGTGATACCATTGTAGAAATTTTTGCATTGTTGATACTTCTTTTACATTTTCTGTAATTATATAGTTAAATCTTGCATTATAGGATAATCTTCATTATGCTTTTTTAATCCACGAGAGTGAGGAAGTATGAGTGCTACTTGTGTGTAAGGTCCTCCACTTATAGGAGGATTAGGACAACCTACAATAGAGCTATGTAATAAATCAGATTCTAAGACTAAGGGAATACCTTTAGATTTAAAAGGCTTCCCTTTATTACTCTTTAGTTTTACTACTCCATTATGAGGACATTTAAGTTCATTATCTTCTAGTATTGGATGAAGCATTGCAGTGCTTGTTAGAGAATCTATGGAGTTAGAATCTCTTTGTATCTGCTCTCTTTGTATTTGTTCTCTCTCTAGTATTGCTTTAGATTCTTTAGAGTTACATTCTAATTTGATGTTAAGACTAGAATCTAGGAGGGAGTAATTAAGGAGGGTTAGGGTATTGCTACCTAGAAATACTTGGAGGGTGCTTAAGGAATTGTTAGAATCTTTATTATTGCTTGTAGATTCTATAGAGTTAGAATCTATCTCACCGATTAAGTGATAGATGGGTTTAAGAGTATCTAAGCCTAGATTACTATCTTTAGAATCTGATGTGCCAAAGAAGCATTCATAACCTAAACTCTTAGATTCATTACCACCTGTAAGAAGGATAGATTCTAAAAACACATATATTTCATAGCTATATACATCTTGTAAGCTTATATCCCTGTATGCTTCATTTTCTTGTAAGTTTTCAAAGATGATGTTATGGATTGTTTTGCAATCTAGGGTTGTATTATTGTTTATGCAGTTGATATGAACTATTTGTTTTTCTTTATGTATTGAAATATAAAAACCATTCTCTAACATTCTTGTTTCCTTATGCTCCCTTAACTGCTATCATTGTTGCTTTACCACCATAATACAAGCCTTGTATGATTTTGCAATGACTTCCTAGTGAGGTTTCGCACCACTTATTATGCACTGCTCTATATACACTTGAATTATATCCATAGATTGAACCTAGATTGTCTTTGTTTTCTATTGTTTGATTGTTTTTATTTATGATGATAAAGTTTCTATATTCTGCAAGACAAGCTTTATATCCTACATTATTTATATTATTGATATAATCACATTTTTTTCTTATCTCAGCAAAGTATTCTTTATCTAAGATACTCATATAGTATCCATCATTTGAAAGTGTAGTGATAAAGTCTATTATAGATTCTTTGGGAATAATGGGTTGCATAGAGCTTGTATAATACGATTTACCTTGCATTGATAGTTCCTGATCGCTTTTACCAATAATCACTGCAATCCTGCTTAAAAATATTTCTAAAAAATCCATTTCTTTAGGAGAATCCCTAAATGGTGTAAATGGTCCATTTTTTATCTCAAAACTTCTTTTGTTATTCTTGTTTGTTGTTATTACAAAAGTTTCTAAATGAATCTTTATATCATTCATAAATTTATTGCAATACTCTATACACTCACTAAGGCTTTTATCTTTGACTTTATCGTAATTAGAATCTAATTCTAAAAGATAGGAATAGAAGTAAAGGACATTTAGCATTGGGGCTAAGAAATGTGAGTTTGATAACTCATTCCCAAGATAGATAGGATAATAATTCCCTGCTATATCTGTGCCTAAATGCTGGATAAGATTCACATAAAAGGTTGTATCACTCATATGTTTTTCAAAGTCAAGTAGATTTGTGGCTTCTATGTGATAGTGGTTGTTTTTGTCTAGTGGATAGGGCATATACTTGCCCTCTCTAGATTCTGAATCTTTTATATTTTTAATGAGGTATTTAATAATGCCACTATATTTTTGTAGTTCCTTTGGTATCCAAGTCGCATACTTGATATTAATCGTTAAAGATAGTAGCCCTAAAACCGCCATAACCTTTAAAGTAGTAGGCGATTTTGTTAAAAGCTTAAAGCCTATTTTTCTTGCGATACCTACACCACCAACAGCATAGGTAGCAGTCTCAAAACCACTCAAAAGATTATCGATAAAGTCCTTATTCCAAGCTCCAAGTAATCCGGGAGAGTTAAATGTGTAGAGTTCTGCTACTCTATCAGGATACATAAAGCAAAAGCTTTGAGCTAAATACCCACCTAGCGAATGTCCTACAATAATTAGCTTTTGTTTATAATCTAAATGCTTTTTAATTTGCTCCCCATAGAATCTTGCTAACTCATAGCACTGCATAGGGATACCATTTCTAGCAAGGGTTATATCAATGGATAAATCCTCAAGGGTTATCTCTGTGCCACGAATGGCAAAGATATATTCTGAATCTTTAGAAGTAGCCTTTGTATCATAAAATAAAGTAGCACTAAAACCTGATTGACTAAAGAAAGACTCTAAAGAAGTATGGTGGAGGAGCTTAAAACGATTGACGAAGTTTTTGGTGCGGGTGGAGAGGGTAGCAGTGGCAGAGACATTTTTAGGGTCATTATTGATTGTAGTGTCTTTGAAAGTTCCCTTTTCTATCACGACATCTTGCATAAATCGTGCTTCGATACAGCGGGCATAGGCGGTGTTTGAGCTTGGCAATATTTCTCGTCCATTTAGGTATCTATCGTTTTCTTTTGTTTGATTCCCAAGTCTTATGTCATCTGCTTCGTTCCACTTATCCGAATCAAAAAAAGCGTCTATATTCTCAAACACATAATGCAATTTTGCATACGCCGCATCCGCACACTCTGCATAATCTTTGAATTTATTAATCATTTCTTTATTGGTTGCCATTTGTTATCCTTAAGTATAAAATGCGTATTGAAGCCACAAGTTAATATTTTGTGCTCATTCAGTCCAAATCCTGCTCCCTCATCGCCACTTAACCATAAGCCATAGTTATGGTATCCAATATCTATTCCTTGATAAATGAGATTTTTCTTACCATTATTGTCTATATAGAAATATTCATAATTTATATATTGAATAATCCTGCTATATTTTGTAGGTATTATTTTTTCATTTTCATATAATCCATAACCGCTTCTTAATTGTAATCTATAACCATTTGACAGATGAGCATTATAATTTGTTTTTTCTGTCTCCTTATATAGCTTTTCATCATAGATGTAGTATCCACTCTCATTTTTACACATATCCCTTGCCACATAATACTGCCAATCCATATATGTAAAGCTACACCCACCAACGAAAAATAAAACTACAAATACTACCGCAAGAAATATTATAATTTTCCTCAGTGTGAAGTATTTTTTAATGATATTCATTACATATTCTCAAACACATAATGCAATCTTGCATACGCCGCATCAGCTACCTCTGCCATATCCTTGATTTTGTTATCATTTCTTTATTTGTCATTTTTATCCTTTTTTATAAAAGTATTTGTTTCTTTATTGTAGTAAAATACATTATCCCTATTACAAAGCCATACAGATTCATCGCCACCTTTAAATCTAAATCCCCCACCTTCATCACCAATCAGCCATAAGGCATAGGTATCATACTTATAACATAAATAATAACTTATAATATTTTTTTGTCCGTTCCCATCAACATAAGAATATATTAAATGTTTCCCACTTTTTATTCTGCTATCAATTTTATCTATATCAGCCTCATATTCATAAATTACTTTATATCCATTTTGTAGGATTTTGCCCACTCCTATTCTCCTTGCCTCTCTATCCAACTCTTCATCAAGCACATATAATCCACTTGTATCGTTTTCAAGTTTTCTAAGCTTGTAGTATTGCGGGTCAAGAAATTGTGTATTACCCCCGCTAAATACAAGTATTACTATAAGTATTACTACCAAGATTTTAAAGATTAAATATATCATTCTCATACATATTCCCTAGATTTGAATATAGAATCCTTATTATCATACACATAATGAAACATCGTATACGAAGCATCAGCTAAATCCGCATAATCTCTAAATTTCTTTATTAGTTCTCTATTTGTTGCCATTTTTACTCCTTCACCAAGAATGTATTGTTTCTATTAAAGCATTCCAATATCTCAGAGCTTTTCATTTCAAAACCTCTGCCTTCATCTCCTGTCAAAAATATACCATAATTCTTATATGCAAAGTTTCTTTCAAAAGAAACTACATAACTCTTATTTTTGGTCATATCGTAATAATAATATTTTCTGTCATCAAGTTTATAAATACGACTATTTATTGATTGATAACGCTCATACACCGTTTTACTAAATTCCTCCATCTTGCGTGTGTATTTGTTATCTTGTAGATTATGTGTAATCATATCTTCATATAATTCCTTATTGACTATATAAATCCCACTCTCATTTTTTACACAAATTCTTAACTTGATACCACTGCCAATCCATAAGTCTAAACGAACATCCGCCCACAAAGAATAATATCACACACAAAGATATTAGGGAGATAAGGATTCTCTTTAGTGTAAATATTTGCTTAACTTTTAGCATTATCATTTCCTACTTTCATACACAAAGTCTAGCATCGCATAGCTTGCATCAGCTACCTCTGCATAGTCTTAAATTTATTAATCATTTCTTTATTTGTCATTCACATTTGCCTTTTTCATAAATTTTCTATCTATTTTACATCTTAATTTCAACTCTTGAATAAAACTAAATGTTCCTCCAGCCTCATCACCTCTAGGTTCAATTTTATATGCTGACATACCATAATCTAGACTTTCTCCTACTAATTTATTATCAAAATATAATTCATATTGTTTTTCTACCAAAGAAAGTATAATTTTATTAGTCGAACTTATTTTTGTTTGTATGTTATCCCGTATATACCTTAAGTCCTCTGGGATAATTTCTTTGCCTGTATAAGTATCAAATTTATTTAATTTCTCATATAAATCTTCATCATAAATAATTTGATAACCATTTTTATTGCAAAGGTAGTATCCAAAATATATTTTTGGGTCAATAAATATTGTCGAACACCCACCTATAAAAAATAATATAAAAAATAAAGATATTAGGAATATTAAGATTCTCTTAATTGTAAAAATCTCTTTAAATCTTAACACTACCAATCCTTATTCTCAAAAACATAATACAACATCGCATAACTTGCATCAGCTAAGTCGACCATATCTTTCATTCGCTCAATTAATTCTTTATTTGTCAGCACGCCATTCTCCTTTAACCCATTTTCCTTCAATAAAGCTACCATTTTCTTTATTATAATAAAAAATATTGTCCTTCAAGACGA
>NZ_JRPL02000030.1 GCF_000765905.2 Helicobacter trogontum | reverse complement strand
GATACATCTTTGTATTATAGCAAATTTGGGTTATATATAATGTTGTGTTTTGTGTGAGTTTATGTCTTAAGGTATTATTCTGTTTTGTGATGTTAGTGTTGCCAAGGCTTAATCTCTTCTATTTTTGTTTTAATCATATATTGCCTAAAAAAGTATAGCAGGATAAAACTACTTTCGTTTATTTGAGAGCAAGTTTTTTAATCCAGACTGCACTGATCCGCCTTCTAAAATAGCTTGCACTTCAAAAGCTATTGGCGTGTAGAGGTTATGTTTCTTGCTAATTTGAACGATTGATTTGGCACTATATACACCTTCTGCTACTTCACCCAACTCATTTAGTATCTGTTCTAAAGATTTATTGTTAGCAAG
This sequence comes from Helicobacter trogontum, assembly GCF_000765905.2. GTDB lineage: Bacteria > Campylobacterota > Campylobacteria > Campylobacterales > Helicobacteraceae > Helicobacter_A > Helicobacter_A trogontum. The sequence goes on along the minus strand of NZ_JRPL02000030.1, from coordinate 18,225 downwards.
TCCAAACCCTACACGATAGTTCCTTGACATAGTGGAATTTGAGGTAAGAAATAAATCTCCGCTACCAGACAACCCTAAAAAAGTTTCTTGTTTTGCACCAAAAAATGCACCAAAACGTGCCATCTCAACAAGTCCGCGTGATAGTAATGACGCCTTAGCATTATTTCCAAGCTCTAAGCCATCGCAAATCCCACCAGCAATGGCGATAACATTTTTATATGCTCCAGCAATTTCAGCGCCTATGACGTCATTTTGCACATAAGTTTTAATGAAATCAGGAAAACATTGTGCATATCTTTTGCTTAGATTTTCATTGCTTGAGTGTATTACTAATGCACAAGGTAGCCCTTTCATAACTTCTTTAGCAAAGCTAGGTCCAGCAAGATAACACATGGAATCGGCTCTAAAATATTGTTCTAAGATTTCATTAACAAATGCACCACTTCCTTGCTCTATACCCTTACTTGCGACAAGCACTTGCATGTCATGACGCACAGATGATAAAAAATTTGCTTTTTCCATAAAATCACGTAAAAAAGCACTCGCAATGGCAATCACACAAAGCGGATTGTTAGAATTTTTATAGCATGATAAAAAATCATCATATTCGAGTTGATAGGGTGTAATGCTAGAATCTTGAGTCATACTAGTGTCATATCGTATAAGATTAAGTTTTCTTCGTGATAATATGAAAACACGATTTTTCTGACTGAATGCAAATGCTAACGCAAGCCCCCAAGCACCACCACCAAATACAAATATATCTTGCATTAATTTGCCCCCAATTCTAGCATTAAGTGTTTATTGTTGATAATTTCTATTTCCCTTTTTAATCGCAATCTTTCCTCATATAACAGCTCTTTTTCAGCATTTAGCCTTGCGATATCACGGCTTATATAATAAATATTGTTAGAAATAAAAATCTTTGGGACAAAAATACCCATGATAACAAGCAGAATGAAAAACGCCATGAAAAGACTTAATTTCCCTATCCCCTCTTTTTTTTCATCAAAGGTTACAAGCTCTTCCTTTTCATCATTTGATATACGCATATCAGAATCATCTGTTCTTGTAACATCTTCAGCGATACCTTGTTGCATTGTGAAAGTTTGCTTGTTGATGGAGTAAGGCACATACAACCCACTTATGCAAGTTGCGAGTTAAGCATCCAAATTGCTTTCTCTAAATGTGCTACTTGTGAATCTGCGAGTCCTTGCGTCGTCGTATCATTGTCCTTAGCAGCCGCCTCTGAAAGTTTTTTAAAGCCTTTCAAGAAGTATTTATAATCTTCCAAAACAGATTCTAATATTTCTTTTGATTTAAAGCTAGTCTTACTTTCTTCTTTAATCTTTGCTTTGTCAAGCACTTCTTTTAATGTCACACATGGAGTGTCGCCAAGTTGTATAATCCGCTCTGCTAAGGCATCAAAGATCTTTGCAAACTGATTATAAATGTCTTCTGTTGCAGCATGAACTTGTGGAAAATCTTTACCTCTTACATTCCAATGATAATTGTGCGTTTTTGTAAAGAAAACTAGCGAATCGGCCTGAAGTTGTTTTAAAATCTTTATCTGTTCCATGAAAAACCTCTTAGAATAAAATTGATATTAAGAGTGTAGCATATCTTTAATAACTTTTATCTTTGTTTTAGGCTTTTTATGAAAAAATTGCTTAAAGCCATCGCCTCTTGTCTATATGCAAGGATAGATTCTAAAGTATTTGGGCTCTTGATGTCTTTCATTTTATCCAATACTTGCATGTTAATTTCTGCTAATGCGTAAAATGGCACTTTTTCTTGTAAAAAATACATTTGGACCAATTCGTTGCTAGAGTTTAGGGCTATGCCTAAATGTGGGTTTTCTAGCAAAAGATCCTTGTATGCCCATAAGGGATAACGCTTTATGTCTATTTCTTGAAAGTTAATTTTTGCAAAATCATTCACACTAAGCGGTGTTATGCAAAAAGTATGTTGTGCTTGGAATCTATCTATACCATAGGCAATGGGCAAACACATATCTGCATGACTTATGCTTGCATGTAATGCATTGTTGCTAGATTCAATGAAAGCATGCACAAGAGAACTTCTCTCAATAAAAGCATGAATGTTTTTTGTATCAAAAAGCCAATAGGCTTCCAAAATTTCATAAAGCTTGTTTACAAGTGTTGCCGAATCGATTGTGATTTTTTGCCCCATATTCCATGTTGGGTGTTTTAATACATCATTTAATGTAGCATGAGAAATTTTGTCCAGCGAGAAATCTCTTAATGCACCGCCAGATGCTGTAATATAGAGGTTCTTAAAACCTTTGTAATATATAGCATCTGATCTTTCTTTAGTGTCTAATATGGCAAGTAGTGACCAAAGACTAAAGTGTTCGCTATCAATAGGGAAGATGTGCTCTAGCATAAAATTTCTTTGCATTTTTATTGTAGATACATTGTTGTTTAAATGGGGGTTTGTTGTATTGGAATCTTTGCACATATTAGATTCCATGAGTTTAGCATACTGCATAACATTTTGTTTTATCAAATGTCCTGCGATAACTAGGGATTCTTTATTTGCAAGGATAAGTTGCTTTTTTAGCTGAATAGTTTTAAGACTAAAGCTAAGACCAGCATAGCCAACAACCGCGTTGAGAATCTTTGTTGATTCACAAGCTTCAAGCATTTTGCAAATACCTTCTTCACCAACAAAGACGACACTATCTTGTGGTTGCAACATATCAAGATATCTCTCATCAGCAATAGCAACAAATTTTGGGTTACACTCTTTAATTTGTTTATTCAAGAGTGTAATATTACTACCACATGCAAGTGCTTCAATTGTCACATTAAATTGCCTTGCAACTTTTTGTGCGTTTACGCCTATGCTACCAGTGCTACCTAATATAACCACGACATGCCTTTTTGTGGATTTTGCAATACAGAATTAAAGCAGAAAAAAATCAAATATGCAATATTGCATTGCCACGAGATTGTCTCATATTTACGTAATAAAATCCATGCATAGCCAGTGTAAACATGAGAGAAGAGTGAGTTTTTATGTCAGAGGTTCGTTTGTTTTTAGCGTAAAAGCTGCTAGAATCTCTTGTTTGTGTCGATAAAGATCGCTTATGTTTTCTAAGTCTATACGCTTATCTTTTTCAGTTGTAGGAATAGTAATAAATTTTTTGCTACCATTAAACCGTAGCCGACAAAACCATTTTCTTAAATTATTATCTGCCAAGATCCCAAAATAGCTAAAAGTATCCTTATATGTAATTCTTTCGATGTCAAAATTTTTAGATTCTGCAAAAAATGACTTAACAATATAAAATCCCTGAAGTTCTTCTTCTGTAGTAACAACAATTTCTTCCTCACTCTCATCTGTTTCTACTTCATCTTGCCTTTCATCTTTTGAGAGAGAATTTTTAACTGCTAGGATTTTCTCATTTGCTAAATCATTGATAATTCCATGCAAGGCTTTTTTAGTGTAGGTTCTATATTCATTGATGATGCTCTCGGTCATGCATTTTGTTGTTATTTTGGTTGCAAAGAACTTTACAAAATCATCATCTGGATCCTCTACTTGTTGTCTGAAAATTTCTTGAATCTGTTTATGACTTTTTGCAATGCTTGCAAACTGCACTATAGAATCTATATCAAGCTGCTCTTTTGTAAATTTTTCAAGCTTTTTTAAGTCGCGTTGTTTAATGTTTTCTAAATGAAAAATCATAAAGGGTTATTGATCCATAATGTTACCATTATCTAAATCAGAGAAAAAAACGATACTCTATACCATTTGTTAGAATTGCAAACTTTGCATCAGACACAACGTTAAAGTAACGCACTAATTGGTTGTTGTGATTATTTAATTTTTTTCTATGGTTTTTAACTTCAATAAGCACAAGTGGTTTGCCATCTTTTAAGATCGCATAATCAACCTTTTCGCCTTTTTTGTTCCAATATCTGCAATAAACTCTGGCACAATCACATGATTGTCAAACACATCATACCCAAGAGCACTAAGAAAAGGCAGCACAAAGCTGTGCTTTGTGGCTTCCTCTGTTTTGATATTGTCTTTTTGTGTTTTTACACGTTGTGCTAACTCAAAAATTTTATCCTCCAGCATGACAACTCCCCCAATATTTATCTCAAAGTATATATTTACTATGTCCGGCAAAATATTTTATGTTTTAGTATATTTGGATTTCATAATGCTTGAGATTTATCTATTTACTTTGGTATTGTTGTGGTTGGTTGGTGGTTTAGTGGATTAGGAATAAAATTTCTGTGAAATCTTGTGAACTCGCCTGTGATTTAAACTAATCACAGATTCACATATTGCATGTAGCCCGTGTTTATCTTTTAATAAGTATTGCTAAGATAGCAAAACAAGGCTTGTCGTATTATTTACCCAAATACACTTGTCTTGGACGAGTGATTCGAACTGATGGATTTTTTACATGCTCTATTAAATTCGCACACCAACCAGGCATTCTACCTAAAACAAATATAGGTGTGAAAAGCTCTGTTGGAATTTTCAATGCTGTCAAAATAATACCACTATAAAAATCCACATTTGGATATAGTTTGCGTTCGATAAAATAAGAGTCACTAAGTGCCACTTCTTCTACTTTTTCTGCGATTTCGCTTAAACGCATATCCATTTTGATACCACGTTTATTTAGATCATCTTTTAGTGCCTTTAGTGTTTTTGCACGTGGATCGTAATTTTTATATACACGATGCCCAAAGCCCATAAGCCTAAATGGATCGTTTTTGTCTTTCACTCTAGCAACATATTTATCTACATTTTTAACATCACCAATCTCACGCAACTGCTGCAAGACTGCTTCATTTGCTCCGCCATGAGCTGGTCCCCAAAGTGCTGCAATACCTGAAGAAATTGCCGCATAAGGGTGAACACCTGTCGAAGCCACATTTCGCACGGTTGTGGTGGAGGCATTTTGCCCATGTTCTGCGTGTAGTGTTAAAATTTTATCAAGCGCTTCAATTTCTACTGCGTCTATGCTGTCTTCCCCTTTTAGTGTATGTTTGAATCTGCCATGCGGGTAGGCTCGCAACATATATAAAAAGTTCTCTACATAACTTTTGGAAATATCTGGCTCAATAAAAGGTGCTCCAACGCTATGACGATAGCAAAAAGCCACCATTGTAGCTGTTTTTGCGATGATACGTCTCGCCATCATCTGATAGTCATCTTCGTCATCCATCTCCTTGTGATCATAATAAAGTGTTGCCAAAACACTTACAAGTGCAGATAGTGTAGCCATGGGGTGTGCTTTGTCTGGAAATGCTGTAAAGACAGATTTTAGTCGCTCATGTAAAAAACCCCTATGTCTTAATTCAAGATCAAAAGCTTCTGATTCTTCTTTATTTTTTGGTAAACCCTCTTCAGTGATTAGCAAACGACACACATCTGTAAAGCTATATTTTGCCACCAAGTCTTGAATGGGAATACCCTTGTAAAGCAATGCCCCCTCTTTACCATCAACATAACTAATAGTAGATTCACAACCTGCTGTACTCCCATATCCAGGATCATAAGAGAAAAGTCCCGCTGTTTCATGCAGTTTGCTAAAATTAATTGCCTTTGGACCCCTTGTGCAATTGATCAAATCAAACTCGAAGCTTTCATTAGTCTCATTATTTGTGAGTGTTACTGTGTTTTTACTCATGTTAGTCCTTTCTATAAATTAAAGCTTATAAGTCTAGCAATGCTATATTTGTGCAACATGAATTCTGTATTAAGTCGCACAGTAACACCCCTAGATTGATTACATTGTATCTTTTTTTCAAACATTTTTCTAGCACATTATGTATTATGGATATTGCAAATATACACATGTTACAAAACTGCATATTTATATCTTGACAACTAATTTATGTGTAAATTGATTTATAGAAATAGTCATATTGCCCCATAATATTAGGCTATACTCACGAGAATAAATATTAAATATAACTTAAATTAAGCTATATTTAAGTAAATGATGACTAGAATTCTGTTTCTAAACAATATTTTATATGTTTTAAGGGCGAATCATGGAACTAACTAAAACACCAAAGCAGGGGGAAATCCAAAGAGATTGGATTGTCCTTGATGCAAAAGGCAAGGTATTTGGTAGATTGATTGCTGAAGCAGCAACGCTACTAAGAGGTAAACATAAAGCAAGTTATACGCCACATTCGGATTGTGGCGATTTTGTTGTTATCATTAATGCAAAAGATGTCCAATTTAATGGTGCGAATAAACTTGATGATAAAAAATATTTTACGCATTCAGGTTATTTTGGTAGTACAAAGTCCAAGACTTTGGCAGAAATGCTTGAAAAGCAACCAGAGAAGCTTTACAGACTCGCGGTAAGAGGCATGTTGCCAAAGACACGTCTTGGTCGCGCTATGATTAAAAAGTTAAAAGTGTATTCAAGTGCTACACATCCACATACAGCTCAAGTGGCTGATTCTAAAAAAGCATAATAAAGGAATATGATGAGCAAGGTTTATGCAACAGGAAAAAGAAAAACTGCGATTGCGAAAGTATGGTTGAGCAGTGGGACAGGTAAACTTACAATTAATGATATGGGATTAGATGAATGGCTTGGTGGGCATGATTCTATTAAAATGAAGGTCATGCAACCACTTGTGCTTACAAAGCAGGATAAATCAGTGGATATTTATGCCATTACACTTGGTGGTGGCTATTCTGCTCAAGCTGAAGCATTGCGCAGTGGTATTGCAAAGGCTTTGAATAATTTCGATAGAGATGCATTCCGCAAGGAGCTCAAGAGTGCTGGATTGCTTACACGCGATGCAAGAGTGGTAGAGCGTAAAAAGTATGGTAAGCGTAAGGCTAGAAGAAGCCCACAATTCTCAAAGAGATAAATTTTTTTATTTTATTTTGTTTTACAAGCCATATGTATATGGAGGATATCTTTCCATATACATTGTGGTTTGTCTTTTTTGTCTTAGATTCTTGCATGTTGGATTTCTATTTCAGGTGTGTGAGGATTGGGATATGTCATATAACTTCCGCTAGTTAATAGTTTTATTGTAACGCAGCAAATTCTCACTAGATTCTACAATTTTAAGCAAATCTTTTGATGTATACATTCATTATGTAGAAAATGTTAATGTTTAACCTTGATTAGACAGGCTTAGTCTGAAATTATGTTGTTATACCGATGGGTTTTGCTGATTATTGTTTGTAGGCAAGAATCTGTGGTAGAGAGATTATATTGTAGTCATAGGTTAAAATAGTAGTGTTGGGGCATGAAATTTCTCTGCTTTAAGAGAGGAACTTCTAAGATTTTGTTTTGCTTCGATAATAATTAGAGTAATTTAACACATAAATATAAAATAAGTTTATAATTTTTCCTTTGTGAGATTATAATGGTGGAGAACTTACAGATAAGTATAATTACTTTTGAGTATAAGGATATTGTAATTTTTCAAGTAAATGGATTAGTATACTGTGTAATAGATAGATGACTAGGAGGAGATCACCCCTTTTTCATAAATACATATTAATTGCGTTATTATAAATTTTTAATAATAAGAATTTGTAATAGCTATAATCATTTAGAGCAATAGATAAACAGAAAGATAAAATAGGGTATAAAGAAGTGAAAAAGTGGATTAGAATTACAAAGAGCTAGTAATTGATTCTTACTCATATCACAAGAACTTACAAGATGGATGTGAAAATATAAGCCCTCAATTTATTAGCGTGTCAGGCATTATAATCTCAATATTATGTCTGTAGGCTTTAAAAATTTATAGAGATGATATATGAGAAAAGCTGTATGTGTCTCAATGCTATATTTGAAGATAAAATATGTATGAGCATAATCGCCCTGGCAAAAGAGTAAATGCAAATTAAGCAATATGGTACCATTTTGCAATAAGTGTGATGTTAATTAATGATTTTTTATGTTTTATGGTGTAAAAACGTTATGGACCATAAATGTACGAAGATCTAACGCCAAGGGTTACGAATAAGGAGAAATTAATAGAATAGGTAAGAAAAGTAGCCCTGCCAGCTACGTGCATTATATTATTGCAATATTTGAAAATTGCTGTTAACTCTCTTTACATTATCTTGTTTCTTCAAGCTTACGCAATGCACCAGCGATCATAGAAGTATCGCTTGAGGCCTCCTGAAGCAATTTCTTGGCCTGCTCTAGTGCTTTTGACAACTTGCTATCACCACCACGAACACATACAGCACCATCAGCCAACACACTCACTTTGTTGTTGCTTATGGAAGCGTGTCCCCAATTTATAGCAACAAGGTCATGACCTGATTCTGAACGAATGTCAATCACACCAGTTTGTAAAAGTGCTAACATATCACAATGGCCAGGCAAAACCCCAAATTCACCCTCTTTGCCTGGTAAATAGACAGAGCTCACTCTTCCATTAAAAATCTCACCATAAGGAGTAACAATATCGAGTTGAAAATCTTGCATGAGTGCTCCTTGTTATTTTGCTTGTTTCATATCCTCTGCTTTTTGAAGCACTTCTTGGATATTGCCAACCATATAGAATGCATTCTCTGGTATATGGTCATATTTACCTTCCAAAATACCTTTGAAGCCCTCGAGGGTTTCCTGTAAGCTTACATATTTTCCTGGACTACCCGTAAATACTTCGGCAACAAAGAATGGTTGAGATAAGAATTTCTCGATTTTTCTTGCCCTTTCTACCGTACGTTTGTCCTCTTCTGAGAGCTCATCCATACCAAGCAATGCAATAATATCTTGTAAATCTTTATATTTTTGCAATACTTGCTGAATACCTGTGGCAATCTTATAGTGTTCTTCACCGACTACTTGGGGATCAAGGATTCTAGAGCTAGAATCGAGTGGATCTACAGCAGGATAGATACCTTTTTCAGCAATTTTCCTATTGAGAACTGTTTTGGCATCAAGGTGAGAGAAAACAGATGCAGGTGCTGGGTCAGTAAGGTCATCTGCTGGCACATAAACAGCTTGTACAGAAGTGATAGAGCCCTTTTTTGTCGAAGTAATACGCTCTTGCAACTTACCCATCTCACTTGCAAGCGTAGGTTGATAACCAACCGCAGATGGAATCCTACCTAAAAGTGCCGACATTTCAGCACCAGACTGTGCATAGCGGAAGATATTGTCGATAAACATCAATACGTCAAGACCTTTTTCATCTCTGAAATACTCTGCCATTGTCAGACCTGTAAAAGCAATCCTATTTCTTGCGCCTGGTGGCTCATTCATTTGTCCATAGCAAAGTGCAACTTTATCTACAACACCACTTTCTTTCATTTCATGATAAAGGTCATTTCCTTCTCTTGTGCGCTCACCAACACCAGCAAATACTGAATAACCGCTGTGCTTATATGCAACATTATGTATAAGCTCCATAATAACAACAGTTTTACCAACACCAGCACCACCGAATAATCCAACTTTTCCGCCTTTTGAATATGGGGCAAGTAAGTCAACAACCTTAATACCTGTCTCAAACATTTCTGTCTTTGTGCTTTGATTATCAAAACTTGGAGACTCCCTATGGATAGGCCATTTTGTTGTTGCTTGAACTGGCTCACCACCATCAACAACCTCGCCAACGACATTGAAGATTCGACCCAACACCTCTTCGCCAACTGGGACCTCAATCATTGCACCACGTGCCTTAACTTCTTGCCCTCGAGTAAGCCCTTCTGTCATATCCATGGCAATAGTTCTTACAACATTGTCGCCTAAGTGTGCGGCTACTTCTAACACGAGTTGTTTTTCTTCTGTATCGAACTTGTAATTCACATCAAGTGCTTCATTTATTTCTGGCAAATAATTTTCAAACTCAACATCAACAACAGGTCCCATAACCTGCGTGATTTTACCTATTTTATTCATGCTCAAAGCTCCTTTCATATATTTACTTCATGGCTTCTACGCCAGCATTAATCTCAACTAATTCTGTTGTAATTGCTTCCTGCCGTGCCTTATTGTAGGAAATAGTAAGTGTCTTTACCAATTCTGTAGCGTTATTTGTGGCTGCATCCATTGCCTGCATTCTTGCACTATGTTCTGCTGCTAGAGAATCAACAAGTGCATAATACATATTATACTCAACGTATTTTTTCGCCAACTCATCTAAAATAACATTCTCCTCATCTTCAGGGGAAATATTTAAAACGCTAGACATCCCATTATTGTGTTCTAGAGTATCTTGACTGGGTATAAGTGGTAAAATTTTCACACTTTTTAGCTCTTGCGAGATCAGATTTTTAAACCCATTATGCACTATAATAACTTCATCTGTTTTGCCTGCTAAAAAATCATCAACAACGGCACCAATAAAGTTGCTTGATTTTTCATAATCTGGTGAAGCACTCAAATCTGCTACGCTATCTTCCAATGGAATATTGTTGAATGCAAAGAACGCATACCCCTTTTTACCAATGCAACGAAATCTCACTTGTATTTTTTTCTTTTCATACTCATCTTTTAAGCGCAAAACTTCTTTCATGGTAATGCTATTAAAGCCACCACATAGACCCTTATCTGCAGTGACAAAGACAATATCTACAACCTTTACATCATGAGAATCCGTATTATTAAAGAATTTGCTGTCAATATTTGTCAAACCACTTCGTTTGATACGTAACATCATATCGTAAAAAACCTCATTTAGCTTATCTGCAAACACTCTAGCCCTTCTTGCCATTTCTTCAGCTTTTTTGAGCTTTGAGGTTGAAACCAATTTCATAGCACGCGTGGTTTTTTTGGTATTATTTACGCTTGATATTTTCTTCCTAATCTCTTTCAATCCATTCGCCATAGTATGCCTTAATTAAATTGCAAAATTCGTTCTAAACTCACTCAATGCTGTATTAAGTAAAGATTCAACTTCTTTATCTAACGCTTTTTTGGAGCTTATATCTTCAAAAATATTTGGATATTTTGCTTCAATGAATGGGTAGAGCTGTTGCTCAAATTCTACAACTTTGCTTGTAGGCACATCATCTAAAAATCCTTTTGCACCAGCATAAATGATAGTTACTTGTCGTTCAATAGGCAATGGGCTATATGGCCCCTGCTTTAGAACTTCTACCATCTTTTGTCCTCTTTCAAGTTGTCTCCTACTTGTTTCATCGAGGTCGGAAGCAAATTGTGCGAACGCTTGTAGTTCTCTAAACTGAGCAAGATCAAGTCGCAATGTCCCAGCAACTTGCTTTGTTGCCTTGATTTGTGCAGCACCACCAACACGAGACACAGATAAACCAACATTGATTGCAGGACGGATACCAGAGTTGAATAGGTCTGTTTCAAGAAATATCTGTCCATCTGTGATTGAAATAACATTGGTTGGGATGTATGCTGAAACATCGCCCGCTTGTGTTTCAATGATAGGCAATGCAGTTAAAGAACCAGCACCAAGTTCATCACTTAACTTAGCAGCACGTTCAAGCAGACGAGAATGAATATAGAAAACATCGCCTGGGAAAGCCTCTCTTCCTGGAGGTCTTCTTAGAATAAGACTCATTTCGCGATATGCGACAGCATGTTTTGTCAAGTCATCATAAATAATAAGTGCATGTTTGCCATTGTCTCTGAAAAATTCACCAATTGTAACACCAGAGTAAGGCGCAAGGTACTGCATCGCTGCACTTGAACTTGCAGAAGCATTAACTACAACTGTATACTCCATAGCACCATGTTCTTCAAGCTTACGTACAACTTGGGCTACAGTAGATTCTTTTTGCCCTATAGCAACGTAAATACAATAAACACCTTGTCCCTTTTGGTTGATAATTGTGTCTATGGCAACAGTAGTTTTTCCTGTTTGTCTATCGCCAATGATAAGCTCCCTTTGTCCTCTACCGATAGGAACAAGCGCATCAATAGCTTTAATACCTGTCTGCAATGGCTCATGCACACTCTTTCGTTGCATAATACCTGGTGCTTTTTGTTCGATAAATCTGTATTCGCTAGATTCTATAGCACCTTTACCATCGAGTGGTTCGCCAACTGTATTTACAACGCGCCCTATAACACCTTCTCCAACTGGAATCTTCATAAGTCGATTTAATCGCTTAACAGTTGTTCCCTCTTTAATACCTTTCCCATTACCAAGCACAACAACACCAACACTACCTTCTTCAAGGTTGAATGCCAATCCTCTTTCACCAGTATCAAATTCAACCATCTCATATGACATAACATCATTTAATCCATATACTTTGGCAACTCCATCAGCATAACTTGTAACTTTGCCAACTTGGCTAATATCGATCTGTAGGTCAAATTGCTCAATTTTTTCTCGAATAATAGAGCTTATTTCTTCGGGTTTTAATTTTGTGGTAACCATGTGTCTCCTTCTGTTAGATTGCTTTTAAGATAAAATCTTGTAGTTCTTGTGTGAACCTGTGTTTTAAGAATGCAACTTCAATACCCAATTCCGCAACTTCAAGTTTAATGCCATCTAGGGTGGGATCAATGTGCTGGGCAATCTTTAGTGTTGTACCCAATTTTCTACCCAGTTTTTCTTGTATGTTAAGCAGCGAAGCTTCACTTAGCTCCTGCTTGACATGAAGTACAGCCTGATAAGCGTTAAGGCGCTTATCAATGATTTTTTTAAGTTCAAGTTCCACAAAAGGCAACAAACAAATTCGATCATTTCTAACAAGAATTTCTAGCAGCTTTTGGGCATGGGCATTTGTCGTAATATCAACAACAGACTTTAAAAATTCTAATTTGCTTGCATTGTTGATAATCGGCGAAGAAACAATGCTTTCAAATTTAGGGATAGCAAACATTCTGTTTATTTTTGCATATACGTCATGCGCTTGTGTGATATTGTCAGTATCACAAACACTAGCTAATGCTCTAGCGTATTTTTTTGCTACAACATGTTCCTGCATTTACACCACCTTCTTTTCTAAGATTTCAACATAATCTCTAGTCTCAAGAGTCAAAGCAGGACTTACGAATGCTTCTTGCAAAATCTCTGCAACAAGTTGTTTTTGCAATATTTTCTCTTGAAATTCCATCGCTTCTTCGTTGGCTTTCAATAAGTTTGCAATTTGCTCTTTTGTTTTTTCCTCTATGCGCAATACGGAAGCATTTGCTTCTTTTTTGGCAGTAGAGATTATTTCGGCGGCTTGTTCTTTTGCCTCTTTTAATCGCTGTTGTGCTTTTTCTTTCTTTGCTCGTATTTCATTTACTTTTTCTTGTGTTTGTGATAATCTGTTTGCTATACTTTTTGTGCGCTCCTGTAATATGGCTTTTAGTTTATCTGAAAGTAGATACCACATCAATGCCACGAAAATAACGAAGTTTATCAGTCTTTCTATAATGTCAGTTTTTGAAATATCCATTACATGGGCTTCACCGCTTGCATATGATACACCACACAACACGAAGCATGTAAGGGTCATATATATATATCGCATAACCATCCTTTTTAACGCCGAGATTCTTAAATATGTCTAATTTTTGTAGTAAGTAAAGATTCTATATCGCCAATATTTGTGCGTAAATCATTTTTTATAGAATCCCGATTTTCTTGCAATTTAGCCATGAACGCATCCATTTTTTCCCGGTTCTCATTTTGTATGCGTCCTATCTTTGCATTTGCACTTTTTTTTGCCTCTTCAATTTGCTCTTCTTTGGCTGCGAAAGCCTGTGCTTTTGCATTGGATAGAACTTCATGGATTTCATTCTCGATGCGTTGCAACTCATTATCTTCACGTGTTACAAGTTGCAAGTCGTTTGTAACCTTTTGTTCTCTCTGATCCATGTAGGTAAAAAGTGGTTGGAATACAAATTTATTAAGCATAAGCATCGTAATCATGAACACTATAAACACGACAAGCATGACCTGTGGATTTGGCATAATTTCCATATTTTTCCCTTTTTACTCGTTTGTTTGGTACCCTGTGATTGTATCCTAAAAACTAGGTTGTAATTGTAGCAAATTTCTAGCCAAGTTACAATACTAAAAGCTCAAAAAACGCATAAATTGAAGATAAAACCATAAAAAGCTATGAGTTAAGATAAAAAATAAATAGCTGTTCTTGCAAACCTTATAAGCAGATAAAAATCGGTTTTTTATAAAATTTTGTGTTAAATTATAATGTACAAGAGCCGCATGTTTAGATTCTATAGTGTGTGCAAATATTATGTTATCTAATGAGTAACCTTAACACAATTTATCTCCTATAGCTTTGTGAGAAATGATGTGCGAATACGTCGCTTTGTGCCACCAAAGTTTACCATTGCACTTGAGTCGTTTCCTAGCTCATGTATAGATTCTACTCGACCAAAGCCAAAGATTTTATGCTGGACACAATCTCCACGTTTTAAGCCTACAGCACAGCTCCCCTCATTTTCACTCATTTCATTGTCATTGAGCTTAGCATTTAGTCGTGAAACCAAACCAGATTCTACTAAAAATTGTGATGGTTCAAAATATCTGTATTTACCATGATACATTCTTTCTTTTGCATAGCTTATTGTAAGTGTTTCTTTTGCACGGGTGAAGGCTACATATGCCAGCCTTCGTTCTTCATCAAGACTTCGTATATTTACATCAGTAGAATCTGGATTTGCTTCTAAAGGAAATAAGCCTTGTTCCATTCCAATGACAAAAACATGTTTAAACTCTAGCCCCTTACTGTTATGCACACTCATACAAAGTACACTGTGATAATCCTCTACGTCGCTATTAGAACTTAATGTTATATCATTGAGGAATGTTTGCAGTATTTCCTCGTTGCTAGAGTAGTCTCCGTTTTTTTTGCACTCTTCTATAAAGTCTAGCAAAGAAGTAAATAATTCATCCATATTTTTTCTGCGTTCCTCATTGTTTTCAGAATCTTTTGTTGGCAAGTCATCTGCATAAAGCTTTATTCTTGTTTTGAAGAACTGAGGTATGTCTTCGAGGTGAAGTTGCAAGCATTCCTTTAGAGATTCCATTAGTGTGAAAAAACTATTTAACTTTGCATAGCATTTTAATGATGATAACGCTCCTTGTTTCCATGCGGCATATATACTCGCATAATGCATGCTTGCTGCAATAATATCTGCAAATGTCTTTTCACCAATGCTTCGTTTTGGTCGATTAATGATGCGTTCTAGAGAAAAATCATCATCTAGATTTAACGCTAAACGTAAATACGCAAGTACATCCTTGATCTCTTGTCGATCATAAAAACGTATAGTGCCAATCATTTTAAATGGAATCTTGGCACGATTTAAACATTCTTCGACATTTCTTGCTAGTGCATTCAAACGGAATAAAATTGCAATATCATTATAGCTCTCCCCATCGGCGACAAGCGTTTGTATTGCATCGACGATTTGTTTCATTTCGAATTTGTCGTTATGGCTTTTTATATACTGGACTTGCTTACCATTTGGCTTTGTTGCTTTTAAAATTTTATTGTGTCTAGTTGCATTGTGTGCTATAAGGTTGTTTGCAATTGTTAGGATTTGCTCTGTGCTTCGGTAATTTTGTTCCAGTTTTATAATCTTTGTGTTTTTAAATTGGGTATCAAAGTCTAAGATGTTTTCTATGTTTGCACCACGCCAACTATAAATGCTTTGATCATCATCACCCACCACGCAAATATTTTCATGTTCTGCACATAGAAGCTTTAATAGACTTACCTGTAAGTTATTAGTGTCTTGATATTCATCGACCATGATGTATTGATATTTGTTGCTCATTTGTGTACATAAGGCTTCGTTTTCATATAAGATTCTATAGGGTAGTAGCAATAAATCATCAAAGTCCACGAGATTATTGGCACATAAATATGTCTCGTAGTCTTGATAAATCACTGCAATTTCCATATCTATTGCACTTACACTTTGCTTTGCAACGCTTGGCAATACAGCATTATTTTTGTAGTAGGATATAGACTCTGAAAGCATAGAAGGTGTTAGTTCTTTTGCAATATTTTTATTATTTTTCTTTAGATTTCGTAGTATTTTACGCTTATCATCCTCATCTATCACATTGAAAAGGGATTGACGGGATAATAGATGTATGTGTCGCTGTAAAAAAAGTAGCCCAAACTTATGAAAGGTACAAAGTAGGGGTGCATGTGTTACAGGGATATTTGCTGATATTATAAGTCTTAATGCTCGTTCCCTCATTTCCCGTGCTGCCTTATTTGTAAAGGTTAGTGTCAAAGTATTTTGTGGAGGAATACCAATGCTTAAGAGGTAGGCAAGTCGTGTTGTCAAAGTTTTAGTTTTACCGCTTCCAGCACCAGCAAGTATAAGCAAGGCGTTATCGACATGCGTAGCAGCTTCTCTTTGTGCGGTATTAAGCGATTCTAAAAAATCCATTAGTAATTCCTTCTTGCTTCATTTCTACAATGTAATTATAAACCATAATTACATGGGTTGTAAATATTATCTTATTTGAGTGTTTGTAGCCTCCTAAACCCACATTTACAAACACCTTCGCAATAAAAAACCCTTAAATGTTTCTTTTTAAATATATTAGATTTTGGACTAAGCGTTTATATATCTTATTTATATAAAAATGTAAATACTTCTTAAAATAGTTTTTTTAGATGTATTGGTGTTATGCATTCAAATAATCTTTATATATGTTGTTATTATGTAGGGAATGTAAAACACATTTAAATAAACTTTATATATATACTTATATTGATTTCTTTTAGCATTTTTTACTGCTTAAGGAATTATGAGACTTTAAGATAATTCTTTTTAGGTATTGTATTACATTATGTAATTTTCAAAAGTATTACAAAGAACGTAAGAAAATCTTAGCACAGCTTTTAGATATTTATATATAAAAGAGACATAGGAACACTATGTAGGAGTTTCTTCATTGTGTTATATATATGAGGAATACATAAAAACTCATGTTATGCTATAATAAAGCATATATGAAGATTTCTGCTTTTCATGTGAATAATATATAAACCTCCTTACTTATCACATAAATAATAATCAAAGATTCTCATCATGCTATCTCATAACTATGCTAATTATTGAGGTGTGAATTTATTGTAGTCTTTTTACTTTGTCTTTTATCTACTTTTAATTATTTTTTAGCTATGTTTTTTATTTACTGCTGTCATTACAAATCTATGCTGTAAAATCTATCTTAGCATTAAAAAACTGAATATATAAAATACTTTAATTACTTTTAATCTTTATATTTGTATTGTTTGTTAAGGTTAAAAAGAGTGTTTAAGGATTAAAAAATAAAAAGATTTAGACACATTAAAAGCTTAAGTATATCTACATGTATGTATGAGTGAATCTAGAAATACTTCTGTGGTTGCCTTATTATAATCAAAACTAGGTTTAGCTTTCTAGCTAGTTTAAGCATTTAAACTTTGATTGAGCAATATTGAGTAATGCTATATTAAAGTAATATAAAAATTAAAACATAAAAGCATTACTTCTTACATGCTACTCTTTTTTAAGTGTTTTATATAACTAAATATAAATATTTAAAAAACTAATAAGTAAGGTAGTTGATAAATGGCTAGTATTTTAAAGTTACAAAGCTCACTTTTAAACTATAACTGCCAATATAAACAAAGGTTTTATGAATATAAAAGGAGAATAACTATCTTTTGTTTAATGCAGTTATGTTAAAGACATACGAAAACCATAGCATTAATTCATCTTTGCTTGTGTGTTTGTGATTGAATATGTTTTTATAGGGTGTATTTTGTTTTATAACATGGTTTTACGAGTTTTAGTAATTTATGCACATTGCTTTCTTGCATGTTCCATGAGAGATATGGTGCTTAATATTAAGAAGAGCTGCTGTGATTATTAAGCATTGTGTTTCATAAATCATAGAAATAATTTTTGTGTATCTCTATGTCGCATACCATAATTTTGGTTGCATACCGAATTAGGATAGAACTTGTCTATTGTGTCCTACTAAAAAATCTATTTTCTTAGCGAGGAGGGTGTATAATTATAAAAAGTAGGGAGAGGAGGTATTTGTATTCATGTAGCATAGTTTATGGCAGGAGTGTACATAGTGTATATGCTAGGTTGGGGAATTGCTTGTGCGTATAGCAACAATACTATATATAATCATAAAGACCTATTATGCCATTACATGGATTTACCCACATACAACAATACACATTAATATTTGCCATTACTAGATTATATTCTTATATTCAATCTATATTTATACTATACAATATCTATAATACACACTCAAGAAAGAC